>CAZNWT010000063.1:0-25852 GCA_964576795.1 uncultured Victivallales bacterium
ATGTCCGAAGCCCCTCCCGCAACTCGAAGATTTCCTAATTTGGAACCGCTGTGCAATGACGCACTACAACGCGCGCATCTGCGATTCGCTGCACAGGCAAGCATGATCGTGTTATGTGACGTGTCAGTTGTTGCTTGTAGGACGGGCTTCCTGTATTCGGGAGCCCGTGCTGTGGAGCCAGAGAGACACGCGCTCGCGGAATACCGGGAAGCACATCCTACAAAGATGGAATGCAACGAATTGCAGATATGCCCGACACAGGGACCCCACAAAAAAAGCACGGAGCTTTTAGGCTCCGCGCTTTCAAATGTGTCTTGTTGATTTGCTTTATTTAAGGCTGGCGGCCTCTTTGAGGAGTCGGTTGGCGATAACTTCGCGTTGAATCTGGTTCGTGCCTTCGTAGATCTGTGTGATCTTGGCATCGCGCATCATCTTCTCGACAGGATACTCTTTCATGTAACCGTAGCCACCGAGAACCTGAACGGCATCGGTCGTCACTTCCATGGCGACATCGGAAGCGTAGACTTTGGCCATTGCGGACATCTTGCTGACATCCTTGGCACCGGTGTCCATGTAATTGGCGCAGCGGTAGACGAGGGCGCGGGCGGCCTCAACCTTGGTTCCCATATCGGCCAACATGAACTGCATGCCCTGGAATGCCGAAATCGGCTTGCCAAACTGACGCCGTTCGCGGCTGTATTTGATGGCTTCATCAAACGCGCCCTGAGCAATGCCGAGTGCCTGTGCGGCCACGCCGGGACGAGAAGAGTCAAGCGTCTTCATTGCGATGATGAAGCCCATACCTTCTTTTGCCAACAGATTTTCTTTTGGAACACGGCAATCCTGAAAGACAAGTTCGCGGGTTGTTGAACCCCGGATGCCCATTTTGTCCTCTTTTTTACCGAAGGTGAAGCCGGGGGTGTCTTTCTCGACAATAAGACAGCTGGCTCCGCGTGCGCCCTTCTTCTTGTTGGTCAGCGCCACGACGGTGTAGATATCGGCTTCGCCCCCATTGGTGATCCACTGTTTGGTGCCGTTGAGCACGTAGTGATCGCCATCGAGTACGGCTGTCGTCTGAATGCCGCCGGCGTCACTGCCAGCATTGGCCTCAGTGAGACCAAAGGCGCAGACGGTTCCTTTGGCGACGCGTGTAAGATATTTCTGCTTCTGCTCTTTCGTTCCGAAAAGTATGATAGGGGTTGCACCCAGACCGGTGCCAAAGAGAGCAAGAGCAATGCCGGCGCAGTATTTGGAGAGCTCTTCAATGGCGATGACGAGATCCATGGTTCCGCCACCCGTCCCGCCAAATTCCTCTTCAATCGCGATGCCGAACAGGTCCGCGTCTGCGAAGGTTTTGACAAGATCCCAAGGAAATTCACCCGTCTCGTCGTGGTGTTCACGTACTGGTTTAATCTTCTCTTCGCCGATCTGTCTGCACAGATCCCGAATCATTACTTGTTCTTCGGTGAGGCCGAAATCCATGGTTTCTCTCCCTGCTTACTTGCGAATTGACACGAGCCACACGTTTTGGTGGCAGAACTCCCTT
Source organism: uncultured Victivallales bacterium (assembly GCA_964576795.1). Classification (GTDB taxonomy): domain Bacteria; phylum Verrucomicrobiota; class Kiritimatiellia; order UBA8416; family UBA8416; genus JABGOW01. The sequence continues at coordinate 1,547 of CAZNWT010000063.1, forward strand.
TTCTATACGGGCTCGATATCCTAGGCAGGAGGGCAAGGGTTGGGCAAGCAAAATAGCTTGTAAGGCAGAGTGGCGTATGATTAGAGTCTTCCCTTTATATAGGGCGGTATACTGACATTATATGTCAGATAAAGGGACTTCATGAAAGAGATTGGCATAGGTTTATTGGGCTTCGGCACTGTGGGTGCCGGTGTCGTTGAGGGGTTGCAGCACAATGGGGATATGATTGCGGAGCGGTTAGGGGTTCGCCTCGTGCTGCGGAAGATAGCGGATTTGGATATTGTGAGTGATCGTGGTGTTACTGTTGATTCCAGCATTCTCACCACAGATGCTGCTTCCGTCGTAAATGATTCTCAAATTGATGTTGTGGTTGAGCTGATCGGTGGCACAGGCATTGCCCGTGAGATGGTTCTTAAGGCTCTGGCGCAAGGCAAGGCTGTGGTGACGGCCAACAAGAAGCTTCTGGCTGAACATGGCAGTGAAATTTATGCCCAGGCAGAGGCCAGCAAGGCCGACATCTATTTTGGAGCCAGTGTGGGTGGCGGGATTCCGATTATAAAGGCCCTGCGAGAGGGGCTTTCTGCGAATCGTGTGGAGAGCATTTACGCTATCTTGAATGGAACCTGTAATTACATTCTGACGTGCATGGAGACCGAGGGGCAGGCTTTTGATGTTGCGCTGAAGGATGCTCAAGCGCTTGGGTTTGCCGAAGCCGATCCGAGTCTCGATATTGATGGTTTTGATACCGCTCATAAGGCGACCATTCTGGCAACGCTTGCATATGGCACTCCCGTCAAGATGGAGTCGGTTTATGTCGAAGGGATCCGCGGCTTGAGCAAGACCGATTTGGATTATGCTCTGGAGTTAGGCTATCGGATTAAGTTGCTGGCGATCATTAAGCGCGATGGGGGCGAGGTCGAGGTTCGCGTTCATCCAACTCTTGTGCCCCTGGATCACATGTTGGCATCGGTTAACGGGGTTTTTAATGCGGTTATGGTGGATTCGGATTTGGCTGCCCAGACCCTATATTATGGAAGTGGTGCCGGACGTTTGCCTACGGCAAGCACGGTTCTGGCTGACGTTGCTGATATTGCCCGTAATCAGGCTGTGGCTGCTTCAAATCGTATTTCTGCGGTTCCTTGCACGGGAGAAACACTTTCGGTAAAGCCCATCTCAGGGGTGCGCACTCGCTACTATTTGCGGTTGATGCCAGCTGATAAGCCGGGGGTACTTGCCCAGTTTACGGGCATTCTTGGGGCGCATGGCATCAGTATTGAGTCTGTACTTCAGAAGGGGGAATCTGTTGATGGGCATGTGCCGGTGGTGATTATCACCCACGAGGCGCTAGAGTCTGACATGGTTGCTGCTATCAAAGAAATTGACGCGCTTGATGCCGTTTTGACGGGTGCCGTCCGTTTGCGTATAGAGGCATGAGGAGTTTTAGGCCATGAAGGTATGTAAGTTTGGGGGAAGTTCAGTTGCTGATGCGGGGCAGATTGCAAAGATCTGTGATATTATTGCGGCAGATACGGATCGCAAAGTTGTGGTTGTTTCGGCGCCCGGCAAACGAAGTTGCGATGACATCAAAGTAACGGATCTGTTAATTTCCTGTGCCGAGGCTCGGTTGGCGGGTGAGTCTGTCGAGGAGCCGTTGGCTATTGTTACAGAACGTTTTCAGTCTATTTGTCGGGATCTTGGCGTAGCCGATTGTGTTGGGACTGAGATTTCGGATGCTTTACAGAAGACTATTGGAGGAGACACGGAACATGCCGGGCGCTATCTCGATGCCGTCAAGGCGGCGGGTGAAGATAACTGTGCGCGATTAGTTGCCGGTGAGCTACAGCGGCGCGGCCATGTAGCGGAATATGTTAACCCACGAGATGCCGGGTTGCTCCTTAGTGATGATTATGGCAATGCACGTTTGCTGCCGGAGTCGTACCAGAATCTTGCCACCCTGCGCGATGCTGAGGGGATTGTTGTCTTTCCGGGATTCTTTGGCTATACCGTTGAGGGAGAGGTTGTTACATTTTCTCGAGGGGGCTCCGATATTACCGGTTCCATCCTAGCGGCGGCCGTGGGTGCCGAGGTCTATGAGAACTTTACTGATGTGGATTCTGTACTTTCGGCAGACCCGAGCCTCGTGCCGGACGCGTCTCCTGTTAAGGAACTCACGTTTCGCGAGATGCGCGAATTGTCGTATGCGGGTTTTGGGGTGTTGCATGATGAGGCCATTATTCCGGCTGTGCGTGCGGGTATTCCGATTTGTATCAAGAACACAAACTCGCCGAGTGCTCCTGGCACAATGATCGTACCCGAACACCGTGAGGTGACCAGTCGTGTGGTTGGGATTGCGAGCAGTGATGGTTTCTGTACGTTCTATGTCAGAAAATACTTGATGAATCGCGAGATTGGATTTGGTCGAAAGTTGTTGCAGTTGTTTGAGGAAGAAGGCCTCTCTTACGAACATACGCCCTCTGGAATTGATAATATGTCAATCATTGTCAGGGAGGCGGATCTTTCGCTAGAAATTGAAACCCATTTGAAGAATCGTATTCTCAATGAGCTTGGTGCAGACAATGTGATTGTTGAGCGCGGCTTGGCGTTGGTGATGATTGTGGGTGAAGGCATGCGCTATAATGTGGGGTTGGCGAGCAAGGCTACTCAGGCGTTTGCCGATGCAGGTGTCAATATTGAGATGATCAATCAGGGCTCTTCTGAAATCAGTTTGATGTTTGGTGTCAAGGCGGAGGACAGTCGTCGTGCTGTTATCTCGTTGCACCAGGCCTTTTTTGGATAGGATGGTAATATGAATCGCAAGGTATTCATCTATGACACGACGCTACGCGATGGCGCGCAAGGCGAGGGCGTCTCTTTTTCCCCTGCGGGAAAGATCGCGCTAGCAAAGCGCTTGGATCAGTTTGGAATCGACTACATTGAGGGCGGTTTCCCGGGATCCAACCCGAAGGACATGGAGTTCTTCAAGGCCATTCAGAGAGAGACGCTTTCCCACGCGAAAATTGCCGCATTTGGGAGTACGCGCCGGGTTCGTTCCAAGGTTAAAGATGATCCTGTTGTGCAGGGCCTTCTTGCGGCCGAAACCCCAGTAATTACCCTTTATGGCAAGACGTGGAAGCTGCATGTGAAAGATGTTTTGCGCACCAGCTTGAAAGAGAATCTAGCGATGGTGTCCGATACGGTTTCCTATTTGAAGGATTGCGGTAAAGAGGTGATTTTTGATGCTGAGCATCTCTTTGACGGATTTAAGGATGATCCGGATTACGCGATGCAAGTTCTCGTGGCAGCGGAATCTGCGGGAGCGGATTGTCTTGTGTTGTGTGATACTAATGGCGGCTGTCTTCCCCATGAGATCCATGAAATCACAAAAACCATTGTGGCGGCTGTTAAGACGCCGGTGGGGATTCACGCGCACAACGACATTGGCACTGGTGTTGCCAATTCGATTGAGGGGATTCGCGCTGGTGCGGTCCAGGTGCAAGGGACGATGAATGGCTACGGTGAGCGTTGTGGCAATGCCAATCTTATTTCCATTATTCCGGGGTTGAACCTCAAGCTTGGTGTTTCCTGTCAAGGGGCGCACAAACTGCATCATCTTCGGGGGCTGTCGCTGTTTGTTGATGATCTGATTAATGTACGGCATGACACGCATGCCCCTTATGTTGGCAAAAGTGCTTTTGCTCACAAGGGTGGAGCCCACGTTAATGCTGTAAAGAAGAACCCAGTGACATTTGAGCATATTGAGCCTGAAATGGTGGGAAACGAGCGTCACATTCTAGTTTCGGAGTTATCTGGGGGTAGCAGCATTCTGCTCAAGGCGATTGAGATGGGGATGGGTGTCGAGGCCTCCTCCTCCAAGGAAGATACAGCCGCGATTCTGAAGGAGCTCAAATCGCTGGAGCATAAGGGGTATGCTTACGAATCTGCGGATGCCTCGTTCCGTATTCTCGTGCAGAAGGTGCTGAAGAAGCATAAACCGTTTTTTGAGCTAGAGGGATTTCGTGTGATTATCGAGAAGCGAGGCAAGGACGCTCCCTGTGTCTCAGAAGCGACGGTGAAGGTGCGCGTGGGCGATGCCATTGAGCATACTGTGGCCGAGGGGGAGGGTCCGGTGAATGCGCTTGATGGGGCGCTACGCAAAGCGCTGAAAGGCTTTTATCCCGAAATTGCCAATGTGCATCTTTCGGACTTCCGGGTACGGATTCTGGATCCGCAGGAGGCGACGGCGGCCACAACACGGGTTCAAATTGAGTCTGGCGATGGTGTTGAAACGTGGGGAACCGTTGGTGTCTCCGAGAATATCATTGAAGCCTCTTGGGAAGCCCTGGTGGACAGTGTTGAGTACAAGCTGTTTGCAGAGGAGTCAAAGAAGCACCCTGTGGCAGGGAAGAAGACCGCTGCGGGATCCCGCAAAAAACGCAAGGCCTGAAAGCAGTAATTATGACAATGGAAAAGCATTACGACCCGCACACAATGGAAGAAAAGTGGTATCGAACTTGGACGGAAAAGGGGTATTTTCATTCCGATGCCTCTGCCGCTGGTGATCCCTACTGTGTGGTGATTCCGCCACCCAATGTGACCGGAATTTTGCATATGGGGCATGCGCTTAATAATACGATCCAAGATATTATGGTTCGCTGGCGTCGGATGCAGGGCCGCAACGTGGTTTGGCTGCCAGGGACGGATCACGCCGGTATTGCGACGCAGAATGTGGTGGAGCGCGCGCTAAAAAAAGAGGGTAAGACTCGCGATGATCTTGGGCGCGAGAAGTTTATTGAACGGGTTTGGGAGTGGCGTGAGGAGTATGGCAGCACGATTATCAATCAGCTTAAGCGGCTGGGGGCATCTTGTGATTGGGAGCGCGAGCGCTTTACGATGGACGAAGGGCTCAGTGAAGCTGTTTCCGAGGTTTTCGTTCAGCTCTACGATAAAGGGCTCATCCACCGCGCTAACTATATCATCAATTGGTGTCCCCGCTGTCAGACGGCGCTTTCTGACGAAGAGAGCGAGCATGCTGATACTCCGGGCAAGCTCTACTACATTCGCTACAAGCTGAAGCAGGGAACGACGGCCGATGGACGCGACCACATTGTGGTTGCCACGACGCGGCCTGAGACGCTTCCGGGGGATGTGGCCATTGCGGTGAATCCAAAGGATGAGCGTTATGCTGATTTGATTGACAATACGATCATTCTGCCGATCTTGGGTCGGGAGCTGGTCGTCATTCAGGATGATTTTGTGGATCCCACTTTTGGAACGGGGCTGGTCAAGGTTACGCCGGCGCACGATCCAAACGATTTTGACATGGGGCGTCGCCACGATCTTGTGCCGATTAATGTGATGCATGGTGACGGTACGATGAATGATGAAGCGGGGCCGTACGCGGGAATGGATCGGTTTGAATGCCGCAAACAAATCCTCAAGGATCTTGAGGCGGCGGGGTTTATTGAGAAGATCGAGGATCATCAGCATGCGGTAGGGCATTGCTATCGCTGCGATACGGTGGTTGAACCCCGACTCTCTCCGCAGTGGTTCGTTCGAATGAAACCGTTGGCAGAGCCGGCGCTAAAGGCGGTCAATGATGGCCGCGTGAAATTTGTTCCGGATCGTTGGACGAAAGTCTACCAGGAATGGATGGAGAACATTAGGGATTGGTGCATTTCGCGCCAGATCTGGTGGGGGCATCGCATTCCCGTATTTTATTGCGACGACTGCCATCATGAATGGGCTGCCAAGGGGAAACCGGAGAGCTGTCCCAAGTGCGGGTGCAAAACGTATCGCCAGGATGAAGATGTGCTTGATACCTGGTTTTCATCGTGGTTGTGGCCCTTTAGCACCTTTGGCTGGCCCACCGAAAATGCCGATCTGAAGTGCTTTTATCCCACGCATGATCTTGTGACCGCTTCGGAGATCATTTTCTTCTGGGTGGCCCGCATGGTGATGGCGGGTATCGAGTTCCGTGGAGAGGTTCCCTTTGATACGGTCTATATTCACGGTACTGTTCGGGCTGATGATGGCCGCAAAATGAGCAAGAGTCTTGGGAACTCCATTAATCCGCTTACGATTATTGATGAGTTCAGTGCTGATGCTTTGCGTTTCAGTCTGATGATGATAACGGCCACGGGTCAGGATATTTACGTTTCAAACGAGAAGTTTGAGATTGGTCGCAACTTCGGGACGAAGATCTGGAATGCGGCCCGTTTTATGCAGATGTATAGCGAAGGTGTGCCGGCGGGGCAGTGGGGCGAGACACTGGCGTTGGATGCCGCTCTGTTGGCTCCCGATGACAAGCATATCCTCACGCGATTGAACGACGCGATTGAGGTGTGTACAGATAATCTTGAAAAATACCGTTTCAATGATGCGGCGCATGCGCTCTATGAGTTTGTTTGGCATCAGTTCTGTGACTGGTATGTGGAATATAGCAAAGAGGCGCTGAATGGAGATGATGCGGCACGGCGAGAGCAGGTTTTGAAGATCATGCACTATTGTTTCTCCAGTGCGATTCGCCTGCTGCATCCGATGATGCCCTTTGTTACTGAAGAGCTTTGGCATGCAATGGGATATGCCGAAAGCTGTGAAACAATTATGCGCGCTCCCTGGCCTACCGCCATCGCTACAGATGTGCTTAAAAAAGCGGAAATTGACGCGGCGTCGGTTGCCTATGTTGATGCCAAGCACGATATGATTCGTGTGGGTCGTCTCCTGCGGTCGGACTATGGCATTGCGCCTGGGAAGCGGATTGACTACATGATCCGCCCTCATTCAACAGAGGCCGCCGCCTTTCTTGCGGCAGATGGTGTTGCCGTGCGCAACTCGCTTCGGGCGGAAAAGGTCACAATAGATGTGGATCTAAAGCTAGAGGCTGCGATTCCCAGCGCCCTCAGCGAGTTGGGAGCCGTCTATCTGCCAGTTGAAGATGTGATTGATGTTGCCGCAGAGCTCGAACGGCTCACTTCAGAGCTGGGTAAGGTCAATGGCCATCTAAAAAATACCATGCGTAAGCTTGAAAACGAGAGCTTTGTGAGCAAAGCCCCGGACAATGTTGTTGCCCAAGTCCGCGCCACCAAGGACAAGCTGCTCGCGGATGCTGACAAGATCCAGAGCCTGATCAATGCCCTAAAGGGGTAAAGCGGATTGGGCAACACACAGTGAAGTGGCTGTTGAAAACTCCCAGCAGCGCCTTTGGCGAGATGCTTCGGCAAGCTCAGCGACAATGCGTTAGAAATCCGACAGCCCTGAGGGTGTCATTCCGAGCGAAGTCGAGGAATCTCTAGTTTTTCAACAGTCACTGAAGATGACCCTTCACTCTACACAACAGCTTTCGGAACAGTTTGACACATATATCCCCTGAACGCTACTGTAGCAGAATTGTTTCAACTTTATGCTGCCCTGTCCCGAACCTTGGATATGCCGATGGCTTCTCGCGATAACTTATCGAAAACGATGCGTATCGAGATCGAATCCAATCCACGCGATAATTGGCAGCCCAAGGTGCATTCGCGGACCAGTCACTCACCGAAAAAAATCATAACCAAGGCCGCCCGCTTACGCAACATGCCGGAGCGCAGTGAACTTAAAGAACTATTTGAAAACACCTACGATGCCGCCTTCATCACCAACTTTTCAGGTCTGATCACGGCCGTCAATATTCGCGCCTCTGAGTTCTTCGGATTCTCGTGCGAGGAAATGACTGGCGCCAATATCATCCAGTTGATTGTTGGTTTCAACGAGGACATTCTTAAAGCGATTTCAGAAAACCTCAACGAGGGGCGTTTTACACTGCTGGAAGCCCAGTGTATTCGGGCCGACAATTCGCGTTTTCATGCGGAGATTTCCACTAGTTTGCTGCAACTGACGAAGAAGGATTGCCTCTGCTTTTTCCTACGTGACATCACCGCGCGACGGGAGACCGAACAGTCGCTGCAGGCGGCCAACGAGAGCCTGCGTGTCGAAATAGAAGAGCGTGAGCGAGCCGAGGAGAAACTCAAGGACGCCATCGCCAGTTTGCAGGCACACGATAAAGCGCAAACCCAGTTCGTATCCAATGTCTCGCATGAACTCAAAACCCCGGTGGCCTCGATCCTTTACATGGCGGGTAACATGCTCAAGGGCGTTGTCGGGCCCGTTCCTGATCGGCTGCATCCCTACTTGGGCATGATCCGCGAGGATTGTACGCGCTTGCGCCGAACCGTGGATGACATTCTGGATATGAGTCGCATTGAGGCGGGCTCGCTGGTTTTGCGGCAAGTCAGCGTTTCCTTCTCGCGCTTTGTCCGTCAGGCCGTCACCCCTTTGACCGTACAGGCCGAAGCCGCCCGATTGCAGCTGAAAATGACGCTGGATGAGGATCTCGGTTTCGTGCAGTGTGACCCGCGAAAACTTGAACGCGTCATTATCAACATCGTTAAGAATGCGATCAAATTCAATCGGGAAGACGGTGCAATTTCTGTGCAAACCTGGCGCGACCCGGCCAATAAAGATTGGGTCTGCCTGTGCGTGGATGACACTGGCATCGGCATTGAGGTGGAGCATCTCCCCCATCTCACGGAGCGTTTCTACCGCGTGGGTGAGTATGTCAGCGGATCAGGGTTGGGACTGTCGATTTCCAAGGATCTTATAGAGCGCCATGGCGGCGAACTTGTGATTGAGAGTCCTCCCCCGGGACAGGAGATCGGCACTCGCGTGTTGGTGCGTTTACCGTCAATCGCCCCGCCGTCGGTATTGCTAATTCACGACAGCGATCAGGTACTCACGGTCGTTGCGGCCGCTATGGTTGCCCAGGGGTACCGTGCACAAACGGTAAAAACAGGAAATGCAGCGCGCGATATGCTCGAAAAAGTGCAGCCCGATTACATCATATTGGACTGGAGCGGGGACAATATGGACGGCGCGGCGATGATCGCCGCCGTTCAACCGCACCTGCAAGACGTAGCAATACTGGCCATCGTAGGGGAAAACGCCAGTGTTGCCCAATGTGAGATTTTGCGCGGATTCAATATACCCACAGTGTCTTGCCCGTTTGATGAAAAAACCCTGTTAAACAGTTTTGATAACATTCTTGCCGATCACGAATGATGGTTGACAGGCAAAAGGAGATAACATCATGAGCCAAGCCGCCCCGATAACCCTATTGTTGGTTGATGACGAAAAGCACCTGTTGCTCTCCCTTTCCGATTACCTGAAGCACGAAGGCTTTAATGTCATCACCGCCAATAGCGGCGAGGTGGCTCTGGCCCGGCTGGAAACCACTAATCCCGACTTGATCATTCTGGACATCAGCATGCCTGGCATGGGCGGTGTTGGCTTTTTGCGCCGCATTACGCGCGAGGACGGTACGACTCGCTACCCCGTACTGGTGTTGACCGCACGCTCTAGCATGAAGGATTTCTTTGAGAGCGTTCAAGTGGATGGTTTTCTGGAAAAACCCTGCAACGAGACAGAATTGATTGCCAAAATTCACGAAATTACTGCTGGCTACCAAATCGCCAGTGAGAAGCAAATCCGCGGGAAACGGCGAATCCTGCTTGCAGAAGATGAGAGCGCCAGTGCTTTGTCGATTACGTTAGCACTGGAAACCGCCGGTTTTGAAGTCGTCTTGGTGCAAAAGGGTCCCGACGTCCTCGAACAGGCTGTTGTGGCCAGGCCGGATCTTTTTTTGCTCAAAGAGGTGGTTCCCGGTTTGAACGGAAGCGTCATCGCCACCATGCTGCAGGTCATGCCCAGCGCCCGAACGATACCGGTCATTGTGTATGACGAAAGCCGTAGCAGAAGTGACGGCACTCCAAGGGGACTGTCGGCAGTAAAATCCCTGCGCGCCTTTCTCAACACCGCCAATCCGGACAGTCTGAAGGATGCCGTTGAGAGCGCCCTGCAATAGATTCTGAGGAAGCCTCAAAAATTGCTACTTTGTGAGTCTTGACTTTGTGGGCGAGACTCTATAGAAGTAACAATTCTGCCTTGGATGCGGTCTGTCTGCGTTCAGGGCAGTTTGTTCCCTGAAGAGAGCTGCCCGATGGTGTAATGGTAGCACACGGGCCTTTGACGCCCATAGTCCTGGTTCAAATCCAGGTCGGGTAACCATATTGTATTGTGATATGTTCGCAGGGGAGGGAAAAGACGTGCAATCAAGGTGTAAGACTGAGATGAAACTTTTTACAGGCAACTCAAATCTGGCTCTGTCTGAGAAGATCGCCAAATATATTGGTGCTCCTCTGGGCGAGATTGATATTACGCGATTCCCGGATGGAGAGATCTTTGTAAAGGTTAAAGAAAATATCCGGGGAAGGGATGTTTTTGTTGTCCAGTCGACGTGTCATTCCCCCAATGAGAATCTCATGGAGTTGTTGATTATGATTGACGCCATGAAGCGCGCCTCTGCGGAGCGGATCACGGCGGTGATTCCCTATTATGGCTACGCTCGTCAGGATCGCAAAGATCAGCCACGCGTTCCGATTACAGCCAAACTGGTTGCAAACTTGCTCGTCGCGGCGGGGGTAAGCCGTCTCCTTACGGTCGATTTACATGCGCAGCAGATTCAAGGGTTTTTTGATATCCCCGTTGATCATCTTTATGGCTTTCCTGTGATCAGTAAGTATTTACAGGCAAAGAAGTTTAAAAATCTTGTTGTGGTAGCGCCCGATACGGGAGGGGTTAAAGCGGCTTATGCCTACTCTCAGTTGATGGGATCGGAGCTTGCCATTGTGGCCAAACAACGCCTGGGGCCTTCTGAAGTGGAGGCGTTTACTCTAGTCGGCAAGGTTGACGGTTGCACGGCGATTATGGTAGACGACTTGACCACTACAGCGGGAACACTCTGTTCGGCAGCAACTTTATTGCAGGAACATGGCGCTGCCGAGGTATATGCAGCGGTGAGTCATGCAACGATTACCGAGCTCGGGGTAGAGCGCCTGAAGGCTTCGGCTATTAAGGAGTTGGTGGTCACGGATACGGTGCCGCTAAATGTTGATTTCGGTGACTATCCAGTTACCGTTCTGACGGTTGCCGAATTGCTGGGTGAGGCAATTCTGCGGATTCACGAGGGTCGTTCAGTGACGACTTTGTTTAGAGCGTAAGGGGTTTTGTAACATGGCTGAAGAAGTAATTGTTAAAGCGGTAAAGCGGGTGGCAGGTGGGACGGGTGCGGCCCGTCGTCTCCGAAGAGCAGGCATGATTCCTGCCGTGGTTTATGGAAATACCGAGCCTATGTCCATTGAGCTCAATGCACATGACTTTGAGATGATCCTGCAGCACAACGGACAGAATTTTGTGGCGGACTTGAATATTGAGGGCGAGACCTCTCAGAAGGTGCTGCTTAAGGATGCCCAGCACAATCCCCTTTCTGGCGTTATTATTCATGCAGATTTTGTGTCTATTTCGATGACAGAGTTGCTTGAGTTAAGTCTGCCGATTGAATTGATTGGCGAACCGGTCGGTGCGGTTTCCGGTGGCACGCTTGAGCAGCTTGTGTCTGAGATTCAAGTGACGTGTTTGCCGGCGGATATGGTCGAAAATATCACGGTAGATGTGAGTGCCTTGGAAATTGGTGATCACATGACGGTTGCTGACATCACGTTGCCCAAGGGCGTTACGGTGCTGACGGATGTGGATGTTGCGGTTGCTGCTGTTGCGGCGCCACGTGTGGAGGAGGAGGAGGAAGAAGAAGAGGGTGATGAAGAAGGTGCTGAAGAAGGTGCTGAGGGCGCTGCACCCGAAGAAGAGACAGCAGCGGACGCTTAGGGTGAAGGTTGTCGTGGGATTGGGAAATCCCGGCAAACAATATGTGGGAACCCCCCACAACGTTGGTTTTGCCGCTGTAGAGCGGTTGGCAGAGCGGTTTGGCTGTCAGTTTAAGAAGCGTTTGCGGTTCAAGGCAGAAGTGGCAAAAACGACGATTGGCACCGAGGCGGTCGTGTTGGTGAAGCCACAGACGTTTATGAATCTGAGTGGAGATGCAGTTGGGTCTGTACTGCGGTATCACAAGGTGCCTGAGGCTGATTTGATTGTGCTTTTGGACGATGTTGATTTAGAACTGGGTCGGATTCGCATTCGGCCAGGTGGCGGCAGCGGGGGACACAAGGGGTTGACGTCAGTGATGCAGCATGTGGGTTCGGGAGATTTTGTAAGAATTCGGATGGGTGTAGGACGCGGTGTCGGAGAAACGGATGTTGTATCACATGTGCTGAGTCCGTTTGCATCCGCGCACCGTGATTGTGTTGGCAGAATGATTGAACGGATAGCCGATGCAGTCAGTGATATTTTGGAGTCGGGAGTGGATTCGGCAATGAACCGCTTCAACTCGGCGCCGCCGGAAGAGAGTTAGAGCAAAGCAAAAGAGTGGGAGTCGCTACGTTGAATACATACGAAGGTTTGTTCATTTTCGCTGATACGCTGAAGGAAGAAGAGTTAACTGCGGTCATGGACCGTGTCGAAGCTGAGATTGCCCGCCAGGGAGGAAGCATTTCGGGGTCCAAGAAACTTGGACGTCGGAATTTTGCTCGCACCATGAGCAAACGTGACTCGGGACTTTATGTCCGCGTGGTTTTTGAGTTGGAGCCGAGTAAAGTATCGGCGTTACAAGCTCGTCTTCTTTTAAGTGATGATGTTTTCCGTGTTCAGATTACCCGTGGTGACGAAAAGAGTATGTCTTTTGTGGCTTCGCCCGCAGAGGCGATTCCTGCACCCGCAACTGAAACGGCTTAGGTCGACTCATGGCAAGTTTTAACAAAGTGATTCTGATTGGCAACCTGACCCGCGATCCGGAGATCAAATATACGCCCTCTGGTACGGCTGTAGGAGATCTTCGCATGGCGACCAATCGTCGTTACCGAACGGCGGATGGACAGGAGCACGACGAGACCTGCTTTGTTGGGGTTACCGTATGGGGCCGCCAGGCTGAAACCTGTGGTGAGTATTTAAAGAAAGGGGCTCCAGCTTTAGTGGAGGGGCGCCTGAAGTACGATGAGTGGGAAAAAGAGGGCCAGAAGTTCAGCCGATTGAGTGTTGTCGCGGAGCGGGTCCAGTTTTTGGGGAGTCCACGGGGCGCTGAACTTCGCGATGGCGGTGGGGCTCAGAGCGCAGAGGTAAAGCCGAGCCCGGCGGTACCACCTGTTGCTGCAACAACGGATGGCGGGGCCTCGAAAACCGAACCCTTGGCCGAAGATGATGACAACCTGCCGTTCTAGGAGCAGGCTAGATTAAGAGAGGATAAGAAGATGGCACGAATGATGAAACCGAAACGAGGCGCACCCCGTGATGCACGGGGTCGTGAAGCCGCGCTACGCAAGCAATCCCGCTTTCTTGAGGGTGTCAAAGAAATTGACAGCCGTGATTACGATCTGCTGCGTCGATTTGTGACGGAGTATGGAAAGATTGTGCCTGCCCGCCTGACAGGGGCAACACCGAAGCAACAGCGGACAATAAAGCGGGCTGTGCGTCGTGCGCGTAATATTGGCGTGATGGCTTAGTCCAGAGGAAGATGTAACTATGGCTACCGAAGTATTTTTGATTGCGGATGTTGCGGATCTTGGCGTCGAGGGTGACGTCGTAACCGTTTCCAACGGATATGCACGCAACTATCTGATTCCAAAGCAGCTTGGTGCTCCCGTAACGGAAGCAACACGTCGTCGTTTGGTGAAAATTCAACGTGAACGTGAAGTGAAGCTTGCAGAAGGCGTTGCTCAGTCACGTAAACTGGCTGCAAAGCTTGGCGGGATGTCCATCACGATTCCGATGAAGACCGTTGAAGGCGAAACGCTTTACGGATCCGTTACCGAGGTTGAGATTTCGGATGCTCTCAAACAGCAGGGCATTGAGATTGACCGTAGTTTGATTATGCTCGAAGAGCATATCAAAGAACTGGGTGTATTTGAGGTTACCATCAAACTCCAACCTGAGGTCACTGCCACGATCAAGGTGTGGATTGTAGAGGAGTAGACCATCATGGTCCGGGATCCCGGGGGGCAGCGGCCCGTCGCAAAGGCGGATCGAATTCCGCCTTACAGCGAAGAGGCTGAAAAAGGCGTTCTGGGTTCTATCCTCCTAGACTTTGATCGGGCGTTGAATCTGGCTGTGGATAGCCAGGTCACGCCCGCCTATTTCTATATACCGGCCCACCGCATTATCTATGAAGCGATGCTTCAGATGCTCGGTGTCGGTCAGGCCATTGACGTCCTCACTCTGGCCAATTGTCTGCGGACGCAGGAGCGGCTCGACTCCGTTGGTGGAGACGGCTATCTCGATCAATTGATTGATTCTACGCCGACTGCGGCCCATGCCGAATACTACATTGATATTGTTCGGCAAAAGTTTCTTCTCCGGGCCGTTATCAACTGTGCTCGTGATGCAGAATCGGCTTGTTATACCGGGGAGCAGAGTGCTGACAGCCTATTGAGTGAGGTCGAGCAAGCCTTTCTGAACATCACCGAAAATCAACATGGCACCATTATGGAGTGGCCAAATGCTGTTGAAGAGGTGATGGAGTATATTGAGAAGGTTTTCCTAACCAAGCGAGGAATCGGAACCGGTGTGAGCTCCGGGTTCCTGAATATTGACCGTAAACTTAGTGGATTGCGCAGCGGGGAAATGGTAGTACTTGCGGCGCGTCCCTCAATGGGCAAAACCTCGCTCGCTATGAATATTGCTGAGAATGTAGCGCTGGGCAAGAATGACCCGGATGGCAAGGGGCATGCCGTGGGGATCTTCAGCCTTGAGATGTCCTACTCATCGCTTGTGACGCGAATGCTGTGTTGTCATGCCGAGGTGCCGGGTTTTCAGCTCTCTCAGGGGTACGTGTCAACCGAGTTTCATGGCCGCATTGTCAATGCGGCGGCTGTACTTCGTAAGGCTCCCATTTTTATGGATGATACAGGTGGCCTTGACGTGATGGAGCTTCGTGCGCGCGCACGCCGTATGAAGAAAAAGCATGGCATAGAATTGATCATCATTGACTATCTCCAGCTCTTGAATTGTCGCGAGTACTCTCACCAGGGAAGGCAGCTTGAAACGGCCGCCATCTCGTCTAATCTTAAGGCGATGGCTAAGGAACTGAATTTGCCGGTACTGGTCCTGAGTCAGCTCAGCCGGGCTCCAGAACAACGGGACAAGGAGGGGCGCCCAAAGCTTTCGGACTTGCGCGATTCTGGTGCCATTGAACAGGATGCTGACGTTGTGATGATGTTGCGGCGGCCCTGCAAGTATCCGGGCACTGAGGGTGCGGATGATGAGCGTCTGGCAATTGTCGATGTGGTGAAACAACGTAATGGCCCTACCGGTGAAGTCTTTCTGAATTTTGAGGATACGTACACCCGCTTCCGGGATCGTGAGCGGGGAGTCGACGGGGTTGAACCTGAATTTTCTGAAGAAGAGGTGATGACGTGATAGGGTTACGCGGTAAGCGTGTTGGGCACGCAATAGCGTTGCTGATGGTTGGGGTTCTTTCTGCGCACGCTGCCCCCACCATATTGCAGGTTGAAATCGAACATTCAGGGATGGGCAAGTCTGACTCTGAGTTTGTTCTGGCGCATACGCGGGTCAAAGAAGGACAGGATCTGAAGTCCTCAGCAGTCTCTCGCGATGTGAAAATTTTATTGGGGACGGGGCAGTTCTCGTCGGTGGAGGCCACTGTTGATGAGATGGCCGACGGAGTGGCGTTAACGTACACGGTGGAAGCCAAGCCTCGACTTGCTTCCATCCCGGAAATTTTCGGCGTTTCAGAATTTAGGGCCTCAAAGGTTTGCAAGTGGTTGGCGCTTGCGGAAGGGGATTTGGTTGACGATCAGGCAGTTGGGGTGGCCGTGCGTAACGTCCTGAAGGAATATCGCAAGGATTCGTTTGGTGACGCCACTGCGGTGTGGGAGTTTGCCCCTGTTGACTCTGAAGCGGGATTTGTCAATTTGACCATCACGTTTACGGAAGGCCCTGTCAGCTATATTGGCGATATTACCGTCCAGGGTAACGCATCAATCTCAACAGGCGAGCTGCGCAAGGCGCTGACGCGTCCCTCGCGCTTGAATCCAATTCGCTGGTTTGTCAGGAAGCGCTACGAACACTATGAGTTGGGGGATATTGAAACCGACGTTCGGGACTTCTATAGGAATCGTGGTTTTCTTGATGTTGCGGTATCGGTTGCCCTCGGCAAGGCCGAGGCATCCAAATATGAGATTGCTACGGTTGTAGTTGACGAAGGTGCTCAGTATCAACTTGATCTGATTGAGTTGAAGGGCGTAACGGTATTTCCTGAGCCAGAGCTTGAGCGCCTGATTTCACTAAAGCCTGGTCAAACTGCTTCACTGTCGGCGATTAATGCTACGGCTCGCCGTCTTCAGGCTTATTATGGCGACCGTGGCTATCTTCGGGCGGCCTGTCGCCCCGCGCTAACGCCCCATTTAGAGAAGGCGGTTGTCGATGTCGTGTTTACGATTCGCGAAGGCGAGTTGGTGAATGTTCGTAATATCATTATCAGAGG
This sequence comes from uncultured Victivallales bacterium, assembly GCA_964576795.1. GTDB lineage: Bacteria > Verrucomicrobiota > Kiritimatiellia > UBA8416 > UBA8416 > JABGOW01. Next base: position 18,027 of record CAZNWT010000063.1, read on the forward strand.
AAACACGCGAACGCGGGACAAGGTTATCCGGCGCGAACTGCAGGTCTACCCTGGTGATGTTTACAATCAATCCCGTGTACAGCGTAGTGAGCGCCGTATTAACAATCTCGGCTTTTTTGAAACGGCACGCGCGATTCCTCAGGAGACGGAGAATGCCGACGAGCGCGATCTGGTGTTTGATGTCACTGAGAAACGTACCGGTCAATTTATGGTAGGAATCGGGTTCTCGAGTGTCGATAATCTGATCGGGTTTGCAGAGCTCTCGCAAGGTAATTTTGATCTTCTAAATTGGCCGAGCTTCACGGGCGGCGGTCAGAAATTGCGTTTGCGCGCCCAAGCGGGATCGACGCGCAGGGATTATGAGCTTTCGCTGACTGAACCCTGGTTTTTGAATCGTCGTTTATCTCTTGGGTTTGATGTTTACCGCCGGGAGCGGGATTATTCAGATTATGACATTAAACGAACGGGAGCCTCCGTTACAGTTGGCAAAGCGCTGCCGGGTGCAAATCGCATCACGTTCCGCTACAACATAGAGAAGTCCGTCATTACGGATGTTTCCGATACGAACACCTATTATGAGCTCGATACCTATGACTTTGATACTGACACGGGAACGTCGTATCAGTTTGAGAGTGAGGAGGATCGGGTAAAGAGTTCTTTATCTGCAACACTCACGCACGATACCCGGAACAATCCTTTTGTTCCTTCTCGAGGAAATAAGCTGAGTCTTTCCTACAGTGTTTCGGGTGGGCCTTTGGGGTTTGATACGGATCTCTACGAAGTTGGGTTGCGAACGACTTCGTATTTACCTTTGTGGTTTGGGCATGTGATCAACTTCCGGACACGGTTTGATTTTATTGAGACCTTTGGCAACACGGATGAGGTGCCGTTGACGGATCGGCTTTTCCTGGGTGGTGGTCGCACGCTGCGAGGGTTTGATTATCGTGATGTCGGGCCTAAGGTGATTCGGGAGTATGGCACCGATTATCGCTCCCGTTCATTGGGTGGGCAGAGTTTGTTTATGGCAAATCTGGAGTATACGATTCCCATTGTTAGCAGTATTCGTTTTGCCGCTTTTTATGATATGGGCAATGTGTGGACGGATTCCTATGACATAGATTTTAAAGATCTTGCAAGTTCGACAGGGATAGGCATTCGTCTGGATATGCCGGGATTCCCGATTCGTATTGATCGTGCGTGGGTTGTTGAGACGGATGATAACTATACAGAAGAAGATCACTGGGTTATTTGGATTGGTTACGATTACTAAAATAAGAAGGAGGGCATTATGAAGATCGTTCAGCGTGGTGTTGTAATGGGATTGGTATTGAGCGCGATGTATTCTCTGTCGGCTATGGCAGATATTGGCGTTGTTGATATGGAAGGACTAATGAAGTTGCACCCGCGGTCCCGTGCGGATCGTGCGGTTCTCGAGCAGTACGTAAAGGATTTTGAGGACGAACACGAAGAGATGATGGATGCACTCAAAGCCTTAGGCTCCGAATTTGAAACCCTGAACAAAGAACTTGAAGATGTTGCTTTGTCTGAGAAAGCCCTTGATGCAAAGCGGGCGTTGGCTAAGGCCAAGGTTGATGAAATTCGCCAGATGCAGCGCAACCTTCGTGAGACTACGTCGACCCGTCAGAAAGAGCTGACAAGTCAGGAATTGCGCATGCGCAAGCGCGTGGTGAGCGACATCAGTAAGATTGTTGAGCGCATTGCTAAAAAGAAGAAGCTTGAGCTTGTGTTGGACTCTACTGGCGTAGGCATTGGTGGCTACTCCCCTGTGATTTATCATATGGACAAGGTTGACATTACGGATGATGTCATCAGCGATATGCCTAAGGCCGAAGATGACGAATAGCAACGGTAGAAAACATCATACACAGGACAAGTCTAAGTATGAAACTTGCTGACATAGCCGCTGAGATTGACGGCATCCTTGAAGGTGATGGCAATATTGAGATTAGCGGGCTTTCGGGGCTTGCAGATGCGTCCGCGGGCGACATCACATTTCTTGCAAATCTACGCTATGCATCTCAGATGGCAAGCACGTCTGCTTCGGCGGTGCTTGTGAGTTTCGATTGGGAGGGGAATTGTCCATGTGCCGTGATTCGTGTCCCAGATGCTGATAGCGCCTACTCCAAAGTGGGTGTGCTCGTTAGCCCGCCCCCGATTGTTTTTGCCCCGCACATTCATGCGACAGCGGTTATTGCCGAGGATGTCACGATTGGAAATCGTGTCTATATTGGCCCTCACTGCGTTGTAGAACCGCGATCCGTTATTGGTGATGATTGTGTGTTGGTGGCGGGTGTCTACATCGGGCACGAGTGTGTGCTGGGAGAATCCTGCATGATCCATGCCCACGTAAGCCTCCGCGAGCGTTCATGTCTGGGCAACCGGGTTATTATCCACAATGGATCCGTGATTGGCAGCGATGGTTTTGGCTATTTACCGGATAAAAACGGAGTCTGGCAAAAGGTGATGCAGCTCGGAAGTGTTGATATTGGGGACGATGTAGAAATTGGCGCCAATGTTACGATTGATCGCTCGCGATTTGGAAAGACGATTATTGGCAAGGGCGTGAAGCTGGACAACCTCGTGCAGATTGCCCATAACGTTCGCGTTGGGGATCATACGGTCATGGCGTCCCAGTCTGGGATCTCTGGCAGCACACATGTGGGGTGCCACGTTCAGGTGGGTGGACAGGCCGGTGTTGTCGGGCACCTTAACATTGGCGATCGGGTTATCATTGGCGGGAAAGCGGGCGTCACGAAGAATATTGATTCTGGAATGATGATTTCCGGGTTTCCTGCGATCGACCACCGTAAGTCCACCAAGATTAAGGCGCATATTGCTAGGCTTCCTGAATTGAAGAAGCGCGTTGCGCAACTCGAAGCTGAAGTGGCCGCGATGAAGAAGGGGCTAGACGCATGAAAGTCTTTTTAACGGGTGGTGCTGGCTATATTGGCAGTGTGACATCTGAATTGTTGTTGAACGAAGGGTACGATGTTGTTGTCTTTGACAATCTCGTGCGAGGCCATCGTGAGGCGATTGATCCTCGTGCGACGTTCATTGAGGGCGATTTGCGTGACAAGGATTCCGTTGCGGATGCCATGGCGCAGGTGAAACCAGATGCGGTGGTGCACTTTGCAGCCTATGCGCTTGTTGGTGAGTCTATGGTGCGGCCTGAGATTTATTTTAGGAACAATGTCGTGGGGGGGATCAATCTGGCCGAGGCAATGCATGCCAACGGCGTGAAAAAGATTGTATTTTCATCGACCTGCGCGACCTATGGCCAGCCCGAGAACGTTCCCGTTACTGAAGATGAACCGCAGCGGCCTCAGAATCCCTATGGTGAGTCGAAGCTGATGTTTGAGCATACTCTGAAGTGGTACCAGGAGTTGCATGGCATGCAACCGGTCTTTTTGCGCTACTTCAATGCGTGTGGCGCTACTGCGATCTATGGTGAGGATCACGATCCCGAAACGCATTTGATCCCGCTTGTGTTGCAAGTGGCTTTGGGGCAACGTGAAAACATAAAGATTTTCGGTGATGACTATGATACGCCTGATGGAACCTGTCTTCGCGACTATATTCACATTGTTGATCTTGCGCGTGCCCATATTCTTGCACTTGAAAAAGATGTTTCCGGACCGTTTAACTTGGGAACCGGCACTGGGAACTCGGTGCTTGAGGTGATAGAGGCCTGCCGCGACGTCACGGGTCATGCCATACTGGCAGAGCTGGCGCCACGTCGCCCGGGAGATCCTGACCGTCTGGTGGCGGGTGCCGAGAAGGCGAAGTCTGTATTGGGCTGGACCCCAAAATTTGCCGACATTCGCACTATCGTGAAAAGTGCATGGAATTGGCATCAGGCACATCCGAATGGATATGAGTCCGGGAAGGGCTGAGGGCTGAAGGGTGAAAGCTGAAGTCTGTAGCATTGAGCAGTCGGTTGGTGAATTATTGCGAACACTCGGACTTACGCTGGCAACAGCAGAATCCTGCACCGGTGGCCTTATCGGGCAACGCATTACGGCAGTTTCTGGTAGTTCTGAATACTATGGCGGCGGTGTGATTGCCTATTCTAATGCCGTTAAAACCGCTCTGCTCAGTGTTCCCGAGCCTGTTCTCGCTGAACACGGTGCTGTTAGCGCCCCTGTTGCTGAAGCGATGGCCTCTGGCGTCTTGCATGCGTTGAGTGCGGATGTAGCGCTCTCTACAACAGGCATTGCAGGCCCTACGGGCGGCACAGCGGAGAAACCGTTGGGGCTGGTATTTATAGGGTTTGCCGCTCGCGGAAAGTCACCCATTGCCCTCGAATACCATTTCGACGGAAATCGTGAAACCGTGCGGATGGCGGCTAGTCAGGCTGCACTCAAAATGCTACAACACTATCTTGCATCCGACTACTGAACCTCAACCCGGAGTTAACCATGGCTAAGAAACCTGACCGAGCACCAATCCCTGATTCATCAAACATCGAAGATGTATTGGCTCAGATTCGCAAAGAGTTTGGAGATGGTGCCATTATGCGCATGGGGGATGCCTCCTCTAGGGTGGCGATGGAACATATCTCAACGGGCGCCTTCAATTTGGATATGGCTTTGGGGATTGGTGGACTTCCGCGTGGCCGTGTTGTTGAAATTTACGGACCGGAGTCGTCAGGAAAAACCACGCTTACCCTGCATGTCATTGCAAATGCGCAAAAAAACGGCGGCATTGCCGCATTCATTGATGCCGAGCACGCATTGGATCCTGGATATGCCAAGAAGATCGGCGTGAACCTGGATGATTTATTGGTGTCTCAGCCTGCATCGGGTGAAGAGGCGCTCCAGATTGCCGAGACGCTCGTACGCAGTAATGCTGTTGACGTTGTTGTCATTGATTCCGTAGCTGCTCTGACACCACGTGCTGAGCTGAACGGCGATATGGGTGATTCCCACGTTGGATTACAGGCGCGCTTGATGTCACAGGCGATGCGCAAGCTCTCCGGAGCACTGTCGACAACCAAAACGCTTTGTCTCTTCACGAACCAGATTCGCGAAAAGATTGGCGTGATGTTTGGCAGCCCTGAGACCACACCGGGTGGGCGTGCGCTCAAGTTTTACGCATCTGTTCGCTTGGATATTCGTCGCATTGGGGCCCTTAAGGATTCTACTGGTCGCGTTCGCGGAAACCGCACGCGCGTTAAGGTTGTAAAGAACAAGGTTGCACCTCCCTTCACCGAAGCCGAGTTTGACATTCTCTATGCTCAGGGCATTTCGTGGGAAGGATCCGTTCTGGAAGCCGCTATTTTACATGGGCTCGTTCAGAAACGGGGATCATGGTTGTCTTGCGATGGAGAGCAAATTGGTCAAGGCAGTGATGCTGCGAGTGTGCACCTGAGAGAAAACCCCGAAATGGTTGCCAAGCTGATTGCCGGTATTAAAGAAAAACTCGCGGAAAGCAAATAATACATCTGGCGGGGATGCACCGATCCGGCAAATCGATTGCGTTATAGGATGGAGAGGCGATGAGAGCTGATGAACTAAGGCAGATGTATCTTGATTTCTTTAAGAGTAAGGGGCACTCCGTGATTTCGGGGAGTTCCCTGATTCCGCAGAACGACCCTACGGTACTCTTTACAACTGCAGGAATGCATCCGCTGGTTCCCTATCTACTGGGCGAGAAGCACCCGTCGGGCATTCGCCTGTGCAACTGCCAGAAATGTGTTCGCACCGGGGATATCGATAGCGTGGGGGACACCTCGCATCTGACCTTTTTTGAGATGCTGGGAAACTGGTCTCTGGGGGATTATTTCAAGGAAGACGCGATTGCATGGTCACACGAATTTCTCACATCAAAATCCTATCTTGGGTTTGATCCGGGGCGTCTGTATGTGACCGTCTTCGAAGGCAATGATAGCGTTCCTATGGATGAGGAATCCATCGCAATTTGGCAGAAGCTTGGGATCCCTAGCGAGCGGATTTTTGCACTACCGATTTCTGATAACTGGTGGGGGCCTGCGGGAAAGACGGGCCCTTGTGGCCCTGATACAGAGATGTTTGTTGATACGGGCAAGGCTGCTTGTGGCGAGCGGTGTCGTCCAGGCTGTTCCTGCGGAAAGTACTTCGAGATCTGGAACGATGTCTTTATGCAATACAGCAAACAGGAAGACGGGTCATACCAACCTCTGGAGCAGAGCAATGTCGATACGGGCATGGGGGTTGAGCGCACTATTGCCATGCTTCAGGGAAGAAACAACGTTTACGAGACTGAGCTTTTTGCGCCGATCATTGAGATGGTTTCTGAAAAATCCGGCAAGCGGATGAACGCGGACGATGTAACCGGAATGGCATTTCGTGTTGTCTCGGACCATCTTCGAAGTTCGGTGTTCATTTTGGGAGACGAGCAGGGAATTGCGCCGAGCAATTTGGGGCAAGGGTATGTTTTGCGACGTTTGATTCGGCGTGCGGTTCGTTTTGGTAAGCAACTTGGATTGGAGCCCGGTTTCTCCGGGCCGATTGCAGCTACCATTATTGACAGTTACAAGCACGTCTATCCAGAGCTGAATACAAACCGCGATCACATTACGCGAGAGCTTGTACAGGAAGAGGAAAAGTTTGAAAAGACGTTAACCCGTGGAATGGGGGAGCTAGATAAAGTGCTCTCGAAGCTGATTGAACACAAGCAAACGCAGTTCCCCGGGCGCGTGGCGTTTAAGCTGTATGACACGTGCGGCTTTCCTTTGGAATTTACAGAAGAGATCTGCTCAGAAAAGGGCCTTGTTGTAGATCGTGAGGGGTTTGATAAAGCTTTTGAAAAGCACAAGGCCGTCTCAAAGCAGAGTGCCGACAAAGCGTTTAAGGGTGGTTTGGCCGATAACTCTGAGGCGACCACCCAACTTCACACCGCGACCCATTTATTGCACAAGGCGCTTCAGATGGTGCTCGGAGAGCACGTCAAACAGAAGGGCTCCAACATTACCGAGGCGCGGCTTCGCTTTGACTTTTCGCATCCTGAGAAGATGACCATGGAGGAGCGGAAAAAGGTTGAAGATATCGTCAACGATGTGATTGCGAAGAATCTTCCTGTGAGCGTCGAGACCATGACCATCGAACACGCACGGGATACGGGGGCCATGGCGCTGTTTTCAGGGAAGTATGGCGAACAGGTTAAGGTCTATACAATTGGCGACTTCTCAAAAGAAGTCTGCGGGGGGCCGCATATTGAGCACACTGGGGACCTAGGGCATTTTCGGATCAAGAAGGAAGGGTCCTCTAGTGCGGGAGTGCGCCGCATTCGTGCTGTGTTGGAAACGCCACGCGCGTAGAGGAGCTTAGGCATGCCGAAACAGTCCATGGCGATACTATGTTCCGCGTGCGGCGCCGATACTTTTGTTCGGCGTGAGCCCATCTATGAGGGGTTCAGCAAGACGGGAGAAACCATCTCTTGCATCAGTTGTGGGCACGTGTTTGAGAGTGAAGCAGACGTTCCATTCAAGGATGTTGGTGGCCCAAAGATCTTTTCGGAAGCGGACCGCTCAAAAGCTGTCGAGATCTTTAGTAGTGATGAGAAGGGACGTAACTGCCGCCACTGTTGCCACTATATTGTAAATCCATTTGTGCAGCGCTGCGGCCTCCATCAAATGGAAGTTCAAGCCAGTGATCTGTGCGATTCCTTTTCCGCAAAAGGTGATGACGATACGGAAGATGACCCCCTCGCTAAACTCCTGAAGGGGTAGGCAAGATGCAAAACTTGCAACCGATATCATAAGCAGAAACTCCCCTAAAGTTTGGCACTCAACTAGATAGTAATGCATCTGTCTGAATTCTGCTTGC
>CAZNWT010000064.1:0-25672 GCA_964576795.1 uncultured Victivallales bacterium
TATTTCGGATGCAAACTCTCTCTTAAGGGGTGGCCGAATTTCGGGGGGAACCGCAGTGTTAAGGAAACGACAACCAGCTACTTAATTCAACCTCAGATGCTATTACATGATACCCATTGAAAAAACGCACTTCCGTGAAGAGCCGTTTTTTCACAGTTTTTTCACTAGTTTTTAATTCTCCGCCTTTATCAAAGCTTTGAGGTCGCGCTTTTTCGGGTGCCTGTTCTGCTTCAACGCAAGCTTGGCTTCATCACGCAAACGCTTCTTGATCGCAAATGGCATTTTCGACTCAGGTTCAAGACTTCTGCCCCCATAAGGATTCGTCCAAGACTTGTAGTCGAGACGAATAAATTTCTTTCCAGGAATAATGCCTAGATCCATCCGAGTGTAGATTGAGGGATCACGGCTCTTGATATACAGATTCTTGCGGGGCAACCGTTCATTCAACTTGATGGTAATGGCATACTGAGGTCCGTACCCGCTTTCCGGAGCTTCGTAGGTCATCAAGTCTGTCACAACAACACCAGAACCATCTCCTTTAGCTTGAAACACAAGGGCATATTCTTGGCGTTCCTCGTCGTACACAGAGGATACAACCAAATCAGAAGAGTCGTCGCCAGGACGAACTCTGCCTTCTGTAAAATTGAAGGCTACGCTCGACTTTGGAGGCTTCAACGACGGTCCGCCTTGGGCTTCCAGAAGGAAAACCGCCTCCCCTTTCTGCCGAAGAGTAAACGACACGGGGTTCTTCTTGTCCGGACAGAACACCTCTTCCCCTTCCGCACCCTTGTAACGAAACGCGGTTCTCGAATTATCACCACGACTGAATTCGTATCCTTCTCTCGATATCCCCTTGATAAACAGGTCACTCCCTGCATCATTTTTGATCATGAAGCGCCCTTTCTCGTCAGTCTCAACGGAAACTTCCTTCATAGCCATGAAGAATGGAGGAGTGGGGGCATAATGCCGGATGTGAGCCGTAACAGTAGCCTGCGGAACCGCCGTTCCATACTGGTCTGCTACAACACCAGCAAAGAGCAACGAAACGTCACGCTCCGCACGAGACTCTTTGATACGATCAGCTTTTGTCTTCTGATTTCCCCGTGAACTTGTGTCCGCCATTACAGACAAGCAACTTAAAAGCAGAAGAGGAACCCCCGTCAGAATCAAAACGTTACGCCGCAATCGGATGCTCATATTGTACTCCTATCAATTTCCCGTCAGGGAAAAGTCATTCTTCACATTGGTCCAAAATTGCCACTCATCAATGATATTCGATCGAAATTCCCTGCTATGAGAGTAGTGAGCACCATCATAGCCCATCCCTGCACCCTGAAGGTCTCGTTGCGTACTGAACCCAGCGATTGATGTCGGAACAGCACCAAGGGCTCTTGATCGTGATTCTGCGCAACGCGCGAAGATCGCATAGCGATTCGCAGAGAAGATCAGATCATATTCGTCGAACGGAACGATGCTGTCATAATAGAAACGATCACCTGTAACGGGATTGTAAGTGTCAGTGACACCGTCACCTTCTGCATAATGATAGTTAAGATCCGGCTTCAGGTTGTTATTGGTTTCCCACCAGTCAAGAGCCCAGTCATCCCTATTGTAATACCTCGCAATGCTGCCAGCTTTCGACGAATTGCCATCAAAGTACGGAACGCTTGGTGAGCCCCCTGAATAATAGAATCCGTAAACGTTCGGCGTTGTAAATCCTGTCCAGTAATCGGGAATTGAGTTGTCATAGCAATGACCCGGCAAGGCTGCCTGGGCAGCAATATAGGTGTGGACAACAGAAGAAGAAAATAGTCGGAGGGATTCGCCAGCAACGACGTTCCCCATACTGTGCGCAATGATTCGAACCTCCCCAGAATAGGCAGAGTTCAAGGCATTGATCCTATGCTTGAGAGCTTCGGCAGAACTCCATGCCCGGATTTCACTACGATCATAATGCAGAGTCCCCAAAGTTGGCCATTGAAAACACCCCACATGCCCCCTATATCCCTGCCACCATAGTCTCTTGAAAACTGTTTCGCTCCACCAATCCTTGGTCGAAGCACCTACATTCCATCCGTGTATAAAGAGGACGTATTCATCCACGCTCGGCGCATAACTACAGGTTCCGATCTCAGCGCTAGTGGAATTGACATTATCGTCCGTACTCGTCGTCACCACATACTTGTTGTAGAACTCAGAAATCAGTTTCAATTCTAGTTCGACGGATTTTCTGCAAATCTCATTACCATCCTTCTTAACAATGAATGTGAGGTCGCCCTTTCCTGCGCTCTTGCCCTCAATCAAGAAAGGAGATGGCTGATTTCCTGCTACGATATAGGTTGCATCAAGAGGAACTTCGGAAGTCCCCACAGTAATTAATCGTACCTTTTGGACCTGCGCAGCACTCGCACTTGAATCACTAAGGTAGGAAATAGAAGTATCAACAGCCTCAAAGACATTAACTTGCGGAGAAGACCCACCACTGCTCTCAAATTTCAGATGATACGTAATGCCCGGCAACCCGATTGTATTATCATCAACAAACAAATGCAGTCGTGTGAAATCCTCAAGATCGCGGCGACAATGATTATCTGATGCCGACGGCGGAGTGCCCCCAAGATAGCCCTTGCCACCAATTCTATCGTCATCACAGTTCGGATCCGGAGCACCGCTTGCCCAATCTGTCGAGTCGTCTTCATGCCATTCGGATTCCTGATAGTGCAAACAGTCGTGATCGTCATTCACCCAGAACAGATACTCCTCATCCTCGGGGTCGTCGAAGTCGATGGTATCGTCCCGATTGCCGTCCATAGCGATGTCGACCTTAATGATGAAAAGTTCACCCGTAATGGTGCAAGTATGCGGTGAGGCCATATGTGCTGTTACTTCGTAGGTGCCCACTGCGTTTCCAGACTGGGTAACCAATCCACTTGAGTCCATCGAAGCCTGTGGCAAACCATCGTCCACATCATTAGTAACCGGGCCACTCCAATAGTCAACATCGGCATCAACACAGCCATCGGTATTCACGGTAAATATCCCTGCATTCACTATGTTGGTTTGTACAGCCATCGTTGGTATCGTCAGATTAGCATAAGAATTTAGCAATGGAATATTAATGTCATTCGTTGTCATGACACCATTAACCATGCACCGAACCTCATGGTCTCCATCTTCAAGAGGGATGCTTACATCTCCATCTATGGCGTGCACCCAATTGCTTCCATCCAAACTAATATCTGCATCAACATCGGCTGGAGACCATGTGACGTGCACAGATCCCTCCGAGTAAGAACAGTAGATTCCGCAATGGGCACAAGTTACGGCGGTAGCATCGTCAAAAGATAAAGAAAAGTCTACGGCCAGAACTGTGCCCAAGTGTATGTCTTCGCCCACATTTGGTGCTTCATGAGAAAACGTGATACTGTCGCCACTTGCAAAGCTCGATTCCCATGAAGCAATGATGGGAACGTTAGCAACAGGAGATTCTTGACTTAATCGCAATGATCCAGAACTCACATCCCCGATCCGAAGGTTAGACCAATCGTAAACTAAGCCAAAATTCCAATTGTTCAACGGAGGTGATTGATCCAAACTTATACTAAACATTTTTGTGTCACTTACCATCATCGTGACGACATCATCAACAATAGCTCCGCCGGAATCCCGGAGTTTGAGCACAGGACGCCAAGTTATCATATACACCGGTTGGTCAAGTTGAATCGTTGAACCCATACCGTTATGTATGAGGCTGAACTCAACCTCACCGCCTGCACCCATTTCCTCAATTGCCTGAGGGGGTATGCGGATAGAGTTATCTGCGGGGAGGTCAAACGTCATACCACCTACTAGAAACTGCACACCTTGCGAGTTTGGCCATCCTGCCGCCGCGCCGGGTTGACTACTAATGTAAATATGATCCCCAGCAACGGAATCAAACGTGAAGGAAAACATTTGGGCAGAAAGAATCTCATCACCAGCAACACCGATACATTCTCTTGCTTCAAATGCTGAGAACAACATAGAAGCGCAAATATTGTGACTGATATGCTTCCAATCTCTTCCTGTGAAGTAGAAAGCAAATGCATACTTTGTTTCACCGATGATCACGGGGTCATAGTCGTTACGATCAAGGGGAGCGATAGCCCAAGGGCAGTATAGCCCGAGGGCATCATAGAATAGAGAAGCCAAGTGCTTAAGTTGCCCGCAATTCACAAGCGAGTAATTACCATTCTCTGAAGAGAAGCCGCTTATGGCATCATCTAGATTCTGGCTTCCATAGCCGTTTGTTTGAAGTTCTGCATACGCATTCGCGGCAATCCATTTCACCTGCCCTTGGTTTACAAGAGCATAGTCGTTGGTCTCAATTGTATTCATAGCAACAACACCGCGATCAAACCACCACTGTGGATACTCAGCAGGCTGACTAAATGCAAGAGAGACAACAGCCAGAAAAAAAGGCGTCGCAACCGCAATTTTGTGTGTTAACTGTGTCAACATGCTTCTGAGTATCCTATTCACTTCCAACTCCCGCCAGAAAGCAACTACTGATTCGGATGATTTGTGTATGAACCCATCAGCAGATCTCCTGACGGCTCAACGGTCAGCCCCACGTTCCCCATCAGCACCCCAGAGACAGAGAGATTTCCTTGAATACTAACGTCACTCTCGAAGACAGCGCTGCCACGAAAAATGGCGCTCTGCGTCACTTCTAATATGTCAACACTTGCAATATCAGCTTTTAGTAGGCCCGCAATGCCTAGTGATTCAAAAATGGAGATATCTCCGCTGCCATCATTCGCGACATAGACATACCTACCGTAGGTTTGCACAGCAGAGGGACCGTTGATGCCATCGGCAATGTCGAAGAGCTTCTCTGGGCTAGAGCGAGACGAGATGTCAAAGATTGACAGCTTGCTGGCTGCATAGCTAACCACAAGAGCAAGAGATCCTTTAATACAAATAGAATACGGCTGATCGGCGCAATAGGTAGCCGACAAAGAAACCGGAGACTCTGGGGTTGATAGGTCAATCGCGCGAATTCTATCACCGTACCATTCCGTCACATATGCGTAGTCGTCGTCGAATACCATACTCGTTGCGCCATGTATGGCGATATTTGAGGTTTCTACTGGAGACGCCGGCACCGACACATCATAAGTAACGAGCCGATTATATAAACCATAGCCTTCAACTAACCCAAGGTATGCATAGTTGCCCCTAACGGCAACCATCTGCCCTTTACTCCATTCTTTGCTCGGCGTTGACCCTACTCGAGTCGGGGTTGTTGGATCCGAAACGTCAAAGATTACCATTGAGCTTGATGAATACCGCTCCACAACATATGCATAGTTACCCTCTACGGCGACAGACATGGCGTGTTGCAGTCCGTCATGTGAATTACCCACAAGCGTCGGGTTCTTCCGATTAGATATGTCAAACAAATAGAATCCACTATTAATTGCATAGTCGCTGATATATGCAACATCTCCCTCAACGCAAATCTTCGTTGGATCCGTCGGGCCATTCGTCGTACTTCCAACTTCTGTGGGAGCAGTGGGACTCGAAATATCAAAGATGACGAACCGCCCGTGATCGCCTTCCGTGAAAACAGCGTACATATAGGATCCCTGCACTAGAAAATCAACTGGAGCTCGATCCGGTACAGAAACAGCACCAATGAGCGAAAACGAGAGATTTGTTGAAGTGCCCCCGATAACAAGAGAGTTTGCTGTAGCCGACCCAAAACCAACGTTCCCTGCGGCGTCGATGTTGATACCTTCGTTATCGCCATCACCGGAGAGCCAGTGACCGTTGAGGGTTAGGTTCGTAGTTGCAGTGTGATCGGCAAGGCCACCCGTGTTCAGAGCGTAGGGAACGGAGGTGAATCGCTGAGCAGGGAGCATTTCGGTAAAAGGCCCAGATGTACTGGTCGAAAACCAGACGCGAAGGTAGCGAAGGTCAGAAGTGAAGAGGTCGGCAGTTAGGGCGGTCATGCCAAGAGTTGTGTCACCAAGCATCAGGGAGAAGATGCCCGCAGTGACGGCATTGGTTAAACAACCACTGGGTGCGACTGATATGCCTACGTTTGTGCCATTATGCGTCCACACATTGGTATTGCCGTCATCGCTAATAGCAAGTTTGAAATAGCCCACGCCATCATATGGCGTGTCGCCAATGGCGATGCGGCCTTGGTAGTCAATCAGGCCAGGCGGTTGAGCGAGAGCAGAAAGGCCTGCGATCATCACGATGAAGACTGTGATCTGTTTTATCATGGTATATCCCTTCGGTAGCTAATGGATCATCTGATTAGAAAGAGAAAACGATTCGGTTTCGCTTCATTGGAAACCTGATTCCAGAAACCGGGAGAGAGAGACGTGTCGCCAGCATGAATGGTTTTTGTGGAAAATGGTTGGCCAATGGTGCCGCCGAGAGAAATGTTGGCACCTGCAGAGAATGAGACTCCGCCGCTGTTGATGCTCTCGGCTGTGAAGTGGATGACTCCGCCGGAACGTTCACCACCAACCGTAGTCAGACAGATCGTTCCCAAGAACAACAAGACACCCGCGATAAAAGCCCTATCCCCAACCATACTGTTCCCTATCCCTGTCCACCAAAGCCCTAATCGCCTGTGGCGCCGCCTCCTGCGAGTAAACTTCAGCGACACAGTCCCCGAGCGCGCTCGGGGTTTGATCTGACCTATTAACATCCGCTGCCAAATAAAAAACAGCCTTAATCAACCTTGTGAAGCGGATTGTTTACAAAACATTTCTATATACGTCAATCGGGGGAACCCTGATTTTACTATAGGGCATTTCCCGATGTTCGCAATGGAGGGGGGGGGGAGGGAGTTTGGTGGAAGGTTTTGGGTGGTTTCCCGCATTCGGCATTGGCTCTACCCGTGTAGTGCGCCATTGTATGGTGTATTCTTGCCTGTCAGGCGGGCCGGAATGACAGCCCGGAGTACCAGATGCAGTCTGGAGCTACAACCACACGCTCAACAGTCCACACTTCTCATCTCAGCTTTCATATTCCCCATTTACTTACTGCCACATCAGGTTTATGCCTGAGCAAATACCGGACAAGCAGTTTTAGTCTGAGAAGAGGATCTTCCTGCTCCTTGTGCAGACAACGCACATCATACAGCCAAGACATCAACAGATACCGCAACGCGATCCGGTTCGCACCACGGTTATAGGCCATCCAGGAGGCTGAGGAATACTGCTCGGCATAAGAGCGGCGGCGATACTCCGGATGCGCATTGAGTGCACCACCTTCTCCAAATGCTTTGGTTAAAACCCGAAGCACTTGAGGCAGAAACTTCCGCTCATCCATACTCAGACTACCAACGGTGCTACGGTAACGACTCAAAGGGAGATCCAATTCCAGAGACGTATGCTTGGAGATCGTTCTCAGCCACAAATCATAGTCCTCCGGACCACAAAACTGCAAATCGAACCCTCCGAGATCCAAAAGCACATTCCGTCGCATAAGAACCGTCGACGTTGCCACGGGATTGTGCGACACGAAATCTTTTAGCGAAAATTCACGCCACTTTCCACTTCCCACATCCCACTCTCCACAATCTTCCGCATCAAGTGGCACAGTCCTGCCGCAGACAAGCGTGACGCCCGGATTCTCCTCAACCGCAGCGAGTTGTATCGCAAGCTTCTCTGGCAACCACGCATCATCAGAATCCAGAAAGGCAATCCACTTTCCAGTAGCCCGTTCAATGCCTGTATTGCGAGCTCCTGCCGGCCCCGTGTTTTCGGATTGCTCAATCAGTATTAAAGGGGCATTGGGATGGTCAGCTTGCCAACGCTGAATAACCGCAACCGTCAAATCCGGAGACACATCATCAACCACAATGATTTCGCTGACAGGAATTGTCTGAGCCAATATGGAGTCCAATGTTTCCACAATGGTCGACTCTGCATTGTACGCAGGAATAACAGCACTAACTGACATTTGCTTCATAAATCAAAGTTCCGAGTTCTGGGTTCCGAGTTTGGGGTTAGAAAATCCTTGAGTTCTGCTGGGAATTATGCAGAGCGAAATGTGAGACCAAAACTCGTAAACTTCTAACTCAGAACCCAGAACTCCTAACGTATTTGAAATCATTTTGCCTTATCGACAATTACACGAATCGCCGCCACCTTATTCTCCCACGACTCCTCGCGCACGCGCTCTGAGATCGCAGCATGATCCTCTCTCGCAACTTGTCGATCCAACGCATCAAGCCATGCCGCAGTGCCCGTGCACGTGAGAACATCATCCCCATAATTGCGAAGCTCTGGAACATCTGAAGCCACCACCGGCAAGCCGGCAGCAAGAAGTTCCTTCGTCTTCACAGGATTCACACTCTCCATACGCGGATTGCTCATGTCGTAGGGAATAATGGCCACATCAAAAGCGCGACAATAGTCATGCAACACACCATGCTCCCTCCGACCAAGCAAATGGACATTCGGCAAGGCTTCCAGTGCTGCAACATCCACATACGTCTCCCCAATCAAAACAAACGACCATTCCTGTCGAGCCGTGGCTATCGCCTCCACAACAGCAAAGTCCACCCACGAGTGGAGATTGCCGTAAAAGCCGATAATGGGCTTCCGTAGTCCAGCCACATCCTCCGGAACAGGCTGCGCCTTATCCAACGCCTGAGCAAAACGCGAATACTCCACCCCGTGGGGGAGATAGCGAACGGGGGGGACAGAGTTCAGAGTTCGGAGTTCAGAGTTCGGAGTTCCGGATTCTGGGTTCTGGGGAATTTGTTGGGCGTTGGGCGTTGGCTGTTGGTTGTTGGGCGTTTTTTCCATTTCCATCTCTGCGTCCTCTGCTTCCTCCTGTTCAAACCCAATCTCACTGAGTTTTTTCTGTAGAAACCGTGAGGTAACAAACACAGCATCTGCGTGCGCGACAAGCTCCTGCTCCTTCACATTCATCCAAGCGCCATCCAAATTCTGGAACTGCCCCCAATCATCCGCACAATAGTATACTATTTTATCCCGGCAATCATTCTGCCCAAAATCATTCTGCCAAATCCCAGCAGAGACCGAGAAATCATTTTGCCTTCCAGCCGCTCGTGGCAGCAGATCCACCGCATTCGGCACAAAACACCAGTATTCAGTAAATTGAAAATCTGAAATTGGAAATTGGAAATTCGATGGCTCCACATGCCCTTCGTTTCCTTTACTTCCTCCTTGTTCGAATCTCAGCAGAGCCCGAGACACTCCACTTTCCACCCCCCACTTTCCACGCTCCACACCTCGCTGCTCACGTCGAACATACCATGCAAACACCTTACGGTTAATCCACTTAGCAAAGGAGGACTCAGCTTTAGGAATCAGGATCGGCTTCAGAACGTACAGGTGGTTCTCTTTCCACTCCGCCCTTTTCAGGCCTGAAAGAACGCGCCCCACGATCCGTCGCAGATCTTTTCCTAATGCGGCACTGGGTTTACGCGTACCAATAGACGATACCCATAGCACGGGCATTGTCTTCGCCATTTCACGCAGGATATGCGTTGTGCAGGTTGGCACATCATCCCAATCTTTAGTAAACGCAACAATCATCTCATCCCTCATATGCCAGAGATTTGAACAAAGAGATAGCAAAGGAAGCAAAGGCCTACTATGCCAGAAATCGAAGAAATCTGCGGCGAGAATTCGGTTACTGATTCTGTATTCAGCATCAGCTGCCGCATTCCCGCCCTCTCCTTCGCTATCTTCGCTTCCTCTTTGTTCAAACTCCCTAGTTCAGCGTCCCACGATCTCCACCACCGTCCCCGCGTTGTGTTTCCAATCAAAATCCGCCACGGACTCACGCAGTACATCTGCATCCCACTTCTGACCAAGCACATCATTTAGAGCCTTGGCCAGTTCATCAGCAGTAGTATCAGTATTAGCAGAAACAACCCGCCCATTGACACCTTCCCGAATGACCGCGCTCACATCGCCAACGTCAGTCGCAACAACAGGAATTCCAGATGCCAACGCCTCCACCACCACATTGGGCATTCCCTCAGATTTGCTAGAAAGCAAAAGGCATTTGGACTTTCGCATCCACTCGGCAACTTCATTCTGCGAGATACTGCCTAGAAATTTTACAGTTTCAGAAAGCCCCAACTTCTGAGCCATCAGTTCCAACTTACCCCGCATTTGTCCCTCCCCTATCAGAACGAGCTGAAGATCTGGAGAATTGGAAGAATTATTATGGGCAGAATTATTAAGAACAGCAAACGCCTGCAACGCAACATCCGGCCCCTTAATCTCAAGCAGATTCCCCACCCATAAGATTCGTTGGGTGTGGAGTGTGGAGTGTTGGATGCTAGGTCTCCACTCTCTACAGTCAACTCCCCACGGTCCACACGCCCCTGGAGTCTAAAGAGATCCCGATCCACACCATTGCGAACCACAGCAATCTTGTCCACCTCGATGACTCGATCCGCTAATTCCTGCCGCATAAACTCGGCGTTGACAAATACGCCTTCCGCCATGTCCAGCGCACGATGGCATGCCGCGCCCCTAAACTTTGCATCAAGATGAAAGCGATCTGTCCCATGCAACCGCGCCCAGAAGGGTTTGCCAGCCCGCTTCGCCGCCGCAGCAGCCGCCACACAGTCCGGGTACAGCCAACTGCCTAAAACCGCATCACACTCGGAGAACAAGGATTGATATCGCTGGAAAGCACGTTGATAGAAGAAATGGCTTAGCGAGCGTCCGATGATGGGAATATAGAAGACCGGCACATAATGAACGGACATGTTAGGCGAAAGGAAGGCTCTGATCTCTGGAGGCGGCGACCATGCTCGAATCTGTGCGTGCTTCTCCAGGTTCCATTCCGGTACCGGCACGAGGACTTTGAGAGTTCGGAGTTCTGAGTTCTGAGTTCCGCCCTCTGATCTCTGCCCTCCGACCTCGGAACCCGGAACTCGGAACCCGGAACTCATAACGTCTAACGCGCGCGCCAGCGCGCTAGCAAAATGCGCATTGAAGACTCCACATCGAGGAAGGTCTGGGCGTGGAAATAGGTTTGTGACGAATAGCAGACGTTTCATAGGCACGCAGTATAGCACCAGTCAGGATGAGGAGGAATAAATTTGAAATTTGAAATGAGGAAATTTAAAATGGGGTCGAGTGCGGGGAAGCTAGAACAGGAGGAAGCAGAGAGAGCAGAGGCTTGATATGCCAGTGAAAAGATTAGTCAAAATGATTAAGGGCAAAATAATTAAGAACACCAGCAGAGCCCAAGTAATCATTTTGCCAAAATCCCTAGCAGAGCCCGAGCTTTCAGCTTTCAGCTTTTCCAATTTCAGCTTTTCCCCCTCTCCCCTTCTCCAACTCAATAACATCCAATTTATCCTTAGCGCGAGGGGTCGCTTTCTTATTCTTGATCAACTCCTCCAGGCCGATGAAATTGATCTCCAGGCCATCAACATCCAAGACCTGTCTATGTGCATAGCAAATAGAGAAATCAACCCCATCAATTTTGTTCAGGATCTCCAATCGCATCGGTTCCACACCCATGCGCAAAACTTGATCTTCTTTTAGGAACAGATCTGGAGAGAGTTCGTCAGGGGGGAAGCCAAACTGCCTCAACACACGCACCATTCCATCGGCAGTCTCTTTGTCAAAGGCAATAAAGAAGTCGATATCGCAGGTATATCGAACATACCCGTAAAAGGCGACCGCATACCCCCCGACAACAACGTACTTAACGCCGTTCGCGTTCAATAACTGTATAAACTCTCGGAAGTCGTTCGGTATCTGGATCATAGTCATTCCACACTTGTCTTAACACTTCCAACCCCTCAAGGCGCTCCACTGGAGATTTTGACAACCACCCATTGACTTCACTGTCATCATGAAGATTCGATATACTGAACCGCGTCTTATCAAGTTTTTGTTTTTCAAGAATTCTCATGACTCTATTTAAACAGGCTGAAGCAGAGATGGCAAAGCGATTAAGGAGTAAAATTGGAAATGGTGTTCCGTGTTCGGCTCTGTTGGTTTGAACAGGAGGGAGCAGAGAGAGCAGAGGCTTGATATGCCAGTGAAGAGATTAGACAGAATAATTAAGGGCAGAATAGTTTATAAGTTTTCAGCTTTTCCCCTTCAGCTTTCAGCTTTAATCCCTCAGCCCTTCCCCTACTCAACTCCAATATAATCCACCTGAACCACGGGCTCGTTGATCTTCTCGTCGAGGATCTTCTTCATGAACTCCAGTGAGATTTTCACTTCGCTCATATTGGCATTCAGAACCGTGATCATCTCTTCATCGGCAGCATCCCCTTCACCACCAGCGCCCAGTGCTTGCTGTCCTACGTTGTAATCATAACCTTCACGACTCGCGAGTTCCGAGATTTGCTTGGCTACCTCACCAATCTGAGCATGCAAATCCGTCGCCCCCATCGCCTTAGGAATGTCCGATATATTAGCATTGGCGGCATCAATTGAACTCCTGACCGAATCCAAAGCTGAGTTCACTTCATCCGATCCGCCTCCAGATGCAAGCAACTCCTTGAGCTCCCTAATTGCCGACACCGCGCTCCCCGCCTCGTTCTTGGCACTGAGTGCAAATTTTGAGGCCGACGACGAACTTCCGTAGATTTCATTGATTTGGCTGCTCATGCTGGAAAGCTGGCCTATCAACGCTGAACCGGAACCGTCTGTTCCATAAAGACTATCAGCGGAAACTCCCTCTGTACTGCCTCCGCTCCCGCTACCTGATCCTGCTGTATTTGCGATGGATGCAGCAATATCAGCCAATCCGGCCTGTATACCACCCACACCACTAAGAATAGACGACATCCCGGTGATCTGACTTTCTATGCCAGAAAGCGTATCGGAAAAACTGGACACCGCACTAACGCCAGAAACCACCTCAATCACAATGCTATCAGAGACGAGCGGATTGAGAGGGCCTTTGCATGTGATTGTGTAGGAACCCAGCCCCCAATCGGCAATAAGGTCATAACTGTAAATACCAATGCCATCTGACATCTCGCGCATCGTCACCGTCGAACCCGACTCTCCCTCTACTGAAACCGTCACCTGACCAATATCCAAGCCTCTCGTAGTCTTATAGAGAATCGTATTCGTAGATCCATACGTCACCGTTGTCGGACGATTCAGAATACGGGCCTGGTCACCACTCGTGCTATCGCTGATATTTGAGACCACAGACGATATATTACTCACTGCGGGGGATATCACATCGACCAACTGATTAGATATCATTGCCTGTGAGCTGATCACCGTGTTTGAAAATGAGGTGATTTGCTTCGAAAGGTTGGTAACACCCGATTCGATACCGCCCACCTGATTTGTCAACGAGTCAAGTCGCCCAATGGCATCATCACGAAAATCCTCAGTAGTTTGTGCCAAAGCTCCAACTTGATTCGTGAGCGTCGCCTCCAGAGCCGTAATCTGACTCCCCAAAATCGAGATCTGCTCATATTCTGGAGCCAAACTCAGCGTATAGGTGACAGCTGCAGTGAAGGAGACACCATTAAATACAACCTCAACCCGCGCGAGATACGTGCCCCCCTTCACCAATTGCCCCGGCCCCGGAGTTTCGCCAGCTTCCACAGCGACATCCGACCAGATCAACCGGAAGAAACCATCTGCTAACACGTCGTAAGAGAGGAGCGGCGGCTGCACATCAACCTCATCACCTGCGGTATCATAGATTGTAACCCGCGTGCTGTCCGGGTTATGTAAGATACGACCACCGCGTTCAATCCAGCTATGTATGGTGAGCTGATTCGTGCTTGGCGAGTAGACAAAATTTGCCAAAACATGGGCATCCGGTTCCGTGTCAGAAGAACTCAGCGCCACACGACGGGTTTGATTACTAGAGCATATCCAGCGGAAATCGACCGTATCGTTGAAGAACTGGCGATACCAGACCGTATCAAAAATACCATACGGATAGTGATGTTCGATATAGACGAGATTTCCATCCGCATCCGCTGAAGTCAGTCCCGATTCCGACCAACCGGAACTATCCGTAACACTCAGATTATCCGTATACAGGAAAGGTCCACTTTCATCCCCGTCTTCATAATAGCCCACTTCCCAAAGAATGGTGTAATATCCCACCGAGAACGGATTATCCAAGTCATCATACGGCCCGGGGTTGATTCCATCAAAGGTTTGCGTATAGTTGTCATCTTGAACGCGGAACCGCATCGTCTCCGTCACGACATCGGGCATCTCCAGAAGGTAGGTGGTTTGAAGACGCTCACTGCCGCCGTTGTTCGGAATAGGCGTAGTATTCAGCTGGATCCAATCACTGGCATCATGCTGATAGAGCAGATTTACATGCGACACCGAGCCCAGCGTTAGCCACCGGGCCTGAATCTTCGACTTGGCATAAATGGGCTCATCACTGGCATTACCATTGGGATATACCAAATTCAAATCCCCTACAATGTCAAAGGTGCCGGAATAATCAAACACGCTGCTCCTCGCAGCGACCGTGTTCGTCACCAGAATCTGGACTGGCCCAAGCTTATCCGGGACCGGCCAAACCTTGACGAACGTATTATTGGTTGGATTATAGGTTGGGTCACGGCTGATAATCTCATCCATCGTCACAAAGTTATTGCGCGAATAGAAGACTTTGAAATCAGTAGCCTCCATGTACCCACCCCTAACCCATGTGATTTCTGCTTCTTCACCCACTTTAAGGTAGTCCCCCTCCAGCGGCGCCACAATTTCGATACGGGCTTGGCGGACAATCTTAAAGGAATCGGAATAGCCCGTGATGCCCGAAGGATCTCGATCTCGAACCCGCAGCACCACATTGCTCACGGCAGGCAGACCGCGTGCCGCTGCATCCGGAAGTGTCCAAGTTGAGAGCGTGGTTACACTACCATCCGTGGACCCTGACAAAGGATTTCCATTATTTACCGGCTCCTCATGCCCATCTTCATAGACCAGATGCAAATCTGCCAGCCCAAGCGTACCGACCGAGATATAGGAAATCAGGTTCATTTCACCCACCGCCCAAATATCAAACTGAATCGGACGATCGACGCGGATTCCACCCAACGTGAACGCTCCAGATGTCTTGCTATGTGCACTACTTCCTGCAACCACGTTGTTACCCACGATCTTAACGACTGCATTGGTCGAGGGCGTACGATCAAACTCGACTCCCCAGTCATAGGCAGTGGTTCCTACGGCAATCGGAAGATCCACAACAATCGGTTCTGTATCGTAATGCGCTCCGCCATCCGGCGAATAGAGAATCGTCGCCTTGTCCCCAACACCAGCGGCTACAAACTCAATTCGGTTCGTAACCCCCAGCAGGACGGTAACGCCCTGAAGCGGCGCAAGAATCTTAATGCCTCTCAGCGTAAAGGCATCCGAGTAAAATTCCATGCCCACATCAGCAGGGGTTCCGGAGCTGTCGATGTGAAGTCGGATCACGGCATTGGTTGTCGGCGTCAGTTCCGGATCTATATCCCAACTCTGGAAGGGCACACTAATCAGGGCAAGATTCGTTACAATATTCTGAACATAGGTGCTCCCCCCATCCAGCGACAGCGAGATCGTGCCCAGTGCATCCTGATTCATTCCCGCCCGCTGCCAACTCAGATCATGCTGCGAACCCACATCCCACATATCGCCCGCGATCGGCTGTAAAACACGAACACCACGGAGGATGAATTTGGCTGATCTATTCGTAAATGGGCCGGAGACAATCTGCAATACAGCGTCTTCGGTAGGCACTGCCGTTGTGGGGACCGTCCAGGGATAGGAGTTGTCGCCGGGATAGTTATTATCGTTATAGGCCCCTTGAATAATCATCTGCTGTCCACTCGTTGCCGGACTTGAATAGGAAATATCCACGGTCTCACCCGCACCGGCCGTCACCCACTCCACCTGATACGTCTGACCGAGCGTATTGGTTGAACCATCAAAGGCCCCATTGAGCAGCAATCCTGCCGACGTAAAATAGTCATCCGACACATCAAAGATGTTTGCCAGTGGCGTCACACCATCAGGAAGGGTTGCATTAACAGCCGTCGCACGCACTTTTGTCTTCCGGGAGGGGTACGTTGTGGTGAACGGGAAAGCGCCGCCCATAGGCCATCGGTCCGATCCAAGGCCGAGAGGCTGCCAGGTATTCTGCTCATCATAGCTGATGTCCAACTGAACCGACTTCCAGTTCAGCGGGGCACCATTATGCGTCATCAGCTCTTCCACACCCATAGTCACCAAATCACTCAACAGGTTCGGATAGGTCACACGCACACCCGCAATGTTGAAGTCAAATTGCGATACCGAGAACAGGTTCGGATCCTCGTCTGACACTATTTTAATGCGAGCATTGGGAGACACTCGGTCGGAAACAATCCAGTCATAAGAAAGCATATTCGGGGCACTGGCCTGAATAAGCGTCCACTCGGTATTCGTCCCCAGCCCACCATAGAGATCGGTATAGTAAATACTGACGAACTCACCCGCGCCGCCAGCGACCCACTCAATCCTGTTGGTGGTACCCATTAACCACTCCTCGCCACCATCCGGAGCGGTCACGTCAATGCCTGCAATCGTAAAGACCTTGGAGTACCCAACGACTTTTCCATCTGAGAGAGATCGAATACGCAGCATCGCAAAATCACTCTCAGGATGGGTGACAAACCAATTATGGGTATTCGCTCCCGGAGCATTCGTGACACCCGTGTACAGGTCGGCCTCCCAGGTCACACCGCTGTCTAACGAGATATCAATCGTCACATTCGATCCCGCACCAATCGTGGTCCATTCGATATCAAAGCCATCGGGATCATTCCGCTTCACTTTCTGACCCTCAGTCGGACTTGTAATCACAAGTCCCGCCATCGTAAACACACCATCAGACTCATCCGCATAGCGCGCTACGCCTACAGTCGGCTCCTGAACACGAATACGACCATTCGTGGTGAGAAGAAGCGGAACATCATTTCGGGTTACCCATGAATACGTATTTGACCCCGACGCATCATCACTATCCGCTTGGAAATTAATCAGATAGCCACCCGCATTGGCATAATAATTCGAGCCATCCGGTGCCATATAGAGTGAAACCTTAACGGGCAAATCGAATGATGCCTCCCATTGAATCACATTCGTGTCACCGATATACCAATACTCCCCACCATTCGGTATCCTCAATTTAAAATCCTGAATAATCTCAAACGGAGAATCAGAGGTATCCGTAATACTGTCATCATTCAGATCTCGAATCTGAATCACGACATTTGAATTCAGTCCCTTAAAATTGGGATTTTCTGAGCCGGGAATCTGCCACGTATAGACGCCACTACCTCCGGCCCCCGCCGCGAGACCATTCACAATCGTTACCCAAGGCCCCGTATACCCATCCAGTGAATACTCAATCGCCAGATTATCACTAACATTCCCAGCCCAAGACCACTCGATATCATACGGTATGGCGGATACCCAAGCATCCGGCCCGACTTCCTCCCCATTCGGCACCTCAACCACAACCCGACCTTCAGAAGCGGCAACATCCACCCAATCCACACTAATCTGCTTATCCCCGGCAGACTTCAGAAATGCCTTAAACCGGAACACGCCGCCCGTCTTGTCATAAACCTGCTCATAAAACTTAGCAATATTAGCACTTACCACATCCTTCGAGCTCGTCTGGAAGGCATACACATCAAGATTCGTCGCCCCCTGCGCCATCCATCTGTTGTCATTAGAGTCATAGTAGAACCATTGATTACTCGTCCCAAATCCCACATCGCCGGACACTTGATAGCGAACATCTGTGTCCACATTAAAGGTTCGATCGTGATTAAATCCCAGCAGCTTACCAAAAAACGAATAACCGGCCACCTCCGTGGGAGAAATCCAAGGCGCATTCTCCGGATATCGCGAAGCCGAGACACTCAGCCCGTAGAATGTGGGTGAAAACCGATGATCTTCTGTGCCAATATACGCCTTCACCTGCAAATACCGAACAAGCGGAACCACCGACTGAAGATTGTTGTCCTCCAACACCTTGAAATAGCTGCCACTCGTCCCGTCTGGCCCATAAAAAGTTTCCCCATCCAGCGGCAGTGTATCGCCCGCCCTAACCTGAAACTTCAATGTGCCCGCATACGCGCGATAATGATCAAGAATCTCGGTGTCAAGCAGTCTACGCGCATGATACCCCACTTCGTCCACAGTGCCACGCACGAACTGCCCTCCTCCACTGGCCCGACCGATATAGAAATCACTTCCAGAAACCGTGGGAGCGGCACCAAGGCCAACAGGGTCAATAGCTCCACGCAGCTCGCCATTCACATAAAGCCGCATCGTCGTTCCATCGAAGGTGGCCACAATGTGCTGCCAGACATTCTGTAATAGAGGCAGACTATCAACCACGCTAGATCCAGAGAGCTGGAACGTCATAAATCCACTTGGATTTGAAAAAAGTGAATAACCGTTGCCGCCACTACTCTTGTCGACAAATGTCCGCGAGCTCAACGCCTCCGGCTTCACCCAGAGTTCAATCGAAAACACACCACTCTCCAACTGGAATGTGTGCGGAACCCGCAGGTGATCTCCCGAACCGTTTAGATAGCGTCCCGCACCAAAAGTGCCCTGCACAGAGGTTGTCCCCGTTAAAACGGCATCAAACCCACCACCACTACTGTCAACGGCTGTACCTCCAGCCGTCTCATCAAGGTGCCATAGACCTGTCACACCAACCGCAGGAGAGAGCTGAGTCCCATAGATACCATCCGTTGTCCAACGTAACGTCTGCCAGATCGTGGGACCACCGGCGTCCACCGGCGCGAATGTCATCTCGTTAATACGGACTGTCGAATAGCCGCTGGCAAAAACCGTTCCCACCTGCTTAGGCGACAACGCACTGCCAAAGGCAATCACTTCATCCACGAATCCACTCAGATAATTTATGCCGTTCCCGTTACGCATAATCCGCGGCGACCCCGACGGCAAGAGTCCATATGCACCGATAGCGGTCGACGCCACACGGGTTCCATCCACGTACAGATGAATGTAGCTCCCCGCCCGCACCCCGGCCACATAATGCCAGGTGCCATTGTTAAAATTCGCCGCAGGCGAGACGGCCGCCTTCACGCCGTTGACTCGGTCATTGATCACAAACGCCACCTTACCCGTAGCCACCTGCGTTCCATCATGATTCAGCGTCAGTTCGAAATACCCGCTGCCGTCGGCATAAGTGGACATCAAAGCCCCCTCACCCGTATCACTCGATTTGAACCACAAACCAACACTGAAATCCGTCCCAGCCAGTTCGGTAATCTGACCTAGTTGCACATACTGATCCACACCATCGAACTGACCGGACCGCAAACCAACCCTTGCAACAGGAGAAGACTGAGCGCCATTCACAGGAGCTGCATTCCGCCCTCGACCTGAACTATCCTGCAAAACCGTAGAAAAATCCCATATCCGCTCATCAAGATGCCATAAGCCGGCCAGAACATCGAGAGGCACAAAATCCCCTGGAGTCAAATCAGACGGATCCGTTGCCGCATAATCCTCAACTGTGATTTGATCACCATACCAGGCAATCGAATTACCGATGAATTCGCCAAGCGAAACCTCGGAAAATGAATTCGGTGAAAACTCAAAAGTAGAGACGCCGTCATTTCCATACGCCACGACATCACCCAAAGCAGGCGTGCCGTCCGCATCGCCCGTCATTGAGATTTCATATTGCAAGTATCGACCAGGAAAAATGAAATTGGCAGTCAATGGATCTGTAAACGAGCTGGACCATGGCGCTGAAGCCAAGTCCGTGACATTGTTGGCGACTCGCACACGCAGCGAAGGGAAACCACTGGATACAGGAAATGCGCTCAGGAGCTGTACACGCACCTGCCCCGATGAAAGGGATATGTCATATAAAGCCAATTCATCCAGAAGCGCGTTCAGAACCTCCGAACCGGCGATGCCAACACGTAAATCTTGCGCATCAATGGCACTTGGCCAAACAATGGCAACATGATTCCAGCCCGGTCGAATGTATGCATCCTGTGGATTCGCATTTATGTAAATTATCGGACTATTCGCGCCATATTCCTCAGCAACTAACTGCCGATCATGCAGGCATATCTGCCCCCCACCAACATCGAGCACTCCACCGGAAATCATATTGGGACGAATCCAGAATGTCATGGTCGAGAGGCTGTGTGCGGAACTGAAGAAACCAGATATCGTGCTTCCCCCTGTATCGGGGTCAAAAACACCAGCCCCAAAACCGAGTCTGGATGATGAAGAATAGGCTGTATTGTTTTGTACAGTCGGCGTGAAAGAACCCCCCTCAGGAGCGACATCCACCCAGGTCCCATCCATGTGGTACAACGCAAACAGTCCGGAATCATCATTCTGAATTCCCTGCGGCAAGCGCCAGCGCAAGCGCTCCCATACAGCAACAGCGGAGCCACTGTCAATGGGTGCTGAGCGATAAGTCCCGCTTGTCAGATATCCGCCATTAAGGTTTCTGGCAATGGCAAAGTATGGGGTATGTGACACGGCAGGAGCACGCGCCATATTCTGGATATTGGAACCGCGTTCAAAATCACCTTCCGTGCTGTCAGTAAAAACGGTACCATCGGCAAGCGTGAACTTGGTATACTCAGCCTGCGGCGTTAGCAAACGTTGACTATCCGTAAACATAAATAACTCATACTGTAGATACCGGTGAATCGGATTGAAGTTACCCGCCTGCGCCAACGACTCACCAACCCCAAGATATGCGGTAGATGCGGTTCCATCGGGGCCGGAGAAATCACCCACCACGTCCGCCGTGGGAGAAGACCGCAATCGAAATTGCACAGCCCGCAGGCCATCAATGTAACTGGAAATCTCATCTTGTGAAAGAGCTCGATCCCAGACAGTGAAATCATCTATGCGTGCATTGACCACTCCACCTTGATCACGCCCAATGGTTAAGTCCCCTACCTGAACGAAATTGCCACTAGACTGCAATGGGGACGAGAAAACAATATTTTTGTTGAAAAACAAGTTCAAATGGCGGCCAGTCACATCCCACGTTATGGTAACAAAAGTCCATGTTTCAAGAGGCATCGGAGGAACATCGAAAATTTCGTTGATACCTCCCGCACCATCACGAAATTGGAGCTTCATATAAGGATCCGTTCTAAGAAAATAACCATAGTATAACCGCCCCCCCGACCCGGCATAACCAAGATAGGCCGAATAATCATATGTTAGGGGCGGATCCATTGGATACACCCAAAAACTATATGTAAAGCCTGTAGATCCAGAAAGATCAAGCTGTGAACGGGGGAGAACAAGAGATGGACTCTTCACTCCCTGAAACCGTGCGGCATGAGTTCCCACCTGAGCGTCAGTTTCAAACGGAACACTCCCGCCAACAGGAACTAGCGCATCACCGGATACCGTATCCAGAACGTCGTTGTCGAAACGATACAGCCGCCTTAAGCCATTTTCACTTCCAAGCCAACCGGACGGGCTGTTCGCAAGCAAAGCATTTGAAATACGTGAAAAAAGCGCACTCCAACTCGCGGAGCCAGCTTTTTTATCAATCACCCGCGAGCGGTAGATGCCAGGGGTCACGTATTGACCACCGGAATCCTGGGCGAGTTCCAATACCTGTTCAGAACCAATGCGAAGACCGGAGAAGTCGGTATCGGTGAGGTATTGGGAAATGCTTGAGTTGTCGCGCAACGTCTCTTGCAGGATCAGTTCCGCCCGCCCACCACCAGCAGGATTCGCCTTAATCAGCGTCGGATCGGAGACCTCATACTCCCCTGTATTGTCAAACTCCCAGCGATTGGCGGTGTCAGCCTGGAGAAGGGCTGAGGGATGAAAGCTGAGAGCTGAAATTAAGAGGAGAAAGAGAAGAGAGCGTGGAACGTAGGAGGTAGAGAGTCGAGTGCGAAGGAAAAATGCTGAAAGCTGAAAGCTTAAAGCTGAAGCTAGGTGCCGTTGTTTGAACATTGAAACCTCCGTTAGCTGGGAAAATGCTAAAAGCTGAGAGCTGAAAGCTGAAATGTCTATTTGACTACCAAAACAATAGCATGAATGGGCAGGAATGCTTGTCATGATCTTGTCAAGAAAGGGCAAAAAAGAAACGTTCCGGGTACGGAACGTTTCTGATGTGGACTCTAGGGTGTGGAGAGTGACACCCAGTTTTTTTGAACAAAGAGGTAGCGAAGGTAAAAGAAGGTGGAGAAAATAAAGCCTAACTTATCAGTCTTTATAAAACACTCATCCAGGAAACTTGTGGTGGAGTTCTGTATTCCTTTGCTTCCTCTTTGTTCAAAATAACTGGCATTGTAGGCCTTCTATATCCCGTTACACATGGCCAACTCCGGGGAGCATCATACGGCAAATTCCATCAATCAATTTTAGTTCATGAAAGTTGATTAACAAACCAACAGGAGCATCAAGGAGTTTCATATAGCTCATCAGCTGCGCCTTATGAATTGGCAAGATTCTCTCAACAGCCTTAAGTTCAATGATTAAACAGTTATCAACGTAAACATCCAGCTTTAGAGGGGAGTCAAATTGTAATCCTTTATAAGCGACAGGAACATTCAATTGCTTTATTGCTGGGATGTTTCGCAACTGTAGTTCCCACATCAGGCATTGTTCGTAAATATCTTCGAGCAAACCAGGCCCTTTATCGCGATGGACTTCAATCGCCGCACCAATCACGTCTTTTGTCCAACCATCGGCCCTAATAAAATTCTTATGCATATCCCCCTCCTCCGCCAAGACGATACAATACAATACAACAATATTTTGAACAAAGAGGTAGCGAAGAAAAAAGAGGGTAGGAGATAGAAAGCCAAACTTCTCTGTCTTCTTATTCTTACTTTAGGTAGAAATTTGGTTGTGGATTCTGTTTTCAGAATCTACTGCCAAATTAATGACCTTCGCTGTCTTTTCCTTCGTTACCTTCGCTTCCTCTTTGTTCAAATTCTTAACTGGAATAGTAGGCCTGCTATGCCAGGTTTTTGAACAAAGAGAGAAAAAAGAGGGTGGAGAAAGAAAGCCAGTTGCTCGTAGACTCTCTCTTATTTCTGCCGCTCAGTGGCCGAAGGATGGGGGGAAGCGCACCCCGATCACCGCTTGCTCTACACCATCGAAAAATCTCCCTCGGATAAACGGCACCGGCAGTCCCGCTATTGCCAGAGGTTCAATACAGAATCCCTGTGTTTTACTTTCCAGCATTCCATCCCAGTGGAACATCAACGCGACCCGATCCGAGCTTCCTTTTGTCACCACAATCTCATTGTAGTCCGCCTTTACCAAAGCATCCCCTTCCAGATCATAGCCTGCATACGGTTGAAACCGAAAACCCTTCAAACTACCCTCCTGCCACAAAAACTCGAACATTCCCGGGTGCTGTTCTGCCAGCGCCATCAATTCAGGCCGCTGTAGCACCAGATACTCTACAGCATAGCGGACCAGATACAGCGACAGATCCTCTGCCGTCCATGCCTCGGCAGGCTTCCCGAATATAACACCCCGATCATCAATTCCGGCGAAACCATGCACCACGAAAGCCTGCGTACTCAATCCCCCAAGAATTGCCCGTCCTGTGTAGTACGGCATCAGATGCCCCAGCGGGATATCATCAACCAGCAGACGCCCATCACCGGGTAGCTGACGAATCTTCGCAAACATTTCGACAAACTTCCTGCTTGAGCCCGTTGGTTGCCGACACGTCATATCCAACAAGTACCCCGAAAACGACGGCAACATAATCAACAGCATCAGCACTGCACCACACTGGATCGGGCGCGATGCCTGACACCATTGTCCCCAGAAAAAGGACAAAGCAACCGTCGCCAACGGCAACAGGAACAGCACCGCAGTCAGACGAAAACGGTAGGGTTGAATACTCGGCATCAACTTAAGCAGTGGGAAGCCATACGTAATCAGCAGGCAGACCAACGCACCAGCCATCACAAACCGCAAGCGACCGCGCTGCGCATCACGCCAGGCCAACCAACCTCCAGCCAACCCCGCCACAATCGCAAAATGAAACAGGAACTGACGATCGAAGTGATGCAGATAAACGCGATCTGAGAAACAATCCATGATCATGTTTTTTATCCCGCCAGTAAACATCGGCCAGGGAACCGGCACCGCAATCCCCCGCGAAGCCAGTAACGGCAGCAACCACGGCAGCGAAAGCAACAGACAGACGCCAGCGGCACCACCACACACCACCCAACGTCTCACGTCAAACGTCTTACGGTAAATGGCTACCCCTGCGATTCCCGCCGACACCAAAATCGCCGGCACCAGCAGCACGGTATGCGTATAAAACAGAAAAGTACCAAAGAATCCCGCCGCCAGCGCCACATGCCATCGGGGGGGCTCAAAACACAAGCGTCCAATCATAACCACGAAACACACCAGCAGCAGCGAACCAAGTGGAAAAAACACATTACCC
Source organism: uncultured Victivallales bacterium (assembly GCA_964576795.1). Classification (GTDB taxonomy): domain Bacteria; phylum Verrucomicrobiota; class Kiritimatiellia; order UBA8416; family UBA8416; genus JABGOW01. The sequence goes on from CAZNWT010000064.1 coordinate 24,460, forward strand.
ACCTGCCAGAAATAGCAAACCATCGTTTCCAAATGCCAGAACAACAGCAGCAACAACATAAACAGGCATTTTTGCCCCCCCGTCACAAACAACCGCATCAGATAGCTCCCTGCCAGTAACGGGCCTAGACAGGCAGCAAAAAAAAGCGACAGATAAAACACCCGTTCCAGCGATAGACACGGCAGAATAAACCGAGCCAACTCGAATCCCTTCTTCCCCATGCTATTCCATAGCCCGGCGGGGTAGCCCGCCATCTGGTAAGGATCATAGCCATACAGACCGCCGGCGCCAGCAGCCGAGACCAGACTCGAAAAATAGCGGGAGGTATCCACATGCAGGGGCACCGCATTATCCAACAGCAGCGTTGGTGGAAAAACGCGAAAAAACAAAGCGGCATGAATGATGACTAGCGCTATCATGTATACGACATTTTTGTTCCAATTAAGCTTTTTCGGCACAAGCACCTCCTCAGCGTGTTACTGTTTTCGTGGTTCAGTCATATTGAACAGGATATATATAGAAGAGCAGTTGAACCGCGAATGAACGCTAATCAACGCTAATGAAGAAGGATTAATGGGGATTGCTGCCGATACTCAACGGGCAGGGATGTTACAAAAAAGCTAAGCCATTAAATCGCAACACTATATGATCCAATTCTTCTGTAGTGTTGGCCGTCCCCGGCCAAAATAGAGCACAGGCGGCTCGCACGCTTCTGGCTTTGCCCGCCGCTTTTGACCGAGGACGGCGAACACTACAATTTTTATAACGCTAAATCTTACGATGGTTTCGCTAATCTTGGTCATTTAGCATCTAACATTTTTCAAAAATTCGCGTTCATTCGCGTTCATTCGCGGTTCTCTACTGCCGTTTTTAGGATTATCCAACTGAAAGAATCTAAGGATCAAGGCAATCTACTTCTTTAGAATCACAATAGGTCGCTTCGTATCGTTATGAGTTGCACACAGGAGAAACCCACTTTGCGAAACAAATCGGGAAAAAGCGGATATTGAGAGAGCACATTCTCGCCAAAGACCGGAGGCCGGTTGTCTGCCTGTTAAGCAAAGCATAAAACCGGACAAAAGAGGGCGCATGTAGTAGATCATGCGACGTAGATTAGTTCGGTTTCGATAGATCTGGGTCCAATAATACTTCGGTGCATGGTAACCGTTCACGGGGTAGCAAATCAGAAATAGCGTAGTAGTGCAAGTGTTTT
>CAZNWT010000065.1:0-25240 GCA_964576795.1 uncultured Victivallales bacterium
CTTGAACTCGGAACTCGGAACCGTTGTTCGAAAAGACCTTTTCGGGCAGCGTCTACCTAGTCAAACCGGTTGCCAAAAACGCCATTTTGCATGTGGTTGGCAATGCAGCGCATTTAAGGTCCGTGGATGACGAACGGCGCAGGCTAATAGCGGAGAACGAGCGCTATCAGGAGGAGTTGGAAGTCCGCATCGCGGAACGCACGGGCGAGCTGAGTAAGGCGCTGGTGGAGCTGCAGGAATTCCAGGCCGAGATTATCCGCCACGAGCGCTTGAATGCACTGTCCCAGCTTGCGGCGGGAATCTGTCATGATTTCAACAATGTTTTAATGCCAATTCTGGGACTCACTGGAGAGTTGGTTGAGCATCCTGAGATTTTGGAGGACCGAGAGGAGACGCTCTCTTTACTGAAGGTGATTCTCTCAGCCAGCGAGGATGCACGCTCAATTGTACAGCGGATGCGTGAGTTTTACCGACCGCGCGATGGGATGGAGATGGAACTGGTGACCGTGGATGCGTTGCTGCACGATGTCGTTGAGTTAACCCGCCCGCGCTGGGAGGCCCAAGCGCAGAGCGAGGGCAGGATCATTCAGGTCATGTGTGAGGCCGCTCAAGTCCGTGAAATTGTCGGCAACGCGTCGCAATTACGGGAAGCGCTTACGAACCTGGTTCTGAATGCGTCGGACGCCATGTCGACGGGTGGCACGATCAGGATTTCGGCAACGCAGGAGGGCGCGACCATTAATCTCAATGTTACGGATACTGGCGGAGGGATGCCCGAAGCGGTATGCAAGCGCTGCCTGGAACCGTTTTTCAGCACAAAAGGTGAGCATGGCACGGGGTTGGGGTTGGCGATGGTGCATGGCATCGTGAAGCGGCACAACGGCACAGTTGAGATCGAGAGCGAACTGTCGAAGGGAACCACCGTGCGGATACGTCTACCCTTGGCAGAGGTGGCTGTGACGCGCTCCACGGCAGATCAAACTGAGGCGGCAGCGGGGGGCCTTCTTAGCGTCCTCGTGGTTGATGACGAAGAGTGGTCAAGATCCCTTATCGCCAGATACCTGCAAGATGCAGGGCATGGAGTGGAGTTGGCGGAAAATGGCACATCGGGGCTGAAAATAGCATCCGGGAAGGCGTTCGATATGGTCATCACCGATCGAGCCATGCCGGACATGAGCGGGGACCAGCTTGCGATGGCCCTGAAGAAGCGCTTCCCAGAGCTGCCCGTGCTCCTGCTGACCGGCAGCATTCTGAGGCCGGGAGAGCATACCCCCGCTGAAGTAGATGCCGTTCTGGAGAAACCGGTAACACAACGGGAACTGATTGAGGTGGTGAATAGACTGGCTATTGCTGCGGGGAGAAAAGTTTAAGGAACTGTCAAACGTTTAAGGAAAAGTATAAAAAAGGGGAGAGGGTTGACGACTACGGCGACGACTACGGATTACGAGGACAACGTTCTGAATCATCCATCGTAGTCGTCGCCGTAGTCGTCAACCGATGGCAGGAAATGAGAGAATAGCCAAAGAAATATGCGTGTACGTAGACCCATGAAAAAATACCAGAAAACCCGGGCGAGCCAGAAATTCTAAACAGAGGTATCGAAAGGAGCGTTGAAACCAATGCGTACCGATAGTGATGACGGTGTTGTAAAGGTGGCATGCGTGGATGATGATCCTCGGATTGTTCGTACCGTGGCTGCCATCGTGAAACGGATGGGATGCGTCGTTGACGCCTACACTGATCCTCAGGAGTGTTGGCTGAAACTTGAGCAGCACCCTGTTGACATTGTGATGACGGATCTGGATATGCCGGAGGTAGACGGCATCACGCTGATGAAGCGTATTCGCGCAAAATGGCCTGATACTGATGTAATCATCATTACAGGAAATGCGGACAAGACCGTTGCCATTCAAGCGCTCCGTCTGGGGGCCTTCGACTTTTTCGAGAAACCGGTCAACTCTGATGAGCTTGTCGAAACGATCAAGCGGACGATGAAGTATCGCGCGCTCGTAAAAGAGCGTGATCGGTTTTCCGATCAAGTGTCGTTTCTATCGAATCAGCAGGCCAAACGGTGGGGAATCAGCGCCTTTGTTGGGAAATCGGACTCGATACAGAATGTGGTTGCTGAGATTTCGAAACTACACCGGGCATCCAGCACCTCCGTGCTTGTGACAGGAGAGAGTGGTACGGGCAAAGAGCTCGTGGCGCGTGCTATTCACTATGGGGGTGCGCGTGCTACACGCCCCTTTATTCCCGTGAACTGCTCTGCCATCCCAAGTGAGCTTGTTGAGTCCACTCTGTTCGGGCATGTGAAAGGGGCATTTACGGGAGCCATTGGCGATAAGAAGGGGGCCTTTGTTCTCGCGGATGGCGGCACGCTGTTTATGGATGAAATCGGCGATATGCCGCCCGAGATGCAGACGAAACTGCTCAGGGTACTTGAAGATGGTGTCGTGGTGCCGGTAGGCGGTACCCGCGAGCAACAGGTCGATGTACGGGTGGTGGCAGCAACCAATGCCGACCTTCAGCAGCATATCGCAAATGGCAGTTTTCGTTCTGATCTTTTCTTCCGCATCGCAGGCTACACGATGGAGTTGCCACCTTTGCGCAATCGGACAAATGACGTTCCTCTCCTGGCTCGACATTTTGCCGAATCGCTCTCAGACGAGATGGGATTTCCGGCACCCGACTTCAGCGATGCGGCTATGGTGTTGCTTCAGGCACACCCCTTTCCAGGAAACGTCCGGGAGCTCAAGAATCTTGTCGAGCGTGCCTTGATCGAATGCGAGGGAGCAATGATCGAACCAGAGCATCTGCGATTCCTGCCAGGGATGCATGGGCACAATCAGGCGTCAACGCCCCCGATTGAAGGCGATAGCCCTGCCGTCAATCTGCCCGATAAAGGGGCGGCCTCAGAGTTGCCCCTGAACCTTCAAAATGCTGAAAAGCTACTGATCTCACGAGCCATGGCCGAGGCCAACGGCAATGTATCGGCTGCCGCTCGCAGCCTTGGCATCAACCGTACCAAGCTCTACCGCAAGCTCGCCGCTGGGGGGGAGGCCTGAGACTTCCCTCGTTTCGAACGTCCAACATCGAATTCCGCTCTGCGCATACGCGTCAACCTAAGACCATCTGGCCGTTTATATCGCAGAAAGCGCGGGATATAATAGTGCGTTGAATGAAAAAATCTTCTATATCCCGCCCTTTCAGGGCTGAATTGTTCTAGGGGGGTATCTCCTTTGTTGGGCTAACCCCTACATGTTGACATTTATCACGACGTTTTTTTCTTGTCATCCTGAGCGAAGTCGAAGGATCTCATGGGCAATATGTGACGACAGGCACGAGATCCCTCGACAAGCTCGGGATGACATGCGCACTCACTTCATAGTGTACATGGTCCAGCGAAAGAGATACCCCCGTTTGTTCTATATCGCGTTCCCAAAGGCGTTGCCCTGGGCTTGTATATTCAGGCCTTTCAGGCCATAGATTTATGAAACCGCTCTAGCGCAACGATGTCTCCACGAACTGTTTGCCGTTTGGGACTGTCTTGTATGCGGCGATCGCATCTCCTGACCAACCGTAGCGGCGCACAATTGTGTTAAGTGCATTTTCCTCGGAAGTGATGCGCTCAAAAGATCCATTACTGGACATCCACATCCCACCAGCAGAGCGGCCTATGGTTACGGCATGCCCCGCGTTGTGTGTCTTCGAGTACAAAACGTGGATTTCAGCGGAGATACCTTTGGCCCAACAAATATCACGTACCGCGATAGCGAAGTCTTCACAGTCTCCCATTTTGCGGTTCCAACTTTCAGCTGCGGACTGCCAGGTATTTCCGATGTCAGGGGTGTAGTGGATACGGTTTCGAACGGCATTGCAGACGCAAAAGGCGCTGTTTCCGATGGCTTCGATTGGCAGTGTGGGATGTGCCATGCTGCGTGGCAAACTCACGTTGGTGATCATGAGTTGTGCTTTTTCTTCCTTTTCGACCAGAGCCTTCCAAGCTGCCTGAAACTCAGGATCTTCCCCGCATTTTACCATGGTATCAGAAGCTGTGGATGAACTGACAATTACGAAAGCGATGAGAGCTGCAGCTAACAGGCTTGTGACGTTCGACATTGTGATCTCCTTTTTCATGGGAGATCTCTATCGCAAGGCCCGTGCCAGCGTGTTCTAATTATATAACATACTAAAGGGTAGGCGAATGGGGATCGCGCGCGGAATGTGTGACGTGCGACTGGATGCGTTCACACTGTTCTGACGTGAACATAGTGAACAGGTGTTGGCATTGCTGCCTGAGTGTTCCGTCGAGAGTTCACTCTGTTCGCAGATGAGCACTAATTCCAACAGCTGTATGGGCTTCTGAACACACAAAGGCCGCGTGATCTGTGATCCCGATCCCGACGTACGTCGGGACGAGGGATCTCAGGCCTCCAGTAATGCATGAAATTCCTCGGCCAGCTCGGAATGACAACAGCCACTTTTTGATGGCCCGTGTTCACGTCCTTTCGATGCCATATGGCATAAGCTGGGAGCGGTCAGCGGTGCCCCCGGCGTAGTTCCTCCGCCAGATTATACAGGGGTGAAACTTGGGAATGAACATCGAACCCCGAACTCGCTTCGGGGTTGGGCGTTGAATGTTCGATGTTGGACGTTCGAAACGAACGAGCAACGCGAATGAAGTTTCAGGTCAGAACGAAAGTTTTCTCCGCAGCCTGAACCAGCACGCCATGAAAAATATATTTCTCCAGCGGTCACACCTTGGCACGTTTACTGCATTACACCAACGGCATGACCGCGAATCACAAACCATGGAGCAAATCATGAGTGGATCAATCGCGGGTACTGGAGCACGAAGGCACCTTGATATTTCTGTGGCGCTGGTTTCAATCATACCGTTTCTCGCTCTGGCATTGATTGGACGTGTTTCCTTAAGTGCTGTTGTTCTATCGCCCTGGCAGTGGGTGATCTTTGTAATTGGCGTGGTAGGCTCTCCGCTGCTGGGGTATTCCCTGTTGGTGAAGTATCCCGCAACCGTGATGAAGCTGCGCGTCTACCTGGATGAGATCGTGCAGGGCGAAATTCCCGATCAGATTGATCTGGTGCGGGGTGAGACTGATATTGCGGCTATTGAGACCGCGATGAATCTGGTTCTGGAACAACTGCGGAGTCGGGTCGTCAAGGCGGAAACCGTAACCCATCGTTTGGAAGAAGAGCTTCTACAATCGCAGAAACTGGAGGCCGTCGGAACGCTCGCAGCCGGCATCGCGCATGAGATCAACACTCCGCTTCAGTTCATCACAACCAACATAACGTTTATGCAGCAAGAGTTGGAGCGTGGCGTCAAGGCGACCGCGGCTGATAAATCAATCTGTCTCCCGAATACTGCAATTAGTGAAATTGCGACCTGCCTCTCGGAGTCTCAGGAAGGGGTGCATCATATCACGGGAATCGTAAGAGCCATGAGTGTGTTTGCCCAACGTGGTGAAGAGGGGGTTATGAAACGAATCAATCTCAACGAAGCCGTTGAGAGTGTTGTTGAGGTCTCACGCAATGTGTGGAAGTACGCAGCACAGTGCAAAACAGATCTAGACCCATGCTTACCCGAAGTCTCTTGCCTTCCCGGTGAGATCAAGCAGGTGTTCATGAACCTGGTAATCAATGCTGTTGAAGCGATCATGTTGAAGCGTACCGACAAAGGGGAAGAAGGACTTGGTGAGATCTGCATCCGCACGCGCAGCGATGACGACAACGTAATGGTCACAATTTCCGACACCGGAAGCGGCGTGAGTCGCGAGATTCGAAATCGAATCTTCGAGCCCTTCTTCACGACGGACAAGACACGGCGTCACCATGGTCAGGGGTTGACTCTTGCCTACGCCTCCGTTGTTCGGCGACATGGTGGAAGATTAACATTTGAAAACGGCACGAAAAGCGGAACCACATTTCGGGTGCTGCTACCAATTGATCCAATCACGCACAATCAGAAAGGGAGAGACCATGAAGAACGGTAAAAAGTGGCGGTTACTTGTTGTGGATGATGCAACCTATCTTCTGTTTAGCTTGCGGCGTCTGCTGGCGGATATGGCAGACGAGTGGGAAATGGTGTTCATGGACAATCCTGCCGTTGCGCTTACCGCGGCATGCGAGGAATCCTTCGACGTTATCCTTTCAGACTACCAGATGCCTGGGCTACGGGGGACGGACTTAGTCAGGAAGATCAAGGCCGTAACGCCAGAGGCTGTGTGTCTTATTATGACGGGGTCCGAAGCTGACACACAGATGCTGCTGGCTATGGATGAAGTGTCTGAAGTTATTCAGAAGCCGTGCCGGGTCGCTGCGCTGCGGCAGGCCATCAACAGAGCTGTTGAGGGTGTCTGTGCCGACGTCTGGATGGAGGGAATAGCGGGATGAACGAAACTGCCAAATGTAGAATCCTTGTTATTGACGATGATGCACGCTTTCGCAGTAGCATAAAGCGGTTACTGCGATCGGTTGAAGTGCACGGTGACCGTTGCCAGGTATTCGAAGCGGACAGCGGGGATGCGGCCCTATTGCACCTGCAGGCAGAGGAGGCAGATTGTGTGCTAATCGACAACTTTATGCCGGGGGGAAATGGAGTGGATTGGATCGAGCGCCTCTTTGAGGCACGCCCCACAACTGCGCTGGTCATGATTACCGGCAACGGTGATGAGGAAACGGCGGTGCTGGCCATGAAGCGTGGCGCCATGGATTACCTCGTAAAGGGTAGTATCACAACAGCCGCTCTTTCTCGCGCGATCGGCAATGCTGTCGAAAAACGACGACTTCGCAATGCTGTCGAAAGCCAGCGGCGGGAACTCATGGAGGCCGAGCGCCAACGGGTGATGTTTGAGAGTATTGGCGCGGCATGCCATCATCTGGGCCAACCAGTAACTGTACTGTCTACCTATCTTCAATTGATGCAGCGGCAAGAGAACGCTCCGGCGCTGCTGGAGATGGTAAACAATTCCCTAGCCAGCGTTCAGGCGATCAGCGACGTGCTTGATCGGCTGCGAAATGTAAATGCCTATCGCACCGAGCCCTATCTTCCTGCCGCCGATGGTGATCAGGAACGCACAGATGAGCGTATTCTGGCAATATAGAGCAACCGGAACGTTTTGGTCCTCTGAAGAATCTGAGGGTAACGCGTGATGGATGCACAAACGAGACCTGGAGACAAGAAGCGATAAACGATCTTGTATCGAGATACTGCGCAGGCGGAAAGAACTTACAATTTATCCGCAGATAATTCAGAAGACCCTTTGCAAAGGCCACAGACATCTTTCAGGCATGCAGGCTCATATCACCCGCGCTGTAAACAAACAGGACGTTGGGCAGATCTCCCGCGAGCGATTCCCAGTGCGTGACAAATCCTGAGTCCTGTTCCCGCGGATCGGGCATACCCAAGATAACCAGCGAAGCGTCGGCACTCTCTTTGCTCAGGACTTGGGTGAAATGCTCTCCCGTTACCACGACCGCATCGCACGGAATGCGAACATCAAGCGAAAGCGCGGTCAGGTGCGCCTGTACCTCGTCGCGACCAGCATCAGAATGCAGCATGCGCATAAGTCTAATGCGGCGATCCGGAATGTCAGGATTACTGCAAAGCAGATGGGCAAGCAATAGCATCAGGTTGCCATTGGGCCCCTCCCCCTGCCACCAAACGTCCACGGTGCCCGGGCGCACCTCCCAAATATCTTCAGGGGGCTCAAGACAGCGAAGCACAGCCATACTGCGACCAAGACGTACAACCGTACAAAGGTTTTCTTCAAAAGCGTCTCGCCGTTCGGGATGGGTGTTCCAACCAAACAAGACCATATTCGGGCGTATGGCGCCCACCCCACAACACTGTATGAGCGATGCGATTCCTTGTGTAAGCTCAGGGGCAATCGTGACAACCGGAAAGGCTTCCAGTGCGTTATCTGCGATCTGCTTGCGGAGTGCGTGCTGAATGCTACCATGCCGCTCCAGAAGCTCATCAGCATTGCCAGTCAGCACATGCCCCAATATGAGCAATCCATGCGACCCGGCAAGGCGTCGCCCCTGTGCTGCCATATAGAGACGCTCCCCGCTGCCGCCTCCCATAATGAGAATCGCCGGTCGCCAGTTCTTGGCATGATAGGCGACATCCTCCAACTGGAGCAGGTTGCGGCGAACGCGATCAAATAGAGTTCCGCTGACCACGTCGCCCCACGATGACTCTAGTTCCTGCCGACGCAGATAAACGAAGATACCAGCCATGGCAATCACGGAAACAATTGCCCAAGCCGGATTAATCAAAAACATAACAGCACCGCACAGCAGCGAACCCGCTAGGGATACCGTCCAATGACACCAACGAAAGGTGGGGCGATAGCTGGGGTTGCCGCTGAATGCTTCGAAGAAGGTGGCGGCATTGATCGCGCCATAGGTAATCATAAAGAACATAGTGATGACTGGGGCAATGGCATTCAGATCGCCAAGCATGATGCCTCCCTGCGCAATCGCAAATGACAGCACCGTTGCCCGCCGCGGTTCCCCCGCTGCCCCACTCCCCTTGGCAAAGGGCTTCAAAAAGGGCAGTACATTATCTCGCGCCAAAGCCTGCAAAATGCGAGGGGCACCCATCATGCTACCCAGTGCTGAAGAGAGGGTCGCGGCAAAAACGCCGATCAATATCAACACCGGCAGCACTGCAACGCGCGACACAATCATCGAATCCGATTGAAGGGCTTCCCGCGAACTCGAAGCACCAAGCAGGACCGCAAACACCAGATAAACGACTGTAGTGAAAAGAATAGCCAAGAGTGTGCCGCGTGGTATGGAGCGCCCGGGGTCTTTCAGGTCCCCCGACATGTTAGCCCCGGCCATGATGCCAGTAACAGCGGGGAAGAAGAGGGCAAACATAATCCAATAATTATGACCTGTCGCGTAGCTGCTTCCCAGATTTGAAACCAAAAGCGTATAATCCCACAGTTGAAGCGCGCCAAGGACAAAGGATGCAATGGCCAGCCCCAGCAATCCCAGGATCACATACTGCACCTTGATCGTCCACCCAGCGCCAATATAGACGCAAACAAAAACAAAGCCGTTAACCACGGTGGCAACCAGACGCGGCGCAACGCTCAGAGCGGGAATGACAGCTAACAGAGCCTCAGTAAAGCCCATTACATAGAGGGCAGCAGCGATGGCTTGGGAAACATAAAAGACAACCCCAATCGCACCGCCAAACTCAATGCCAAGCGATCGGCTGATCAGGTAGTAAGCGCCCCCACCCTTAACGCGCGTGTTCGTCGCCGTTGCAGAAAGCGAGAGTGCGGTTAGCAGCGTGATCAGCTTGGCGGTCAACACGATGACAATGGCATGCAGAACGCCGGCATTCCCCACGACCTCGCCGAAGCGCAGAAACATAATCACGCCAAGAATCGTTAACGTACAGGGCGTAAAGACGCCGCCAAACGTTCCGAACCGCCCCGGTGTCGTCGTTTTTTCTGACTGCTGCATGATGCGTGTGTAGCCCCGATCCGCCTCTATTTTCGCCAGAAACTGGGTAACAGAATAATCAGAACGGTGTAGAGTTCCAATCGGCCCAATAACATGAATACCGTTAGCAACATTTTGCCCACGGCAGGAATTTTTGCGAAGTTCTCAACAGCACCAACCCCTCCCAATCCCGGCCCAATGTTTCCAAGGGTGGCTATCACCGAAGACAATGCTGTCTGTAGATCCGGGGTAAAGAACGTCATGAGCAGTGTCCCCATCGCAAACACCAATATGAAGAGAATGAAGAATGCAGAGATGTGCGATATCACCTCTTGCGCAACTGGATTCCCACCAATCTTCACCTTCAATACCGCTTGTGGCTGCATAAACAGGCGAATTTCCCGCAACGTCTTTTTTATGAGGACGAAAACACGAATGTTCTTCATTCCGCCACCGGTCGATCCGGCACAGCCGCCAATAAACATCAACAAGATCAGCACCACTTTGGATGCCCCCGGCCACTTATCAAAGTTCTCGGTGCAAAAGCCTGTTGTCGTCATAATTGACGTAGACTGGAAGAAGGCGGCACGAACAGAGTGCCAAAATGAGGGATACACCTTGCCATAGATATTGGCAATAATCACCACGGTTGCCGTCAACCATGCGCCCACGTAAAACCTGAATTCAGGATCCCGAAAATAGCAAAGCGGCTTGCCGCGTAAAGCGCGGTAGTTCAAAGCAAAGTTGGTTCCCGCCAGGAACATGAAGACAATAATCACCGTCTCGATGTATACGCTATTATAGGCCGCTACACTGGCGGTACGGGTTGAAAAACCTCCCGTCGCCATGGTGGCAAAGGCATGACAGAAGGCGTCAAACCAGCTCATATGCCCCAAACGCAACAACACCGCCTCGGCAACACACAGCAGCACATAGACGCCCCACAGTAGCTTGGCGGTTGTCGCAATGCGCGGCGTAAGGCGATCCTTCGAAGGCCCGGGCATCTCTGCGCGATAGATCTGCATGCCGCCAACCCCCAGAAACGGCAAAATCGCGACACACAAAACCAAAACGCCCATGCCACCAAAGAAATGCGTCAAGGCACGCCAGAAGAGCACACCATAAGGAATACTCTCCAAATTGGATAGAACTGAAGCCCCCGTCGTCGTGAACCCCGACATCGACTCAAACACGGCGGAAACCGGATCTGTAATGATCCCCGTTGCAATATAGGGAAGCGCTCCAGCTACCGCCGCAGCGATCCAACCCAGAGCGACAATACCAAACCCATCCCGCCGGGAAAGATCCACCGGCCCCCGCGTCAGCATAAACATGACAAGACCCGCGAGCATCACCAGCCCTGCAGATAGAAGCAGTCCAAGCTGCATCCGCAGGGGATCGTCATAGAACCACGCAATCCCGGCACACAATCCAATTGCCACACCCAGGACCAAGAGCATAACGGAAATAAGATGTAATACGGGTTTAGTATTCACAACGAAGATCCTTAGCTTTTAAAGGCATTGTCGACACGATCAACGTCTGCCGGCAAAGCGAACATTACAAGCTGGTCACCTGCTTGGAGAATGAGGTCGCCAGTCGGAACGTGAATCTGATCATCGCGGCAAACGCTAGCAATCAGGCATCTGCCGGGCATCTTTACCTTATAAATGGGTTTGCCAACCCACCGATGCCGTTTGCGAATGGCAACATGAAGAAACTCCCCCGGAACCCGGCCCAAGCGAACCGCAGCCTTAACATGCTGACCGCGAACAAAGTGAAGAATGGCATTCACCATACACTGGTGGGGGCTAACGACACTATCCAAGAGGCCAAGCCCGCGAATAACAGGCACATAATCCGGCTTTGTAACTTGGGCAAGTGTGAATGTCGCTCCAAGCTTATGCGCCAACATGCAACCAATAATGTTTAGCTCCTCATCCCCCGTAATCGCAACAAAGGCCGTATTATCGCCAACCCCTGCATTAATTAAGGTCTCACGATCTGAAGCATCACCATGAAGCACCAGAGTCGATTTTAGCGATTCCGAGCACTCTCCCGCACGGACCGCATCTCGCTCCAGCAGAACGGCTGGCATCCGGCCCGCTTCCATCCGATGCGCCAAATCCAACCCCAATCCACCCCCTCCAGCAAGCACCGTCTTGCCAAATGCTCGCCGACCGGGATAGACCCAATCGAGAAATGTAGGGAGATGCTCCGGCGTGATCGCAACATAAAGATCGTCGCCGACCTGAAAGCGGGTTTCACCATACGGAAGGCTCAAGTGCTCGTCACGCACCCGCGCCACAAACCGGGCACTCGAAACCATAGGCTCTGCATGCAACTCGGCGAGGGATCCCTTAAGTAACGGTCCCCCTTTTTTAACCCGAACACCCGCAATCACAAGTCGACCGTCCAGAAGCTCAGTCAACTCCGTCAATCCCGGATTTCTCAGCACATCGAAAATCTCTCGGCTAACCTCCTCGTTCTGACTGATCATCAGATCAACGCCAAGTTGCTTGAAGTCCAGAAGCGTTGAGTGCGCCAACGCGGGATTCGACACACGAGCAACCTTATGGGCAACGCCAGCAGCGTAGGCAAATTGACAGGCAAGAATATTAACCTCATCACCACTCGTAACAGCAACCACCAGATCTGCTTTGGAGAGCTCGGCCTTCACAAGGACTTCAGGGGAAGACCCTTCACCTAAGACGGTCATCAAATCCAACTGAGCATCCAGCGCGGCAAGTTGTTCTGGATCATGATCGACGATGACCACGTCATGATCCATCTCGCACAGCTTCAACGCCAGGTTACGTCCCGTGTTGCCGGCCCCAATAATAAGAATACGCATAGACTATTCCTTGATTGCATTTTGATATGCATCGAACGTCTGAAAGTATGCCACGGCGGCACGACGAACTCAACTCGCTTCGGAGGGGCGGTTTTATCGCCCTAAATGTCCACGGCAGTGCGGTTTATTTCTGGAGCCATCGCGCCATGAACATGATACCGCTTTTCATCATGGAAAGTAGCAGCGTCACACTCTTCATTGTCACGTTGGCCGTCTCGGCCAATCCGTTCGTTAAAACGCGAAAATCAAAACCGATAGCGAAGGACGTGAACACGGACCATCCAAAAGGGGCTATTGTCATTCCGAGCTTGCCGAGGAATCTCAAGCATTACCGGGGGCCTGAGATCCCTCGTCCCGACGTATGTCGGGATTGGGATGACAGATTTCGCGGTCTTTGTGTGTTCAAAAATAACAAATGGCACAGCTATAGGAGGGAAACTATAAAGTCGCAGCCCAAGTTATAGATTTATTTTTATGACATAATGCCCAAAAAGTGGCAGCATATCTGTGCACACCCATCATAGACGCTTAACAGGAGGACTTAAAACATATGAAATCATCACACCGCAAATGCCGTCGGTTCGGGAAAGTTCTACTTTGGGTATTTGGGATTCTGATTGTGCTGCGCATTGTGATTCCAATCGTGGGCGTCGCAGTGGCCAACAGAGCTCTCCCTGGCATTCTCGGCACAAAAACATCCATGGGGGGGGTCGACATGGTTCTGCTACGCGGACGTCTCTCTGTCGCTGACATCTCCATTAAACAGCCCGAGGGGTTCGGAGAGGGAGACCTTTTCTCCTTGGGAAAAGCAACGGTTGACCTAAACATTCCCAGCGCTTTTAAAAGTCCAATCACCGTCGATTCCATTACCATCGATAATCTGGCTCTCAATGTCATTCGAAACACAAATGGCGTTATGAATGTTGATACCCTAGCCGGAGATGCCAGCACAAATGCCGTACCGGAAAAAGAAAGCGCCACGATACAGCCACCCGCGGTGACAGCAAAAATATTCAACGTGCGGAATTTATCTATCTCATATCGCGACCTGACCTACGATCCCCCTCTCGTAGCTCACATCACAGAGTGTAATATATTCGCAACCAACATTGTCTTTGACCCCGCACCAGAAACGGAGGAGTTTTTTGGATCCCTTATCCTGACCGCGCTCCTAAAACAGGCTGATATGCACGATGCACACTTGGGGATTGTTTCCCAGTTGGGAGCCATCGGCACGAACGTCCCTGCCGTTGTTGCCGTTGCCGCCGCAGTTCGGCTCGTAGGAGTCGAACTCAAACCCCTGAGCGGAGTCGTTCCTATCGGAGTCTCTCAAATATTGGGAGGATCCTGCGTGGACGCCTATGTAGACCTCACAATGGCAGAACACATTCTGGACTGCAAAGCCCGCGTTAAGACCGAAGATAATACTGCCGTTTTTGCCGTGGGGGGAACACCAAGCAACCCAAAGATTAATGTCTCTACAGCACTCTTTAACCTTATCGGACGCCCCGGGGCACTCGTCGGGGGAATTGCAACAGACTTGGGAAGCGCAGGCATCGAAGTCGCAGGAGCCGCTGCCAAAACAACAGCAGCCGTAGGCCTGGGGGCGATCAAAATGGTCGGTAGCCTGGGCAAAGGAGTCTTACAAACAGCAAAGGGGATCGCTACGGCAGACCTAACCGAGATCGGTGAAGGTCTTAAAACGGCAACGGTTGGCACTGTTACCGAAGGCATAAACACGGCCGTTGATACCGCAATCACGGTCGGCGAGGGTATTGGAGACACCGCATCTGCAACTATTGGCAAAGGGGACACCGATGAATGGCGCGCTAATTGCGAACCCCGGTGGGACGCTATCTGGCAAAAGGCACAGCAAGATGTACATGCCGCCCCCTACCCCCGCCCAAAAGCGGAACCTCATACCGAGGAGGATGCGACAGCGAACGAACCCCCACCCACCCCACCCGCGGACGCAGTGGCCGACACGGCTGACGAGACGAATGCTCCACCAGTCACGACAGACTAGAGTCCATCCGAAGAGAGTCACGAGAATGAAGCATCCCGTAACCGATAGCACAGATGGTCTAAACCATTGACACCCCCCGCAAAATCTCATATAAACCGCATTCCTTCTCATGGCGAGGTAGCTCAGTTGGTAGAGCAGAGGACTGAAAATCCTTGTGTCGGCGGTTCGATTCCGTTTCTCGCCACCATCCTTCGCTCTGCGTCCGAATACGGACTTGAGCTACGGATGGCAAGCCATCCTTCGCTTTGATAATAAGGCTATTGAATGGAAATGAGCGAAGGATGCCCTTCGTAGCGCAAGCCTGTATTCAGGCGCAGGGCGGAGTAGGGCGTGGCAAGCAAGCGAAGGACACACGCCATCATGTACTACGTCTACCTACTACGCAGCATGTC
The DNA here is from genome assembly GCA_964576795.1 of uncultured Victivallales bacterium. GTDB lineage: Bacteria > Verrucomicrobiota > Kiritimatiellia > UBA8416 > UBA8416 > JABGOW01. The sequence goes on from CAZNWT010000065.1 coordinate 14,756, forward strand.
AAACCCCAAGAAGACATACGTGGGGATGACGGACGATCTGGATGCCAGGCTCCAAAAGCACAATGCAGGCGGTTCTCCACACACCTCCAAGTATCGTCCATGGGAACTCATCGCCAGCATCGGAGTACGCACAAAAGACAAGGCAGCTGAACTTGAAAAGTACTTCAAAATAGGCTCCGGACACGCTTTCGCAAAAAAGCACCTTTGGTGACCCGCCCCTTCTTCCATGTGTGACTTACAACAAGTCGTTTTTTGCCCCATTTTCCTCTGTGGCAGATTCTGTGGCGGCTAGGGTACGGCTACGGTAGGAATCGAGGAGTTTTGGGGGCGGGTTTGGAGAGTTTTGGAGAGTTTTTTTTGGGGGTCTTCTGCTCTACCAACTGAGCTATCTCGCCACTACTATTTCGCCTCAACGCCAATTGACACCTAAAATCAGAAGCAGTACAGTCGCTCTGTCGCACATTTCACATTTCTTATACAGAGGATTCAATGCATCGCTGGCTATTCATTCTCCTAGGCCTGCTTCCCGTTCAAGTAATAGCGTTGCAGTCCGGCGATTTCACCTACGAGGAAACATCTAGCAATACCGTTGAGATTACGGACTACGGAGGTGCTGGCGGAGACGTAGTAATTCCGAGTACGATTGAAAGCAAAAACGTCACCAGCAGCCGAACTCGCCCGAACAAGCACGGAAAGATACTCCCTATTGGGCATTCTATCGTTGCAGTGGACTGACAAACATAACCATTGGTAACAGCATCACGAGCATCAGTGGTGCATTTACAGGTTGCATTAGCCTGACAAACATAACCATTGGCAACAGTGTCACTAACATCGGTGCTAATGCATTCGCTGAATGCATTATGACAAGCATAACAATTCCCGACAGTGTCACGAGCATCGGAGTTGTTGCATTCGCATATTGCAGTAGCCTGACAAAAGTCTACTTCGAGGGTGATCAGCCCACTACAGGGGCTCCCATTTTCGAATCAATATCAAGCCCTAGTGTTATATTTTACTACCACTACAATGCAAATGGATGGAGCACCAACTTTGCGGACAGACCAACCGTTGCATGTGCATTCCTTGAAGTAGTTTCTTCTGGTGGCGGAAGCGCGGATTTGTCCCCTACCCCTCTGACTGATTCTCCAAGCACTTCGTCAAACCTTTGGTATACTCTGGGAACATCCGTGGTTTTTACCGCATCATCTGCTAGTAACTCATTCCAAGGCTGGTCAGGGGATTTATCGGGGACATCTACCAATGAATCCCTAGTAATGGACTCAGACAAAATAGTTCTGGCTTCATTCGGCAACAGTGATTTGGATGGTGACGGGATACTAGACTACGACGAGAACAGTATTTACGGAACCAGCCCATTTCTGTCGGACTCAGACGGAGACGGCTCAGAGGACAATGATGAACTTACGGCAGGGACATCACCAACGAATAGAACTGATGTCTTCCAAATCAAAGATATGACAACGGCTTCAAATCAAACTGACTCGGTATTCTCATGGTCCACAGTTTCTAACCGCACCTACTCCGTCTATAGCAACGCCAATTTAAATACCGACTGGTCAACTAATCCAGCATACCAAGTCGAAGGTGATGGAACTCAGAAATCATTCACGAACACTCATTCAGAAAATTCTATGTTCTATCGAGTGGATGTCGAGTTGGGACCGTAAGTTGGGTGGGATATGGCCGCAGACACAGATGAAATAACCTGGGCATACCGCGTCCCGCGGTCGGCAAAGACGAAGCCCAGACACATGATTATCAGGACGGCGGCTCTCATGTCTTGTGAAAGCCAATCGCCGGAATACAGGATCACTTGTGCTGCGAAAAGAGCCAGGTGAAGAGGTCCTCACCGGTATACGCCGCAACCCACGCGTTGTGACCCACGCCGGGCAGTTCGGTGTACTTCGCATTGCCACCCGCGGTCTTGATCGCTTCAATCATGTCTCGGCTGCGCTGTGTCTTGACAACAGCATCCTTGGCTCCGTGAAAGGCCCATATAGGAAGATGTGAAATCCGCGTGGCCTGCGCTGTGTCTCCCCCCCCACAGACCGGCGCCGCCGCTGCAAAGAAGTCAGGGCGTCGTTGAATGGCATCCCATGTGCCCAACCCTCCCATAGACAGGCCCGTCACGTAGATCCGTGCGCTGTCGATCGCAAGCTCTTTAACGAGACGATCGACCAGTTCAAATGTCAGTCGCATCGGTAGCGAAGGCTCTTCCGGCATTTCGTGCTTGTCCAGACCCCAATCCACTTCAACCCAACGACATTCGGGAACACATAGGGGTGCGACAACATAGCATGGCCGCGTCTGTAAACGCTGCGGTACAGCGAATTGCCAGGCTGCTGTTAAAAGCTGTTCCGTATTCTCGTAGCCACGCCCGCCAACACCGTCCAGGAACAGTACGAGCGGAAGCTTCGCCTCCTCGGCTTTGTGCTTGGGACTCAGCATTCTGTAACGCAACACCTCTCCATTGTCGCCCACAAGAAGCTCGCTTGTGAACTCCTGAACGGCAGCGTCGATCGATACCGGCGGTGTGTGTCCGGAAGGAAGCAACCGGAGAGCCCCCCATCCGCCCGGCGTCTGCCAGAACTGCTGCACCGGTCGTACAACATTCGTAGCCAGATTCCCAACCAGTCGCGACTCCAGCTTGTCCGTTCCCCAAGCCATTGCGAATGTACTGGCGAGTTTTGCACCCGCACGCTTGGCGTCATCTTTAAAAACAAGCGACCATGGCAACCGGAGCTCCTGCACGTATCCGCGACCATCGCCGCTCTTCTGAAAGGCCATAGCCGCCCCCTGCTCCAGCTCCCAGCCCTTCTTCTGAGCCAAGCAAACTTTGCCGTCCCCGAAAGGCTGCTTCGCTGAGATACCATATTCAATTTCAATAAACGGCACACCTTCGCCCCTCGCATACCACGCCGTAATATGGCATAGCCGATCGCTGACAATACGCATCTGCAAGCTGTCTCCGGCCCAGCCTTTCCCCGAATCCGGCGCATTCGGATTATTCATCGGCGACGGATCGCGCCACTCCACGGATACGTACAGGGCCTTCGGCCCATGCATCACCGCAACGCGTGCAGACATCGTGTCGCGCATGGAGGCGATGTCACGGCAGAACAGCCGCTGGCCAGACAAGTCCCAATCCGACAGGTCACCATCAATCGTGACATCCCCTTCCGCATAAAGTGCCTGCATACCACGCACCTCCAGGCTCTGCTGCGCAGCGAGTGGAAGTGACGAGAGAATTACCATTGTGATCCAGAGTGACAGTCGTTTCATTTCGTGCTCCTTTTGTAATCCAGATAGTCCGCCTCATATCGGGTTTCGGCCTCAACCAGTCTCTTCAGAACTGCCTGTCGTTCTTCCGGAACAGGTCCCGGCCAGGTATTTGTGACAATCGTCTTCTTGCTCTGAATTTTCACTGCCTCTGCACACGCCTGTGAAATACGATTGCTAACAATGTAATTCTCGTAACAACCGCGGTGCACGGTGCCTTCAGCTATCGCCGTGCCTCCCGGTACGCATACCAGTTCGTTATCGTAGATGACCATTCGCACGGAATCCTCCAGCAGAATCTCGGTGCCGTTCGTACCACCGTTTCCGGAGCACTTATTGCGCACCACAAAGCATTTCGTGCATGTGCGTGTATTGGAGTAGTACATGCCCGTGTGGATCCCTGCCCTTCCGTTTTTCTCGCAGGTATTGTCGATAACCAGGCAATCTGTATCACCTGCATCGCCAATGTTGCCAATACCATAGTCTGAATTATTGCGGAATGTACTGCGTGAAGCAATCACCTCATTGTTGCCCAGACAATAGAACAGTCCGCAGCTCCCATTGTCTTCCGCCAATACATGTCCAATCCATGATCGTGTCAGCCAGGTGCCCACATGAAACCCGTGAACAGCATTCCCACGAGCTTCACAGTCGTAGACTCGGACGTTGCCACCTGACTGCATACTGAATCCATCACTCGGCCAGTTCTCGGCAACGCAGTCACGAATGGTTATGTCGCCACAATTGAAGGAAGAGAAAGCGGCAAGAAAGAAGGCACCCGATCCCCAAGATTCGCCATCCGGTGCGTGGCGACCGCGCACAGTGATGCCGCTGAGCGTGACGCCTCCCTGCTGATCTATATACACGGCCGAGAAGACGTTTCCCACATGAATGCTCTTCTTCCCGTTCCAGTCTACGGGAACCGGGGCTGCAAGAATCAAGCGGTCCTTCTTCACTTCTGAGATGATACCTGTTCGTGTCCACACAGATGTGGTCTTTTCCTGACCGGGCGCATAACGAAGGGCCACTTCCATGCCCGCGATAAATGCAGAGCTGTCCTCCACGCGAACAGCGTTCTCACCTTTCTTCGGAGCGGCGGCGACCTTTGCGATGGCCGGTGTTTGTGGCACAATAAAGACCGTGTCGTTGCCTGCTAGGTGCATGCGTGCCTTCGGCCACAGCCCGCGGTGCAGTATGAAGGTACCCTTCGGCAAAGCAACGGTATCGCCCTCCTCGCTTGCATCTATGGCACGCTGAAACCCACAGCCGGGCAGCTCCAAATCGTACTCTGGCGCTGCTGCATAGACAGAGCCAACCAGCAATAGGATCAGAATTATATTTATCTTGTGCATGACGGTCCTCATGTTTGGGTGCGCTTCCCCCCATCCTTCGGCCACCGACTGGCAGAATTAAGAGAGAATTTGCATCGGCTTTGTTGCGCTCCTAGACGGGCTACCACCGCCCTGTTCTGATACACCCTCACGGCGCGAAGTCCATCCCCGAAGGAGCAGCCCGCAGGGCTGAGGGCGTAGCGCCGTGAGGGTCAGATTCCTCACACGCACACTTTTCTGAATACCTGATGCAGGGCCCGCTTGTCCAGCGAAGAGTGCCACTTTTGCCTTAAAACTGTCCAAGTGCTGCTGTCTTTATTTTTCCATTTGCATCCTCCTTCTCTACCATATTTCGGATGCAAACTCTCTCTTAAGGGGTGGCCGGATTTTTGGGGGAACCGCAGAGCTTTGCCAACATGACCTGACTCCATTCTTGCAATTTCCCTCTAACCTTGCCATTTTGCCTCTACAAATTCCAACAGGAGAAGACCAATGCCAGACCTTAATAAGCCAATCAGAGAAGAGATCACAAGACTGACAAGAAAAGAACTCAAGGATGCTCTTCAGAATCAGAACAAGACCAACATTGCCCTGAAGAAGTCCCTTGCGACAGTAAAGGCGGAATGTGCCGAACTCAGGCGAGAAGTAAAAGCTATTCATAAATGCCTGCCGCCCCCCCCACCCGTCGCTAAGACTCCCGAAGTTGCCAACGACAAGCTCAACCGTTTCAGGCCGACGAGTAAAACAATCAAACAGCTCAGGACTAAATTCGGCGTTTCTCAGGCCAATTTCGCCAAGCTTCTCAATGTCTCATTACCATCCGTCACTCTTTGGGAACGGAAGAACGGCCCACTTCAACTGAGGGGAAAAACAAAGGCATCGCTCTTTGCCCTTCGCACAGTCGGCAAGCGTGAGGCCAATGCAAGATTGAGCAAGTAAACTGAAGAGAAGTAGGGGGCAGTTCAAGCCCCGATTCTCACCAGCCTTTCGCCAGTCCTTTCCACGTCCCCAACATCCACTTCCTGTGGCGTATTCGGGGCAAGGGCGCCCCAACTCCATTTTTGCAGGACTTCGCTTGATGCAGTAATGGAGGTGGCCCGCCCTCGGGTGCTTGAACCCCGGGCTCGATTCAGGGCCGCAGATTGCAGAGAATGGCACCCCCGCCTTTTAGCTCGGTTACCCTCTACTCTCCACAGTCCCCTCCCCACAGCGACCTCCTCTTGCATATCCACCCCATCGTGGTATCATTCCAAACTTGTTATGACACTTAACTCACACTAGGGGGATATATGATCGAATTCCTAGAGCAATTCAGTCCGGTAATGCAGGCCTTTATGGCTACGTTGTTTACCTGGGCCGTCACAGCTGCCGGGGCATCTCTCGTGTTCTTCACCAAAGCTGTGAATCAGAAGGTTATGGATTCCATGCTCGGGTTTGCGGCCGGCGTCATGATCGCCGCCAGTTTCTGGTCTCTTCTTGCCCCGGGCATCGAAATGGCAGAGGGGTTAGGGCACATTCCATGGCTTACCGCGACCATTGGCTTCATGGGTGGCGGCATCTTCATGCGACTCACGGATAAGTTTCTTCCCCATCTGCACCCCGGACTAAGTTTGGACAAAAGCGAAGGCATCAAAACTTCATGGCAGCGGAGTACATTGCTGGTGCTCGCCATCACGCTGCATAACATTCCCGAAGGACTTGCCGTTGGCGTTGCATTTGGTGCCGTTGCAGCCCACCTGCCTTCCGCCACCATCGGCGGTGCGATTGCATTGGCAATTGGCATTGGCATTCAGAACTTCCCCGAGGGAACCGCAGTCTCGGTTCCGCTGCGGCGCGAGGGAATGTCCAAAGGAAAGAGTTTCTTTCTGGGACAAGCTTCTGGCGTTGTGGAACCCATTGCCGGTGTCATTGGGGCTTTGTTCGTCATGAAGATGCAAAACATTCTCCCCTATGCACTCTGCTTTGCGGCGGGGGCCATGATTTTTGTTGTGGTCGAAGAGTTAATCCCCGAATCACAACGCAACTACAAGAATATCGACATCGTGACCATGGCGACTATGATCGGCTTTTCGGTAATGATGATTTTGGATGTCGCCCTCGGATAGAAACGCAAACAATGAAGAATACGCTTTCATGGACAGAAAGGCTTCCTGATGGAGTCAAACGCGAAACGCGTGTTCGCGTTTCGTTGCGCGCCTTTAAATGGCAATTTAAACGAGCCGATCAGGAACAGTGGGATTATGACCACACACCAACCGCAGAGGATTGGGATATGTTAGAGAATTTCATGACCCGCAAGGCCGCCCGCGGGAAAGCTCCCAAAATATTGGATGCCATCAAAACCATACGAGCAAAGGCAGGATTGTAACATGCCACCCCATCCCCAACCGATGCATGAATTCTTCGCCGCAGCTATTCCTGGAACTGAACGTGCGCTCTGTGAAGAGCTACGCGAGCTTGGATTTTCAAGCGTACGCCTCAACCGCGGCGGCGTCCCCTTTCGCGGGACCTGGCGGGACGGTTGGCGTGCCTGTTTGGAGAGTCGGATTGCCCAACGGATCCAGCTACTTGTTGCACGCTTCCCCGCCCCCACGCAAGATGCCCTCTACAATGGCATCAGCGCAGTTGACTGGTCCCCTTATATAACCCATCGCCAGACGCTCTCGGTGAATGCCGTTTGCCGTGCCAACCAAATCAATCACAGTGGCTTTGCTGCCCTAAAGGTAAAAGATGCCATTGTGGATCAGGTGCGCGAGAAAACAGAGCAGCGCCCCTCCGTGGATCGTGAAGATGCTGATGTGCGCATCTTTATGCATCTCGCCAACGATAAGGCTGCCGTCTACCTCGACGTCTCTGGAAAACCCCTGCACCGCCGAGGCTACCGCACGGAAACAGGAGACGCCCCGCTACGCGAAACCTTAGCCGCCGCTATACTCCGAATTTCGGGATGGGATCGCAAATCCTTGCTTATCGACCCAATGTGCGGATCTGGCACCATTGCCATTGAGGCCGCAATGTGGTCCGCCAACATTGCTCCGGGGTTGACGCGTGAACAGTTTGGCTTTGAGCGATGGGCCAACTTCAACACAGAAAAGGAAGCAGATCTTAAAGCCCTGCGAGGCGAGCTGCGACGCGCCGCTGCCGGCACGTCTGCAAGGATCGTGGCGTCTGATAATGATGAGACCGTACTGGAAGCGGCAAAAGCCAATGCGCGGACTGCAGGCATTCGCCTCGCATTCAAACATCAGGATGTCATGGATCTCCAGGGCTCGGGGCCAAAAGGATTCATCGTCACAAATCCCCCCTATGGGGTTCGCTTAGAAAAGGCCTCTGATTTCTGTCAGAAAGTGGGCGGGGTATTCAGCCGCCTGCACGGATGGCGCGTCTGTATTCTGGCGGGAAGCCCCGACTATCAGCGCGCCATATCGGCAAAGCCAAAGTTTTCAGTGCCCCTCTCCAATGGCGATCTGAAATGCGAATTTCTCGCCTACAACATGAAATAGGAGCCTGAAACTGTGGCACTTCTGAGTCTGCAAGATGTTAGCATTCGGTTTGGGGGCGATCCGCTTCTCGATCATATGGACCTTCACGTGGAAAGCGGGGATCGCGCTTGCCTTGTGGGGCGCAATGGTGCCGGAAAATCAACGCTTCTTAAAATCTTATCGGGGGAGATGGAACCCGATAGCGGCACAGTGCTTCGCGCTCCGGGGATTCGCATCTCCTACCTTCCTCAAGATGTCCCCGATGATCTTAGTGGCCCCGTTCGTAGTATCGTGGAAAGCGGCATGCCTAGTCATGCCACGCTCGATCACTGGGAACACGAGGATGCCGCCGAGCAGGCAATGTCACGGCTGGATGTTGATCCGGATTCACATTTCGAAACCCTTTCGGGGGGACTGAAACGACGCGTCCTCCTCGCACGTGCTCTCGTGTGCGATCCCAACGTCCTGCTTCTGGACGAACCCACAAACCATCTGGATATTGCCTCAATCGAGTGGCTCGAGGGCTTTCTAAAACGCCAAGTGAGAACCTTCCTCTTCATCACACATGATCGCACTTTTCTCAGAAAACTAGCCTCACGTATTATTGATCTGGATCGCGGCACGCTGGCAGGCTGGAACTGCAACTACGACACGTTTCTAAACCGCAAACAGCAGCTGATCGACGACGAGGAGGCCGAGTGGCAGAAACGCGGAAAACGGCTTACGCAGGAAGAGGCGTGGATACGCCAGGGAATCAAAGCGCGGCGCACGCGCAATGAAGGCAGAGTTCGCGCACTGAAGACCATGCGGGAAACCTTTAGAAACCGCCGCAAGGTAGAACCAGAAAGTCGCTTCCAACTGCAAACGGCCGCGCGCTCGGGGGCGCAAGTCATCAAAGCCAAAAAGGTCTCTTTCACCTATCCTGGCGATACAACTCCCATCATAAACGATTTCGATGTTCGCATTCTGCGAGGTGAGCGTATCGGAATTATTGGGCCTAACGGCTCAGGGAAGACAACACTTCTGAAGCTGATATGTGGCGAACTTGAACCCACGAGCGGAACCATCACGCTGGGCACGCGGCTTCAAATTGCTTATTTTGATCAACTGCGATCTGTATTAGATGGCCAGAAAACCATTGCAGAAAATGTTGCTGGAGATAACGACTTTGTGGAGGTCGGTGGTCAACAGCGACACATCTACAGCTACTTGCAGGATTTTCTCTTTACCCCGGCACGCTCAAGAACTCCTGTATACGTTCTCTCAGGTGGCGAGCGCAATCGTCTGCTCATTGCAAAGTTGTTCCTACAACCGTGCAACCTCCTCGTAATGGATGAGCCAACCAATGATCTCGATGCAGAAACGCTTGAGCTGTTAGAAGAGCAACTTCTGCAAAATGCCACAACACTACTGCTAGTGAGTCACGACCGGACTTTTCTGAACAATGTGGTGACAAGCACGTTGGTACTTGAAGAGCGTGGACGTGTGGGACAATATGTAGGCGGGTATGATGATTGGATTTCCCAACGCCAACAAGCGCGAGCGGAACCCACCAAAACCACAGCAGCCACATCGGCTCCAAACCACTCGCCCAAACGCAAGTTAACCTACAAAGAAACGCAAGAACTTTCAGACATTGGCCCTCGGATCGAGGCGCTCGAAGTCGAGCAGGCAAAACGTGTTGCCGATCAGTGTGATCCCAATTTCTATAAACAAGCAGCAATAGAGATTGCGGCTGCAACCGCACAGGCAGCCGCCATCACGCAAGAACTCGAAACCCTCGTCGAACGATGGGCCGAGCTCGAAGCAATAGTCTGAAACTTACCTCATTTTCTGGCATTTTCGCGTTGCACGCACTGATCCACAATATGTGCAACTCTCCAAGTTGGGAACCCCGACAGGGATTGTCGGGAATGTGTGCCTACTTGTCGTGTATCAAACTTCCACCCTATATAATCCGGTGAAGATGCGGCTCTTCATGGATGTGCGTTTTTTCAGACTGTTTTCGAGTCGAGATATTCGGCAGATCATAGATTTTGGCTCTTTAAGAAAATTTGTGGGTAAATTGTGAGTTCTTGCCACTGCCAGAATCGACTAAGCAGTTCGACGAAGTGTGGGATTAAGTGTAAGGAGAACGCGACTCGTTCTTCGTAGCCACGAGCGAAGTGAGGGCGGAGTAGGAAGCGCACACTTCGTCGCTCTCTTTGTCCCTCCACTTCGTCGGTTACGCTTCGTCGAACTGCTTAGTCGGGGACCGAGCTACCTGCGCAATATTTCGATACCAATCCGGAAATTTACAGATGCACCCCTCATTGCAGGGCTGTTTCATCTGAAGTGAGTATAGTCAGGCCTGTATTACTTGTATGCTA
>CAZNWT010000066.1:0-24724 GCA_964576795.1 uncultured Victivallales bacterium
TGAATGCTGCAGGATGCTGCGTTGTGGGGCATCCGGACTACTACAGAAAATTTGGGTTTGAGAACCCTGCCGGACTTGTTTTGGAAGGTGTTCCCCCGGAGGTCTTTCTCGCGCGCTCCTTCGATGGATTTACACCTAAAGGCACCGTTGCTTTTCACGAAGCATTCAATGCAGATGGACAATAAGCCTGAATTTGGGACACTGCCCTTGAAGTATGTCCGACTGATGACGCCCCACTGTCAATAATGCTCCTTTACTGGCCAATATGGCCAGTAAAGGAGCATTGGTGACAGTGTGAGCCAATTCCCGAGCGGTTCGGTTGCCTTACGTGGAGGATGGGGTTGTTTGGGTTTCGAGGACAATTTGTCGGAGTTCTTCTAGTGTCGCGGTGTGGTGCTGTTCGAGGTGGGCTTGGATCTCTGCAGTTGTAATGACCTTTCTGACGTAGAGAACCATTTTCAGTAGGTCGGCTGAGTATTGGCGGTAGAAGGTTTTATTTTGAGTTTATCTATTTATTTTAGTGAACCAGAGGGTATAATTCTGCGTCTAAAGGAGTATGTATTACGTGGGAAATAATGGAGAGAAGTCCTATGAAAATTGGAAAGAGTCTCGATGCGGATAAGCTGCTTGAGATGTATTATCTGGATATGCGTTCGGCGTTGCTCGAGACGGCGGCGGGGATGGATCGTATTGCCCGTGCTCCGGGGTTCGATGAGGTGACTATTGATCCGCGGCTACTGCGTCTGCGCAAGGCTGCTGCATTACTGACTCAACCGGAAAATGACCGGGTTGTGCAGTTTCAGTTGCTTTTTTCGGAGGAGGCCTCATGAAAATTATCGAACCGCATATCCATATGATTGCCCGTACGACGCAGGACTATGAGCGTATGGTCAGGATGCATACGGTTGCCTGCTGTGAACCGGCATTCTGGGCCGGGTATGACCGTACCTCGGCTGCTGCGTTTTATGATTATTTTACGCATATCACGACATTTGAACCCAAACGTGCTGCGCAATATCTTATTCAGCATTACGCATGGATCTGTCTTAATCCAAAGGAAGCGGATGACCTCGGGCTGGCGCGGGAGGTGTTGGCGTTTATACCTGAGTTTCTGGAGAGGCCCAATGTTGTTGGTATAGGAGAGATCGGGCTGAATAAGAACACCCCCAATGAGATGAAGGTGTTTGAGGCGCAGGTTGAACTGGCTTTACAGTATAATCAGCTTATCTGGATACACACGCCGCATCTCAACGACAAGCTTAAGGGTACCCGTATGCTGGTTGATTATCTTAAAGGGCATGGCGGTGTTGATCCAGAGAGGGTCACATTTGATCATTGTGAGGAGCATACAATCCCGATGATTCGTGATGCCGGATTCTGGAGTGCGATGACGATTTATCCGGTTACCAAGAATTCACCTGCAAGGGTTGTCGATGCCCTTGAGCGGTACGGTGTTGATCATATGCTTGTGGATGCTTCAGGAGACTGGGGGCCTTCGGATCCCGGAACGATACATGACGCTGTTTTTGAGATGCGTCGCAGGGGGCATCCGGATTCACTGGTTCAGACTGTTTTTTATAATAATCCATGTTATTTTCTGGGACAGAGTGATCATTTCCGGCTTCAGCCGGAGCTCTCGAAAGAGGAAGCCTGGGGCTGAGGAGTTATTGATGGCTTTCAAGGAAGCACTGGTTCGTTATGAGGATGAGACAGCCTCGCAGGAATGCCCTTACGGAAATACTGTAAGGGTTATAACCGGCGGGCTTGGCGGGGTCGCCAATGTTCATGTGATTGAGGTTGCCGAGGGGGGGGAGCATTTTCATTCAGGATATGATGAGGTTTATTATGTTCTTTCCGGGAGAGGGTCTCTCCGAATGCTTGATAAAGACTTTGAGTTACGTCCCGGTGCTGTGGCTGTAATTCCCGCTGACACCGTTCATTCGCTGAAGGCGGAAGCGGGGGCTCCGCTTCGTTTTGTAATATTCGGTACCCCCGCGATGTCGGTTGAAGATCCCAGGTTTATGCCTCGTAAAGTAGAGGGGGGGAGGGGACACGTCTGAAGATACGATTCTGCTGAAAAACCTTTCGGTGGGGCACTTTTTCTGCGTCATTTTTCCGAACAGGGGCGGGCGCCGCGGTCGGTCTGTGGTCGACGTTTAGGGGTTCGCGAGCGGGGAAGGCCTATGCCACATCAGCTCGGGGAATGCTTTTGTTCATGGCGAGTCCAGCGATTCGTTCTTCCACTTCCGCCAATTTCGGTAAGCCGTTCTCTGGGCGCTCGAGGTAGAAATAGGTGCAGCTTGAAATATCGTCCTTTTCCCGCTCGAAGAAACGGTATTCACCCGCTTCTGCCAGTTTTTGTGTGTCGTATGGTGTTGCTTCCTGATTGTTCTGGACCAGGGGTGTGCCAGCTTCGTGCATAACGCGAAAGTCAGGGCTGCTGCCGCAACCGATGCATTGAATGGTGATGCGGATATCAGTGTGGAAGAATATGGGATCGGCAACGTGGTAACGGTAGTAGCAGATGTCTATGCCATTCGCATTGCGGTTGTGTACCGGGCAGCCTTGGTAAAGGTGGTCGAATTTCCCTTGTCCCCAGGATGTGCCGATATAGTCCTCTGTCCCTGTACCGGCCAGGGTTGGGAGGTCGGTATCGCCGTCGAGAAAGATCTTTACCTCTCCTTCGCCCCACCAGCTTTGCCCGTATCGCTTCTCGTTGGGGACGATGCCGACGTTGACGCCAAGATAACGGCCGCGCCCCTCGATGCGAGGCAAAAAAGTATAGTCCTGACGAAGAACAGTCTCCTGTTCTCGCCGCCAGTGCGCGTGGAAGTAGAGCATATCATCGTCGAATTCGTCGCCCAATGTCAGATCCGCTTGCCACCAGAATGTGTCAATATCGGCCGTCGTCTCGTTGGTTACGGTGATCCTGCATCCCTTGTGAAACGGCATGGGAACGAGGCTGTTGAAATTGCGTCCTTCCGGACTGCTGAACAGACAGCTCTGGAAGGGGACGATTAGCCCAAGTCCCAGTCCGAAAAAGTCGCCGTAGGGTACACTTATTGCGGGTTCGGAGGCGCCATCCCAGAAGAACTCGAGACGAAGGCCACGCAGCATTGTGGGGGTGCGTTTGTCGATGGTCGTCCAGATATGGCGGATCATGCCGCTGCTGCCCTGGATGTTAAGCAGTTCGGTTGTGGCGCCAGCGGGAAGATGGCCGTAGTTAGGGGCGCCTTTTCGGCTGGCATTGGACGTCGCGGCGGCGCCCTTCTGCCCGTTGGGGTTTTCCGGGTTTAGCCAGCGTGCTTGCAGGTTCTGCTGCATGCGATAAAGAGGGGTAGGATCAATTAACATGGGACGTCTCTTTCGGTTGTTAACAGGCGGCAGATGGTGGATTCTATATTCTAGATTTCAGACTGCGTCTTTTAGACTATTGGATTTCTTTGGTGACACCCCTTTAGCAAGCGAATCCAGAATGACTTGTGCGTAGATACGGTGGCAGAAGTCATTGGGGTGGTTGACGCCATTCCCTGTCAAGTCATGGTACGACTTGAATTGTAGTAAGTCGGCCCAGACCTGCGTCATATCGGCGAGTGCTACACCCTCCGTGCACAGCGATTTGAGTACGTCCCTGAAGGGGAAGAAGCATTCCGTTGGGGTGTGTTCCCATTCTGGGTTTCCGAGCATGGATGCGACCAGTATGAACTCGGATGTCGGAATGCCTGCCCTGATCCCGTTCATTATCTGTACGACCGTGTCTCGGTACTCAGCGGCTGGCAGGTAGCTCACATTGTTCATGCCATAGGCGATTAGGACCAGGTCCGGATTCTCTTCGATCATTCCGTCAACGACTTCGAGTCCATGCTCCACCCCTTTGCCTCCCACGGCAAATGACTTGAGTGTAATCTGGCTCTGAAAGCGTCTGCGAAGCTCTTCTGCGAACAGTTCTGGGTAGGGCGGCATGTTCGGCGGGGCATCCGTGAACCCTGACGCATTTCCTCCTGCAGAGATGCTGTCGCCGCATACACAGATAGTCAGCGGTGCTCCCGCCTCTAGTTTTGCCACGGCTGTCGGGAGCAGATCTCCCTGGAACTTTGGTTCAGAGTGCTGCCACATTGAGTTGTGCTCATAGGATGCCTCTGCCTGCAAGTCGTGGAAGTAGCGGCCCTCGCTGAAGTAGAGACCAACCTCTTCTTTTCCGAGTTTATGAGCGATAGTGCGCTCCTGTTGCAGATTGCGGTAGAGATCGGTTTTGTCCGTGAAGGGAATTTTTGAGCCCTGTGGCAGTGTTACCGTTTCGGTGTCGGTATCGACTATATAATCAGACGTTTCTGAATATAGCACGTCCCGCGATGCACTGGTGATTTGCAACGCGTTTGTGGGTCGAAAGATGAGCTGGGCTTTTGGGGGCAGGTCAGAATTCTCCCGAATGAAGAACAGAGGTTCCCCGAATATACGCTTTGAACGCCAGAACGGTTCGGAAAGATGCCATTTGTCGCCGTTGAACGGTATGTCTTTTTTCATGAGATACATTTACCTTGGGGGCGTGCCGCATACAAGTGCTGAATGTTGGCAAAGCAGATAGACATGCGTGGCTCGATTTTTGGTAACCGTTAAGCTTGAGCTCCCCATTGACCCTCTCTCCCCACAGCAGACGCGAATAAAGGGCCTCGACCCCCCAAATCCCAGTCAGTAAGCTAGGAGCCTACATTGGGCAGCCCCGTTAGACGGGCGCTCGCCAGCGGGCGGTTCCGCGGCACGTTTAGGGGCCGCGTGCCGCGCCTGTGATGCGAGTCGATTGGCCAGAAAAACGAGGAGCAAGAGATGATGGATTCGAACATCGCCATTAGGAACGAGACGCGTGCCGATATTGACGCGATAACCGAGGTGACGGTTGCTGCGTTCAAAACGTTGGAGATAAGCAACAATACAGAGCAGTTCATTATCATGGCGCTTCGGGCAGTCAATGCGCTCACTGTATCTCTGGTTGCAGAACGGGATGGCCGCGTGATTGGCCACGTGGCTTTCTCCCCTGTAACGCTTTCGGACGGCACATCGAACTGGTATGGCCTAGGCCCAATCTCGGTATTACCGGGATATCATCGGCAGGGCGTCGGCACAACTCTGATGCAAGAGGGGCTATCCCGACTAAAGCATCTGAATGCTGCAGGATGCTGCGTTGTGGGGCATCCGGAATACTACAGGAAGTTTGGGTTCGAGAACCCTGCCGGACTTGTTTTGGAGGGAGTCCCCCCGGAGGTATTCCTCGCTCTCTCCTTCGATGGACGTATTCCTGAAGGCACTGTTGCTTTTCACGAAGCATTCAAAGCAGATGGCCAATAAGAGGCGATTGCGTTGTGTGATTGACCAAGGGTAACAGTGCGAATCTGGGATGTCATTTTCAGTACACCCCGCGTGAGGACGTTGAGTGTGGAGAGTTGACTGTAGAGAGTGGGAGAATTCGCCCTGGCCTTCTCTCCCCCCGCAGTCCACCCTCTACAGTCCTCTCTCTACAGTCCCCCTCCGTGATTCAACTTCTTAACAACTCAGAATTCTTAATAAGATGTGGCTTAGCGGTCGTTTCACAGGTATACTGCTGCCGGTAAAGCGGAATGTTGAATTCCTCAAGTAGGTTCCAGCATTTCTGCGCTCGCAGTTAGATGCAACGGACGACGTCAGTAAGGAGCCACACCATGGGTGACAAGAAAGGCAAGAAAGACAGGGCCAAAGAAAATCGACAGCACGATGCAAAAGCCGTGAAATCTGAAAAGCAGAAACAGAGCAAACGACAGACTAAGATGCCATAAATTGATCGTAGGGATAGTCCTCCTCCCTGTCTACCGCAACAGTGTCATAATCTGCTCGGGGGAGGGGACTTTTCCTGACACCTTGACCTGGCCGTCTACGGCGAGTCCCGGTGTCATCATGACGCCAAAATTCATGATTTCGTTAATGTCCGTGACCTTCTCAAGCTCGTACTCGAGCCCAAGTGTCTTCGCGGCCCTCTCAGCGTTCTTGGCTAATTGTTTGCACTTCGGGCAGCCCGTTCCCAATATCAGTATTTTTGTCATGTCCTAATTTCTCTTTTGGCTATATCGCCAAGTGTAAATCAAAAAAGAGAGCACCGTCAGTGACTGCGCTCTTTCAATGCATTATCAACACAATTAACAGAACCGAGCGTGCACGGGAGTCTAAGCGAGTAGAAGACCTGCTTCCCACGCTTATCGGCGTCTACCAGTCCCACAAAGAGGCGACAAAAACAAACGAAGTTTCACGTCAGCCATACCCAGACGTGCGTGTTCCCCACTCCCGACTCTCTACTGTTTACTCTCCACACGACACGCCCTCACGGCCTCCAACACCGTGCCAAACCGCATATGTGAGAGCCGCCCAAATCGGGGGTCGCGGGTGAGCTTTGCGCGTGACGCAGAGGGCGATGGTAGCCCGCACAGAAATCGCGTCAGTTGTCGCGGTGATGCTAGGTCGGCGTGTCTCTCGCTCACCAAGTCGTTGATGATTGCGAGGGCGGTTGTCGTAATTGCTGCATCCCGCATGGGCGGCATTGGGAGGCGTTCTTCGCCTAGGCAGCGGTCACAGTGACCACAGTCACCATCCAGAGACTCCCCGAAGTAGTGCAGCACCTCACGCACGGTGCAGGAGTCCAGTTCAGCTAATGCCACAACCTGTCCAAGCCGCTCGATATCGCGTGCTTCAGAATCCAGGAAACGGGCATGGATCGCTTGGGCGAGGGTGTCGGCAGAGTCCGGCCGACTTACGAAGCGATACCCGTGCCGCAGGCCGGCAACTTTCAACGTTAAATCGCCCTGTTCCTCAAGGTGATTTAGGGCAGACACAAGCTCGGTACGTGGTGCTCCCAGCGCGGCTGCCGCAGCGGCTATATCGACGGTAAACCAGATTCGCCCTTTTGTGGCTCTCCGAAATAATGCACGCAGTAGCTGAGCCCGCTCCGGATCAAGACTCGCTAGCATCTCTGCAGAACTCCGGTTGGGTTGGAATTTGTACTCATTGTAGAGCGGTCCTGTGGATGCGAGAATCCCCTCCAACTCCAGATACGTTAGCAGTGTTGAGATGACTAGCGTGCGCATATCATACGTTGTAGACAGCTCATAGACCGAGACATCAAAACTGTCCGGCTGATCAATGACATGCCCGATCAGTCCCGCCACGGCTTCCGATGTTGGGGTGTCGCCATAGGAAAAGTTTTCCAAGGTGGCGATATCATCAGGACACATTAGCAGGTCGCAGAAGGCAGGTTGCCCGTCACGTCCGGCACGTCCTGTTTCCTGCATGTAGTTTTCCAGAGATTTGGGCATGTTGTAGTGATAGACGTAGCGAATGTCCGCTTTGTCGATCCCCATGCCAAAGGCAATCGTTGCGACGACAACGGCTTTGGGTGAGGCCATGAACCAATCTTGCACGGCATGCCGCACTTCGCCAACCATACCGGCATGATACGCCTTGGCATCAACTCCGTTTGCATCGAGAAATGCGGCCACCTGTTCTGCTGTTTTCTGGAGGGTGACATACACAATCGTGGCGCCTGCCGGACGTGACGTTAACAGGGAAAGCAGTAACGTGTCGCGGGCCGATGCGGAGCATGGCGCTGTTCGCATCGTTAGATTCGGTCGATGAAACCCCGTGTTGATGTAGGCCTCAGGCTCAATGGAAAAACTGCGGCAGATATCCTCTGCCACCGATGCGGTCGCCGTTGCGGTCAGCGCTAGCACGCGCTCCACCTTCAACTCGCGAGATAGCGCGGAAAGCTTCAGGTAATCTGGCCGGAAGTTGTGTCCCCACTCCGAGATGCAATGTGCTTCGTCAATCACCATCAGGCTGATAGATGAGTGGTGCAACCGTTGCACGAAGCGTTCGCTTGCAAAGCGTTCAGTCGCTACGTAGAGAATCTTCAAGTCTCCATTCCATAGGTCATCCCACACCTGGCGGGATTCCTCTGCAGACAGGCTAGAATCAAGCCGTGCCGCCCGAACCCCTTTGCTTACGAGAAAATCAATCTGGTCTTTCATCAGTGCGATTAACGGTGACACGACCAGTGTCATGCCTTCCAGCATCAGAGCCGGAAGCTGAAAGCAGAGACTTTTTCCGCCGCCGGTCGGAAATACCGCCAATGCTGAGCGACCTGCCAAGAGCTGATCAACGACCTCTCGTTGTCCTCCGCGGAAGGAATCAAACCCAAACACATCCTTTAAAACGTGATCAACATCCATACTGTTATCTTTCTTCTGCCTTATCAGAGTCGCCCATTATACCCAAACGCACCCATCCCACCACTCTATAGAAGGGGCAGATCCGGAAAATTCCGAAAGAAAATGAAACCTTTTGTGGTCAGTGCCGAAAAATTGGAGGGAACCATTGCAATACAGACTCATTTTTGTATGCTCCGACACGGATACTCGTAAGACGAATGAGCGGGATACGTACATACGATGGTTTACCCTATGATATATAATCTGGTTACTGGTGTTGTTGGCGGACTGTGCATCTTTCTGTTGGGCATGAAGCACATGTCGGAGGGCATGCAGGCGGTTGCCGGGAGCAAGCTCAGACGGATGGTCGCTACACTGACGGATCGCCGCTTACTTGCATGTGCAACCGGCGCAGGCGTGACGGCGCTGATCCAATCCAGTTCCGTGACGTCCGTCATGGCCGTGGGCATGGTCAATGCCGGCGTGATGACACTCACGCAGGCAACAGGGGTTATCCTTGGCGCAGACATCGGCACTACGATTACCGCCTGGATTGTTTCTCTGAATGTTCTGAAGTACGGACTGCCCTTTCTAGGGTTCACGGGCTTCGTCTATCTCTTCAGTAAGAACGAACGGGTGCGCTACACGTTTATGGCACTCATGGGTGTGGGTATGGTCTTTTTCGGCCTTCAGTTGATGAAGCATGGTCTTGAGCCCTTGAAACAAAGCGCAGAGGTTCTGGCGTGGTTCTCCAGATACGAGCCAACCAGTTATCTGGGTGTCATAAAATGTGTGCTAATTGGTGCGGCAGTCACGGCTGTTGTGCAATCGTCATCTGCAACGGTGGCGATCACCATTACCCTGGCACGCTCTGAGATCATCGGGTTCGATGCTGCGGTTGCTTTGGTATTGGGCCAGAACATTGGCACCACGATTACACCTTACTTGGCTTGTCTCGGAGCATCAACGAATGCGAAACGTGCCGCCTATGCTCATATTGGTATGAAAGTGATTGCCGTTGTGCTGGCAATTCCGTGCTTCTTTCTCTACATGCGGTTTCTGAATAAGGTGCTTCACCCGGATATGGACATTGCAATGCAGATTGCCTTCGCGCACACATTCTTCAACGTCTTGCTGGTCTGTTTGTTCCTTCCTCTGCTGACCCCGTTCGTTACTTTTCTGAAGTGGCTTGTGCCCGACCGCCCGCACAGGGAGGTGCCGCATCTCACGTTTCTTGATGTACGTTTACTCGACACGCCTGCATTTGGCATCCAGCAGTCCCTGGATGAAGTCGTTCGAATGGGAACTAGCGTTAAAAAAATGTTGGGTTGGCTCCGGAATTCTATCTGCGACGAGGATGGGGCCGAGAAACGCGAGAAGAAGCTCTTCCATCGTGAGACGGTTCTGGACATTATGCAGAAGGAAATTGTCGAGTTCCTCGGCAGTGTGCTTTCAGGGAACGTACCTCACGATGTGATGGTGGAAGCCCGCAAACAACTTCGGATAGCGGATGAGTACGAATCCGTTAGTGACTATGCGGTTGGGATCTTGAAACTCCATCTGAAAGCGCACAACCTTGACTTGAATATATCTCAGGCAGACACAGAAGACATCCTCAGGTTGCATGATCGGGTTGCCAGTTATGTTGAGATGATAAGCGAAGCCGTTAGCGTAGGAAATTCAGGAATCCTCAGTAAGGCATGTACGGAGGGAGACACCATCACCCGAATGATGAAGGACCTACGCTACGCCCATATGGAGAGGCTTGAACAGAAAGACGCATCCCCTCTGAACTGCCTGATCGTGGTGGACATCCTTCAGGCATACCGCAAGATCAAAGATCATATGTTGAACGTTGCCGAAGCCCTTGCCGGCGAGAAGTAGCGGCGGTCCGCATCAGATTATTACGTTGGCTCTCGATTGCTCCGACAATGATTTTGAATTCAGAAAACAAGCGCCCATAGCTTTCAATTTTCCACGCCGGTACTCAGCACATTACGGGCTCTGTGGAGCACGACAATAACATCAATCTGCCCTGGTTTAATGTGGTCTATAATGCGGTACGGTCTTTTGATGCCTGACTTGTCTCTGAATTCCATACAGTTTCCTCTGAAAAATATGGCTCAACTCCTTGTAGGTCAGGCATTCCTGCCCGACCTACATAGTGAGCGAGAGGGTGGCCACATTCCGCGTCGGGGCGGAGGCTTTATCGGTAGGCCTCAACAAAGTGATCCTGATGGTCGTCGCTCAGCGTGATGCGGTCATCTGGCTGTTTGATGCCATCGACAATCACGCGTGAGCCCTTTTTATCCGCCGGATCGAGCTTGCGCACTTCAATGTGATAGACCGTTTTGCGATAACGGTAGTGAATGCGGTATGAGGCCCAGCCCTCGGTGGGTACGCGAGGTGTAAGGTGAAGGTGTTCGTTTCGCTGTTCAAATCCGAGCAGCGTTTCAAGGCCCAGGCGGTACATCCAACCGGCTGCTCCTGTGTACCAGGTCCAACCGCCGCGACCGACATAGGGTGCCACTCCATACACGTCTGCCGCCATGACGTAGGGTTCAACCTTGTAACAAGCGATTTTTTCTGGACTGTCGCCATGCGTGATGGGGTTAAGCATGTTAAACAAGTCCCAGGCCTGATCATGTTTGCCTAGCAGTGCTGTCGCCATGACCGACCACACGGCCCCGTGCGTGTATTGCCCGCCGTTTTCACGCATGCCCGCCGGATATCCCTTGATATAGCCGGGTTCGAGCGCGGTTTTGTCGAATGGCGGCGTGAATAGTGCAATCATGCCGTCATCGGCCCGAACGAGCTTGTCCTGAACCGCCTGCATTGCCTGGCGTGCACGTTCGGGTTGGGCGGCCTTGCTGATCACGGCCCAGCTCTGGCTCAGTGAATCAATCTGACATTCGTCATTGCTGGCAGATCCAAGCGGGGTTCCGTCATCGAAATAGGCACGGCGATACCAGTCTCCATCCCAAGCACTTGCTTCGGTGCTTGCTTTCAGAGTTTCGGCGGCATTGCACGAGAATGCGACGAAATCGGAATCGCCTCGTAGACGCGCCACCTCTGCAAAGCGCGTCAGCGAGTCGATCAGAAACCAGGCAAGCCAGACGCTCTCGCCCTTGCCCTTTTCGCCGATCAGATTCATGCCGTCGTTCCAGTCGCCGCAGCCCATCAGCGGCAGCCCATGCGCCCCGAAATGGAGCCCGCGTTTCAGCGCCCGCAGGCAGTGTTCATACAGCGTTCCGCTTTCGGAGGCATGTGCATGAACTTCGTAGTAGGACTCTTCGTGTGAGTCTACGGGACGGCCTTCAAGGAAGGGCACGCGCTCGTCCAGGATGCTGGTGTCACCGGTGGTGGTCACGTAACATGCCACCGCTTGAGGCAGCCACAGATAGTCATCCGAGAAATGCGTTCTTACGCCCGCTCCGCCTGGAGGATGCCACCAGTGTTGTACGTCACCTTCCTTGAATTGGTGAGCCGCGCACAGCAGAATTTGTTCACGGAGAATCTGCGGCATGGCATGCACAAGTGCCATGGTGTCCTGAAGTTGATCGCGGAAACCGAAAGCCCCGCCGGACTGGTAGTAGCCGCTGCGCCCCCATACACGGCAGGACAGGGTTTGATATAGCAACCATCCATTCATCAGTACATTGGTGGCCACATCGGGCGTCTCCACGTATACGGCACCCAGCATGTCGTTCCAGTGTGCCCACACTGCCTCTAGCGCTTGTCGGGCGCCCGAGCGACCGCCGAACCGCGACAGGAAGAGATGGGCATCATTCGTATGGTCAGCCGCCCCCAGGGTGAAGACCAGCTCGAGTGTTTGACCGTCCGACAGCTCAATCATTGCCTGTAGTCCTGCTCCGGGATCAAACCCTGCTCCGGTGACATTTGACAGTCGTGTGTTGAGTAGGGCGGAGGGGGCGGCGAAGGATCCGTTGCGTCCCAGGAATTCGGTGCGGCTTCCGGTGAGGGTGTGGTTGGGTTCGCTACAGCTGGCAAAAACGACCTTATCAGCGAACTCACGACTGTAAGGGTTGTAGGCAAAAAGGGCTCCGGTCTGGGGGTCGGATTCCGTGACGATGTGCATGGCATTGGCATGGCGCCATTCGCCCAGAGCCAGCTCATAAAACGCCGACAGAGAGAGACGACGTTTACGGCCGGAATGGTTCGTGACCTTGACGGTCACAAATTTGACAGGGGCATCCATGGCCACATAAGTCCAGGCCTCGGTAAAGATTCCGTCTTCGTCGTGCTCAAAGACGCTGTACCCGAAACCGTGCCGACATAGATACCCCTTACGGCCCGGTGCCGGTAGGGGCATGAGCGACCAGAAGCGTCCCGTCTCTTCATCACGCAGATAGAAAGCTTCGCCACTGGAATCCGAAACCGGATCGTTATACCAGGGGGTGATCCGGAACTCGTGTGCATTTCCGGCCCAGGTGTACATGCCGCCGCTTTCGCTGACCACCGTGCCGATGTGGGGGCTGGCGATGACGTTGCACCACGGTGCCGGCGTTGTCTGACCCGGTTCGAGAGCAATCACATACTCGCGTCCGTCTGGAGTGAACCCGCCGGGCCCATTTTCGAAGATCAGGTTTCGTGGCGGAAGCGGTGTGGGAGTTTGTTCAGGCTCGGCCGTCTGTGTGGGGCGTAGCGTCGGCGGTAGGCGCCGTCGTGCCGTGCGCCGGTCTACCTGTTCCTGTAGGGTTTCGGCACTATCGGTTAGTACCACTCTGGCCGTTGTTTGTAGCAGAATGCGGTCTTCCTCAGTGAGATCTTCTGTTCGCCGCACAAAGATGCCGCCGGGCTTGTCGAGGGTCCCGGCATCCGCGCCAGCATGAATGGCTTCCATAATGCGGTCGTTTAGCGTCGCGCGGTAGCCTGAGAAATCCTCGTTGAAGATGACCAGATCCGTCGTTAGCCCCTTCATGCGCCAGTAGGCATGTGCCCGTACCGCATCAGTCACGCGATCCATCCGCTGCAGGTTGCCGATACGCAGCAGCATGATTGGCAGGTCGCCGGAAATTCCGAAGTGCCACAACCCCTGCTGGCCGAGTTGGTTCTGCGAAATGACGCTGGGAGCCGCCCGGAGACGTGCGTGGGCATAGAGCATGGATCCCGCTAGTCGCCCGTACATCTGTGTTTCTGCTTCCGACACATTAAGCATCCGCAGAATGATCTGACTATGTGACCAAGCCATCTCGAACGCCCGATCCACGAAGTGACGGTCGAGGTACTTGTCCACGAGCGCGAGGGCGGCTTCGCGCGTCTCTGCCACTCCGGTGATCAGGTTGACCACTGTGGCGCTGTCGGTGGGCACCTCGACGACCTGTCGAGCGGCCACAATTGGATCGAGCACGGCGCCGGCACTGTTTTCAAGTGGGAAGGACTGATCTGCGATGGCATCCATGGCAACCGGATTGGGGGTGCGTCGACCACGACCGATGAAGCGGGCACGGTCGGTCTCAAACGATGGCGTTTCGGTTGCACCCGGTACAACCAGAACGTGAAACATCCAAGGGGCACTATCGGAAGGCGCTCGTTTCCGGCGCGAACAGAGAATGGCATTTCGATCCGCGAGAATTTCGGTCTGCACGAATAGCTTGCTGAAGACAGGATGGGCCATATCGGAATTCTGGGGGGCCAGAACGACCTCCGCGAAGCTGGTGATTTCAATTTGCCGCAGTTTGCGAGCAAAGTTGCTTAGTGTGATGCGCCGAATTTCGACGTCATCCTCCGGTGAGACGCAGATCTCGGTATGGGTTTCAATGTCCTGGTCGCGGCGGCGGAATTCCGCCCGCCCCTGTGTGTAAATGGCCTCATAGTGGTCGCTGTGGCGACCGGTTGGATGGTATGCGGCTGACCAGCAATCCGGTGTATGCACGTCGCGTAGATACACAAACGCACCGTAGTTATCGCACGTGACATCCTCGCGCCACCGCGTTAGCGCCAGATCGCGCCACCGGCTGTAGCCACCGCCCGCATTGGTCACCATGACGTGATAGTTTCCGTTGGAGAGAAGATGTACCTCGGGGGCAAGCGTATCAGGGTCCGGAAAAATGCGCATCATGCTGGCCAAATCCACAACTACTGGACTGGAGGCTAACTGTACCTCGCGTTCGTGGGGCTGTAGAATGGGTGCGGATTGCGGCATGCGTTCCTGGAGTAGAAGATCGGTGGCTCGCACGGACGGATCGGCCATGAAGCGGTGTACCATCGGGTTGTTTAGCAGCAGATTCGAGAGCGAAATCAGGCCCATTCCTTGATGGTGGGTCATGAAGGCGTGGACCACGGCACGCGATTTTCCGCGTAGAATACGGGCCGGAGTGTAATCAATCGCTTCGTACATGCCATAGGCCCCCAGTGCTCCTTCCTTCGTCGCGAGCCGTTGAAGATTCTCGCATGCCTCGCGCGGGGCAAAGGGCAGTGCAAGCATCGTCGCATAGGGGGCCACGACTAGATCACTGGCAAGGCCGCGTTGAAGGCCTAGCCCCGGAACACCGAAAGCTCTGTACTGATATATCTGATGAATATCTCTGGTGTTGAAGCATGATTCAGAAATTCCCCACGGGATATTGCGCTGCCGTCCATAGCGGATCTGACGCTCAATCACCGACCGGCAGGTTCGGTCCAGAAGCGTGTTTCGGTAGTGCGGCATGAGCAGAGCGGGCATGAGATACTCAAACATCGAGCCGCTCCAGGAAATGAGCGCCGCATTGCGTTCGCTGCCCGTCAGGAGTCTACCGAGAGCAAACCAGTGATCCGGCGGTGCCTGTTCTCCGGCGACGAGCAGGAAGCTGGCCAGTCGGGATTCTGAGGCGAGCAGGTCATAACACCCCGGATCACGTCGTCGTGCATCAACATCAAACCCGATGCTGAGTAGATCTTGTGAGGTGTCATACAAAAAGCGGAAGTCCATCGCGGATTCCATTTCCTGGCATCGTTTGATAAGTTGCCCACAGGCCTGAAGCCGCTTTGCTGCTCGGCGGCGGACCTCCGGCGGCCATCCGCTATTGGTATCCGCCAGTTGCTCTAGAGATGGCATCGGAGTGCCGGACTTTTCAGGATTTGATTGCTCTGGAATCATGGCGCTCAGATCGGCAGCGGTTTCATTGCACTGCACGGCAATGGATTGCGCCCATACGGCCAATTCGCCGCCGATCGGCGCGGTTGCTTTCTCTAGAGACGCGGCGATTTTCCGCCACCGGGTCAGACACGTCACAGATTCGGAGAGCGTCAGCGATGCCGTTGTCGGTATTGCTTCCGCCGTCTGTAGGGCTCGATCCAGTTCAGGCGTCGGGTGTGACCCTGCCTCATGCTTCAGGATTTCCAGTGTGTCGCGAAGGCCATCCGTGAACGCCGCCGTCAGAACGGGCTGACGGCGCAGATCTTCCAGTCCACCGCGCAGCGCAACTAGTGCGCCTAGCAGGTTGCCGCTGTCCACGCTGGAGATGTAGGCGGGGGTGAGCACGCGCAGGTTTTGTGTGTCGTACCAGTTATAGAAATGTCCTTGATAACGCTCGAGTTTATCCATGGCATCAAGCATCAGTCGGGTTCGCTCCAGCAGGCGCCCGGTTGGGATATAGCCAAAATCCCAGGCCGACAGATTTGCAAGAAGCGCTAGCCCCAGATTGGTGGGAGATGTTCGGGTGGCGATTTCCAGCGTCGGGGATTCCTGGATGTTATCGGGCGGTAGCCAGTTGTTTTCAACTCCCACAAACCTTTCAAAATAGCGCCACGTTCGCCGGGCCAGCGTCCGCAGCATTTGCCACTGCGCCGTGGTTAGGTCCGGTTCAGCGGCTTGGAGGGGGCGGCTGATCCACCATGCGACCCACGGTGATAGCAGCCACGCTGCCAGAAATGGGGCGCAGGACGCGAAAAGGCCTGGGGTCGAAAGTCGGCAAAGCAGAGCCCCCGCCGTCACTGCCACCGCTGTAGACGGCCACATCTCGATTGCAAAGCCAAAGAGATGCCGTCGCCCGTTACGTCGTTTGTATGAGGAAAGATTCCAGGACAGCAGACCGCGTTGGCCAATTGCTATACGAATGCCGACTCTGGCAATGGCGCTTGCGCAGGTGAATGCCTCATATGGCAGAAAGGCCATTGACAGGAATGCCTGTGCAAAACTCGTGTTGGCAGTGCGGCCGGCCGCGCTCAAATGCGGTCGCCATCCGCGCTCGCGCGGCTTGCGTAGCAGATGGGTCAGTGTGCGCAGCACTCCACTGAAAAGCAGAATGCCAATCGCAAAGAGTGAAAACCCCCAGGCGCGGGATGGTACGAGGAGCCATCCCACCAGTAGCCAAGTCAGCAGCGCGGGTGCAAACAAACTGCGGCGAACGTTGTCAAACAGCTTCCAGCGCGACAGGGCGCTGAGCGGATTTGGTCCGTGCGGGGCCGTGCCCGTTGGAGGATGTGGAAAAAGCCAGCGAGCAATTTGCCAGTCGCCACGGATCCACCGGTGCTGTCGGCTGATATCCCCAAGGTAGGAAGAAGGAAATTCCTCGTGCACCTCGACGCTGCTGAACAGCGCTGAGCGGGCATAGCCACTTTCCAGAAGATCATGACTTAGGATGCGGTTTTCTGGAAACCGGCCGTCCAGTGCTTGGCGGAAGGCATCTACGTCGTAGATGCCCTTGCCGACGAACGAGCCCTCGCCGAACAGATCCTGATACACATCTGAGACTTCCCGTGTGTACGGATCAATGCCGGACTCTCCGGAGAAGAGCTGCGAGAAGCGGCTGCGACAGGCTGAGGTAAGTCGGATCGAGGCGCGCGGTTGTAGAATGGCATAACCCTCGACCACGCGGCCGCGAATGGGATCAAACTGTGGTCGGTTCAACGGATGTGCCATGGCGCCGGTCAGGCGGTGCCCCGCTCCGCGCGGTAGATCGGTGTCGGCATCCAGCGTAATGACATATTTGATTGAGCGTAATACCGAAAGATTGCCGTTGGTCGCACTGAATGCTTCCTGCTGTTCGCCACGTAAGAGGGCATTGAACTGTCCGAGTTTGCCGCGCTTACGTTCGTAGCCCATCCAGCAATTAGCGTTCGGATTCCAAACTCTGGGGCGGTGAAATAGATAGAAGGCGGTTTGTTTCTTCAGACGGGGATATTTCTTATTCAGCGCTGTGATACCCTCGTACGCCGCCTCCAGTAGCTCATTATCGCCGGGTTGGACTTCTGCATCCGCATCCGTAAAATCAGTCAGCAGTGCAAAAAACAGATTCGAATCGCGGTTGCCAAGATAGCGAATTTCAAGGGCTTCGAGCAGGGAGTTCAGTTCCGATTCATCCTGCAGCAGGCAGGGCACCACGACCATGGTTCGGTGATCGGAAGGAATTCCGTTGGAGAAATCGAGTCGGGGTAGTGGGCGCGGTGGCACCAGTCGCGTTGCCAGGAGGTTGACCAACGAGACGGCCAGAGAGGAAGCGGCGAGCACGGCCGACACTGTCAGAAGCCAGAAGCGAGCGTCGTAGGGCCAAAAGCTGGGAAGCAGCAGCAGTGCCCCGGCTGAAATACTGGCAGTCGCCGTGAAAATTGCCCCAAGATAAATCCAGAGCGAGCCGTGCGAACACAGCCCGGTGGCGCACTCGCAGGGAGAACGACGACAGCCGAGAGCCCGCCGCAGTGTACGCAGGCCGCGATCAATAAGGTAATGCCCCACATGTGCCTCGCGCACGTGGTTTCCCTCGCGTGCCGCCGCTGCTTCGGCCAGATCCAGCACCGCATGCGCCACCGCAGCCTCATCCTTGCCGCTGCGTTCGGAAAGGTGTTCGATGACGTGACGGTAACGGTCCCGTGTTTCAAAATCCTGTTCCGCATAGGCACCGGACGGATCATGCCGCAAAGAAGCGTCGACTACGCTTAGGGTTTCAACGAACTCTTTCCAGTTCATGGCCCCGAGAAAACGAAGGCTGCCAATACTGTTTGCAATGGAAATCTGCTCCGCCGCCTGTGCGCGACTATCCGCATGCAAAAGGCGGGTTTCTGTTGTTTCCTCATCCAGCAGGGCATGCTCCACCCAGTTCAGCACAAATGTTACCGATGCGCCGTGCCCGCGCAAACGGCTAGAGAACTCTTCGAGAAAAGGAGCGCTCAGCTTTTGCTGGGTATCCGCGAACTCACCCAACAGGTGAATCAGTGTCCTTGTCTGTTCTGTTGCGGTTTCAATCATGCGCTCGGCCCAGGCAATACCGGCATCCCGTTCGTGCCGACGGTATGCAATGCGGGATGCCACACGACGCAGATTTTCGATGAGTCCCAGACGTAGGGCAATCGGGAATGCCCACAGTTCGCCCAGACTTAAAGGCAACACCGCTTGATAGGCTGAGACGAAACGGGTCGTGGTTTCGGCATCCAGTTGTCCGTCTAGGTGGGAAATGAGATCCACGGCCATATGATAGACGCGCGGAAAACCGGCCATCGGGCCTGAGGTCAGTCGCGGCAGTCTACGGCTATACGTTCGCGGTAGATGCAGACGGGTTTGGTGAATCTGCTGTTGAATGAGGTAGAAGTTATCGAGGAGCCATTCGGCGGCGGGGGCAATTCGACGTTTATTAGCGAGTGCGGAGGTTACGACATCATGCGCTTCGCGTAACACCTTTTCGTTTTCAGACAATCGCGGCAGCAGCTGGTCTGTGCCACGACACACGACAGCGTTGTGTTGCACGGCCAGATCTCGAGCGTGATGATCAAGCTGTTGGAGACTGAGCAGTTCTGCACGTAGCGGGGGTTCCTCTGCGTTGGGCGGATGCCGTGTTGAGCATTTCTCGGAAAATAGTTTTCTTTTCTGCCAGAGAGACACTGGACTTTTCTGCTGTTTCATGCAGCGATTGTAATCAGTTTGCGAAATAGTACAACGCGAAAGGGAAACAAGTGTTTTGCACGCGTTTTTAAGGACTTTAACCCTGGATGGGGGGGGCTGCTATAGTCCCTCATCGGGATTCCCAATTCGATGTTGGGCGTTCGAAATGAACGAGCAACGCGAGTGAACTTTCAGGTCAGGGGGCAGTCAAGGATTCGGCTGCGAGGGCGTTGAGCATGTGAATGACGACTTCGCCCATAGATTGGAGGCTTTCGGCACTGATGTGCTCGAGGGAGTCGTTCTCGGTGTGCCAGTAGTCGTTCAACCCGTGTTGGGAGCCGTGTTGAAAGTCGATTAGGTCAATGGCGGGAATGCCGGCTTCAAGAAAGGGTACGTGGTCATCAAGAATGGTATACCGTGCGAGGGAGAACTTATTGCGGATATCAACGGCACGCGCGGCATCAAAGGTCATGGCCATAAGTTTGCGATCTGAATTTCTCGGAACTGTGATGGTGAGGTCCCGGTCACCAATCATGTCGAGAAGGATCATGGCTTTTACGTTGGTTAGATTGTCTTGCTCCCGCAACTGTTGAACGAGTTGACGACTGCCGTGGAGTCCATCGGACTCTCCATATTCTTCCATGCATTCTTCTCCGTCGAAGAACGCGAACATAACGGAGAAGGGGAGGGTATCTTGTGCGTGAAGCACACGCGCAATCTCGATTAAAAGGCCGGAACTGGACCCGGAGTCATTGGCTCCTTGGAAGGTGTCCGAAATGCCGGACTTTGTGTCGTAGTGGGACGCGAGAATAACCAGATTACTGCCTTGTCCGAGCCGGATCCCAATCACGTTGCGGAAGGTGACTGAACCGTGGGGCGTTTCACTCGTGAAGGTGTCGAGATTGCTGGTGTCGACGAATGGTGCGAGGGTCGTCCGCAGGTGAGTTGCTGCGCGGGTGGCACCTTCTGATCCAGAGTGTCGCGGGGTGATGGCGACTATCTGGCGCACGTCTTCGAAAGTCCTCGTCCCGCTGATTTGGGAGGGGTCGAGCTGGGAGGTGGGCTGGGCGTGTTCGGGAGGAGGGTGGCAGCCCGTTAGGGGGAGAAGGAGAGAAAGGGAGAAGGAGAGGGGAATGAACATCGAACGTCGAACATTGAACCTCGAACCTCGAAGGTTGGAATTCTTCAAGTTGGATGTTGGACGTTGGATGTTCAATGTTGGATGTTCGAGCCGACGTTCTCGTTCATTCATCACAGCTCAGTCCCAGTAGCGCAAGAATCCGGTCGAGATCCTCATTGGAGAAGAAATCAATTTCGATCGAACCTTTCCCTTTTTTTCCATTTGCATAGGTTCGGCATGGGGTGATTCGTACACTGGTGCCGAAATGTCCGTGTAACTGGTCGGAGAGATAGCTCACATGTGCTGCGGGGAGGTCAGGTTTCGCTGCTCGTGGTTTGCGGGGTGCGGCTTTGAGTCGCTGGATAAGCTTCTCTAGATTTCGCACGGAGAGCCCCTCCTGGACGGCTCTGCGAGCCACGAGCGTTTGTTCCTTTTCAATTTCAAGGCCCAGAAGTGCTTTCGCGTGTCCCTTTGAGAGGCGATTGTCTGATAGCATAGACTTAACTTCATCGGAAAGGGTGAGCAGGCGCAGTGCATTGGTCACGGTGGCGCGAGCCTTTCCGACTCGGTCTGCAATCTCCTCTTGAGTCAGGTTGAACTCTACTGCCAGTTCGCGGTAGCCCTCCGCTTCCTCAACAACATTGAGGTCTTCGCGTTGAAGGTTTTCGATGAGGGCAAGTTCGAGACTATCGCCATCGGTCGCGTTAATCACAATGACCGGTACGCTTTTGAGCCCTGCGGCGGTGGATGCACGCAAGCGGCGCTCTCCGGCGATCAGCTCGTAGCCGTTTTCGGCAGGGCGAACGAGGAGGGGTTGTAGAACGCCGTGCTCTTTGACGCTTGCGGTGAGATCTGCAAGAGCGTCCTCATCAAAAGTATGGCGAGGTTGCCGTCGGTTTCGAGAGATGCTGGCCAGTGACACTTTCTTAATGCCATCAACGTTTTGGACAGTCGCATCTGAAGGTGTCTCGTCTTTAATCAAAGCCCCGAGGCCGCGTCCTAGACCTTTTCTTGCTGCCATGGGTGGTTCCTTAGTTTGTTGCCCGAAATGAATCCCAAATAGGGGTCTACTCTACCTTCCGGGGTGCCCGTTTGGAAGCGCGTTTCTTACCTTTATTCGCCGAAACACGTTTAGCTGCCGTTTTGGAGTTCTGGGTTGTGGGTTTGGGCTTTGTCGGTTTGGGTGTTGCATTAGGGGTTCGGGGTTCTGGGTTCCGGGATTTGGATTCAGGGTTTGGGGTTTTGGTGTGCGTGCCAGAAGTGCTGGGGGTAGGGGGGGGGGGGGGTTACGTTGGTGGTTGGTTTAGGTTCCTCTGATCTGGCGGGGGCAATTTGGAGTGATGCGCTGAGTCCACCACCATCATGTACGACAAGGTGCTCTGCTTTGAGCGTACCACGGAACATGCCACCGGGATGAATTGTTACCATGCCCGTGGGTTCTGCGGTTGCCTGGAGCTCTCCATAGATGTCGAGCGTATTGCATCGTAGCGGTGCATCCAGCATGAGTCGTGCGCCTACCACGACATGCACCTGGTGCTTGTCCAATACGTCGGGTCGCACGCGGGCACCTGTATTCAGCTCAATGCGTCGTGTTGGCTGAAGGTTTGCTTGTGTGCAGTCTCCTGCAATGACGATGTCAGTCGCCACAAGCGTCGCCCCTTGCACTGTGGCACCCTGTAGCACATGAACGCGGCCAACTGTTCGAATGTCCTCTTTCCACATGCCGTCGATGTTGTGATCGCTGGTTTCGAGCTTCTCACGACACTTGGGGCAGAAAACTTTGTTGAGACTTCCGGCAATGACGAATGCATAACCACAGGAGTAGCAGATGAGCTCATGACGTGACGGTAGCGCAGTGCGACCAATGCTAGCTTGCTTTTGTGGCAAGGCAGAATCCGACTGTGATACCTCTGTATCTTCAATAGCAGGGGCATCTTTTGGCGGCTTTTTGTCGGGAGGTCGGTCGCCTTTGTGGCGAACCGCTTGAACCGACATAAAGCCATCAATCATGCCTGGCTTGTCAGATCGAGCCATAGCCTATTCCGAATTCAGATTATACGTGGCGTGTTTTAGCGGCGGAACATGCCTTTGCCCTGTCCGTCGGTTGCTGGTGTATCTGACTCGTCGGCTGTGGCGGCCTTTTCCTCTGCGGCTTTGGCCTGAGCTTGATTTCCTGCGGCTGTTCCCGTGGGATTGACTTCGACTTTACCGATGAATGTGACGCCATCTTCAACGGTGAGTCGCTTGGCGCGAATATCGCCGTGCAGACGAGCTGTGGCTTTTAGTTCGATCTTGTCTTTTGCCGTGATGTTGCCGTTGACCTGTCCCTGAACAGAGACGGTTTCGACACTCATGTTGCCCTTGATTGCGGATGTGTTGCCGATCATGGCTTCCGTAGCGCACGTCAGATCACCATTCAGCTTGCCGTTAAGCAGGATGCTATTTTCGCATTTAACATTGCCGGAGATTTCGACGTCCTCCCCGATCACGGTCTTGGCTTCTTCTGTGTTCATTGTGTTCCTCCTGTTATGGGTTGTAGGTTGTAGGTTCTGAGTTTCGAGTTAAAAGAGTTTCTAATTTCTAATTCCAAAATTTACTCCATCACGGATACATTCCGGGACGGCTGAGTCCGGTTGTTTCATTGAGTCCGAACAGTAAATTCATATTTTGCAGGGCTGAGCCCGCCTGCCCCTTAACGAGATTGTCGATATATGAGACAACCCGGAGTCGTCGGGTTCTCTCGTCGACGCTGACGACTAGATTGCAGAAATTGGTGCCGCGCACGTGCATGGAACCCACGGGAGCGACGCTGTTGAAAACGCGCACGAAAGCATCATTGGCGTAGGCATCCTGATAGATCTCAAGCACTTCGGCTTCCGAGCGCTCTTCCGTTAAGGTCCCGTAGAGCGTGGACATGATGCCACGGCATAGTGGGACAACCTGGGGCGTGAAGGTAACCTGAAATTCTGAGTTTGCTTGTAGCCCGAGTTCGCGCTCGATTTCGCATACATGTTGATGCCCGGCCAGTTTGTAGGCATTCATGTGGTCATAGCGTGCCGGGAAGTGGAATGTTTCGTGTAGTTTTTTGCCAGCACCTGAAACTCCGGTTTTGCAATCACAGATGATGCTGTTCTCCTGAATCAGATGGTTCTTGGCTGCGGGAGAAAGCCCCAGAATACAGCTCACAGCGAAACATCCGGGATTGCCGACGATCTGCTTGTCCGTGTTGATATCCTCGCGGTGGAGTTCTGCAATGCCGTAGACGGATTGCGGGAGCAGTTGTGGGTTGGCGTGCTCGGGGTTAATTCCGATGCGCGTGGCATAGGCGGCATAACTGTCGGGTGTGTTGAAACGGAAGTCGCCACTGTAGTCAATCACCTTGGTTCCGGCAGCCAGTTCGGCGGGGGCCAGTTTCATGCCGACGCCATCTGGGGTCGCTATGAACGATACATCGAAATTGCCATCTACTTGATCTGGCGAGACAATGACCTGATCGCAGAACCCTTTGAGATGGGGGTAGAGATCGCTAATAGGGCTCCCGACGTTCTCAACATCTACTAAGGCCCCGACTTCGGCATCTGGATGCTGCGTTAGAAGCTCCGTAATGCCAACTCCGCCGTATCCGCCGGCACCAACAATTTTCGCCCTGATCATAGTTTGCTCTCCCGCTCTGATGTATGTCGCAAATCTGTCTAAATCCCAGACCCGCAAATATGCACCCAGGGCTTTGGTGTAGTAAAGCAGAAAGGGGGGAGGTGCTTGCAATTGTTGGTTTGAACTGCCGCCTATGACCCGCGGTGAGTTGCGCCCTGAGCTCGTCGATGTGCTTCTGCTTTTCTTCGAGTTCTGCTTCGAGGCTTGCTATCCGTAAATTGCTATCAAAGACAAGTAGACCGTAACGACGCTCAAGTCGTTCGCACTCTCTCAGTGCTGAGCGGCATTCGCCAGCAGGGCGGTCAGTCAATTCAGGACAGTTCATCCGGTAGGAGCAGATGAAATCCTTCGGGGGCTTTCTAGGTCTGCCCAAGAGCTAGTCCTCCAGTTTAAGCAGTTCCCAGTTCACCACCGCCAGATCTTGAAGCAGTGCCTTCATACGTTTGTGCTGCTTGATCATCCGTCGCACGCGCGCCTCGTGCTCTTTTCGGATATGGCGGCTCTTTGTTATCTGCTCAACCTTATAGGTTAGGTTGAAGCCGGGACGCTTCGGACCTTTACTCGACACCGAACCGATAAGAAAATCCCCGAGTATCTCGTCCACCTGACGCCTCAAACGCAGTTGCTTGGATTTAAGCTGTTTTTCCGTTGCCATTGTATCTCCTCTTTAAGTTTTATGACTACAGGCGTATCTATACGCCTGTTTTATGCGAAATGCAAGCCATAAACAAAGGAAATAATCAAGGGGAAAGAGGCATCAAAGACCGGAATCGGCTAAACTGTTACCAATAAATGAAATCAGGGTCACCTATGAAAAGTGAAGTCAAGGCACAATCCACCTGCTCCAGTGAACGGCCAGGGGTATTTCATCTGGTATGCCAAGAGATGTACGTAGTCGCCTCATAGGCG
>CAZNWT010000067.1:0-24566 GCA_964576795.1 uncultured Victivallales bacterium
CCTCGAACAATCTGAGCTTGTTCATAGGTCGAACTGGATCCCGTGAACGGTTACCCTTTTAGATTGATAACTGCGGCCTGAGTGTATCGCTCCGCCGCATTCTCTGCCTTGACGATGTCGACTTTATATAGCACGATCCAGCCATGACAAATCATCGACTTGGGACTGCCCATTTGTTGAAGAAGCGGGATTTTTTCGAGGATCCTACGCTTCCGATGCAGGTCTATATCCGTGATCCCCAACCTGAGTTTCCTCTGCATAGTCATGGGTTCGACGAGCTTGTCATTATTCTGAAGGGAACGGCCATTCACATGATCGACGGACAAGCGTTCCCTGTCAAGGCAGGCGATGTCTTTGTGATTACCCAACACCACGAGCATCAGTACTTGGAGATGCACGGGTTGGCTTTGGCCAATATTCTTTTCGACTCTGAAGCCTTAATGATGAATCAATGGGATATTCGAACCTTGCCGGGCTTCCACGCGCTCTTTTCTCTAGAGCCGGTATTTCGAACTCTGCACAACTTTCAAAGTCGGCTGCAACTGCCCGAGTCAGATCTCAATCGAGTAAACGTGATGATCCGTGACTTGACACGGGAAACGGAACAACGCGATCCAGGCTACCGTGTTATGGCGAGGGGGCTCTTTATGCAATTGGCGGTTTGGCTTTCACGCGCCTATTCTACCAAACCCTCTGAGGAATCCATAGACCTGCTGCGAATTGGGGATGCCATCGCACACATTGAATCGAACTATACCAACCGGATGTCACTCAATGAACTGGCGAAAAAATCGTATCTCTCTCCGCGTCACTTTACCCGTATCTTTCAGGCATGCATTGGTCGCTCGCCGATTGATCATCTTATGCATGTACGTTGCCGTAAAGCGGCTGAGCTATTAAAGGCAACCGACCGCACTATCACCAATATCGCGTTCGACTGCGGATTTTCTGACAGCAACTACTTCACGCGGTGTTTTCGCAAGGTAATGAACCAGACGCCCACACACTATAGAGAACGCTCGGGATCCAGATTGAATGCATAGTCATGGGTGGAGTGGTAAAGACAAGGGCTTTGTGTGCGTCGACCACGTCTACAGCATCAGCACCTCAAAGAAGAATGCCGACCTCGCCCTGGAGCTCGCGCAAAATGGAGCCACGGTTCAACAGCTAACCGATTGACGCTGCGCCGTGCGATAGGTAGACGGCGTGCAACCCGCTAAGCGGCGAAACTGGGTCGCGAAGTGTTGCGAGCTCGAGAACCCGAGTTCGGTGGCTATCGACGTGATATCCAGGGCGGTGCAGGTCAGCATGCGGCGCGCCTCGTCAATGCGCAGAAGCTCCTGGTACACCTTGGGGGACGTCCCATACCGTTCGCGAAAACAGCGGCAAAGCTGGCGGCAGCTCAACGGCAGGGCCGCCAACGCGTCCCGCACCGGAAGGGCCGTCCCCAGGTTCAGCTCCAAAGCTGTACGCACCGCCGTTGCCCAATCCCGACTGGGAGAATTCTCCCGCTCACGTGACAGCACCAGGACTTCCCACACCAAGGCCTGGCCCAACCCGGCTAATGCCTCTCTGCTCTCCGCCACAGGCGCCGCAATGTGTCGCAAGATCATTCCTGCCAGCATGCGTACCGCACCATCCGCCAACCCGAAAACCGGCGTGCCTCGAAATGCAGCAGGAATCTCGCCCCGCACGGACACACAAAACCCGCGATATCCCCCTCCCCGGCACGCTAACCGAAAATCACCGCCCGGCCTCAGAAGCACAAATCTATGCGGATTCAGAACGACTGCCGTGTCCGGGTTCTCACCATCAAGAAGCAGTTCCCCCTCCGTCACGTAAATCAGCTGGCACTCATCATAGCCGTGCGTCACAAAGCCGTAGCCAGCAGCCTGCCGTTTTGATTCCACACTAAACTTCATCCTGTTATGTCTCATAATTGAACATGATAGGTCGTACTTGTGGACGTGTCAATCCGTTCGTTCCGCTATGGTATCCGAAATCTATACACAAGGAGATCCGGAGCCATGAACGCATGCGAGCGCACGATCGAGACCCTCACCTTCGGCACACCAGACCGCATCCCTTTCGATCCGGGGCACGGCCGAGAGTCTACCCACAAACGCTGGCATGCCGAAGGCCTGCCCAAGGGTCGCGACTCCATCGAATACGCGATGGAGGTACTCGGCATCGAGGTGGACAAACCACAACAGCCTCGCGTAGATCTCGGCGTTGACTTCCGGCTCTACCCGCTCTTTGAGGAGAAGGTCATTGAGCACAAAAACGGCCACTATGTTGTCCAAGACTGGAAGGGAAATGTCTGTGAAATTTCAGACGATTACGATGTCTCGTACCTGCGCAACGCGACCGACTTCGTCACGCGCCGCTGGATCAAATGCCCCGTCGAAAACCGCGATGACTGGGAATCCATCAAGGCGCGCTATGATATAGACTCCCCCACCCGCTTCCCGGATGACTTTGTACAGCGCTGCACGCAAGCTGCGAACCGCGACTGGCCGTTAACGATTGGCGTCTCAGGCCCCTTCTGGCAGTTGCGCGAGTGGTGCGGGTTCGAGGGGTTATGTATGCTGATGATCGATGATCCCGAATTCGTAGCCGAAATGGCCGACTTCTGGATGCATTTTGTCTCTGGCATACTCGACCGTATCCTGCCACACGTGACTCTCGATTCTCTCCACATTTCAGAGGACATGGCCTACAAAGCCAAAAGCATGATCTCCATGGACATGGCTCGTGAATTTTGCATGCCGAGTTGGAAGCTCTGGACCCGTAAAATGATGAACGCGGGATGCCCTATCGTCGATATCGACAGCGACGGCTTCATCGGCGAGCTGATTCCACTGTGGATTGAGTCCGGTGTCAACGTCTGCGACCCAATCGAAGTCGCCGCACACTGCGACATCGTCGAATTCCGCCGGCAGTTCGGCAAAAAGATGGCCTACTGCGGCGGCGTCGACAAGCGCTGCATAGCCAAGGGCGGCCAAGCGCTACGCGACGAACTCGAGCGCCTAGCTCCCGTGATCCGCGACGGAGGATTCATTCCCTCCTGCGACCACGGGATCCCCGCCGATGTTTCCTGGAGCAACTTTCTCGACTACTGCCGTCAGCTCGCAGTGCTAACCGGATGGCTGCCTACCTCATGAAGAGCTGTCTAATGTGTCGCTCAATTAGATTTTCTCGGACATTCTTGGCAACTACGTCGCGGCAGGCGTCTAGAGCATCTAGATAGCGCGGACCCAGTTCGGCGGCCACCTTGTATCCTACATGCAGGAGCTGACGGAGATCAGGGCTGTATTCAGCGCAGCCCTGCTCGTGACGAAGAGCCGCCGCAAACCGGAGCCCGTCCCACGACTGAACCTCATCCGCGGACGGTAATCGGGAAACGTCGATATCAATAACGTCCGCATAGGGGCCACACAATTCTTCGAAACGTCCCAATGCGGAGCGGTACACTTCCTTCGCGATCAACAGCCCCTCGTCGCCGCCCTCGGCAAGCCCGATCAGCTCTTCAAGCCAGGTCGTGCCCGCGGTCTTGAGATGCAATCCGGCATCGGTCGCTCGTATCGCTCGCGCGATACAAGGATAAATAGAAAACTTGTCGCTGCCCGAGTGGATGCTCAGTTTCAGAGTTTCCGGCAATCCATATGCCTTGACCGCATGCGCAACGACGGCCAGGTCGGCCGTGAACTCTCGCTCGAAGGCGGCCACCTCGCCGACATAATCGACGCCCTTGTTGAAGCGCCCCGAGAAACGCGGGGCAATCGTCTGGGCGGGGATGCCCTCGTCGGCAATCGCAGCTAGAATGACCAGCAATTCATCAGGGGTCTGTGGCTCCGGTGTCTCATCCATAGAGACCTCGGTCACGAAGGTCCCCTCGCCTTTCGCATCGACAACGTGCTGGTAGATACGACCGGCCTTTTGAACTGCAAAAAGATATTTCTCTGCAACCTGACGCGCTCGCACCTCGGAGAGTTCAACCGGCAGGTCAATGCCTTCGATCGTTACCGGGGCACACAGCTCCGCATGTCGGCGCAGAAACGCATCCACAGCAGCGGCCGGAGCAGGAGAGCCGATGGCATCGGCCACGTCCAGCGTGAAAAAGTCGCTTGAGGCGATGAACCCATCGACGTTACTGAGATTGATATGATCCGCATCCACGAAGTACGGCGCGTCCCACCCCAGTGCGATTACAGCCGCATCCGCCTCCCGCCGCACATCTCCCGGTTCTGTGTGGATGATGCCATGCTCACGGTTGGACTTGTTCCAGACCGGACATACCTCGATGCCCGCCTCCCTCGCCGCGATCAACGCGCTGAGCTGAGCCTCGCCCTGCTTACCAAAACGGTCACCCACTCCCATCGTGTATTTCGGAATCTTGATCATGACAGCGTCTCCTCTATCGGCATTTTTAATTTACTCTCTGGTCCCGGCATCACTGGGTACTCCGGCAACTCGAGTCCCGGAACAAGCTCATCCAGGCGCACAAGGCGCCTCTCGGCCATTGATATATTAGCAGCAATTCCCGTCAGGATCGACCAGGCGCCGGAACGCTGGTCCGCAGCGCGGAGATACTTGTCTTCCGGCTGATCGGACGGATCGAAGACATACTTGAGCATCTTCGGATCGGCCCCACCATGACCGCCTTTAGCCTCCCATACATCGACCTCGTACGCCGGCTTCCAGTGCGGGTAGACACGAATCCAGGTGCCCTCTTTATTCAGTGCACCCGGAACCGACCCGTCGGCATTTGTGTAGACACTCTCCTCGCACTTGTGCTCTAACCGACCGCGCGACCCGTTAATACGAACCATGTATCCCTCCCAAGGCAGGAACGCATTCAGCGAATAGGAAAGCTTTGCACCGTTGCGGTAGCCGACGATCACGTTCATATTGTCTTCAATATCAATCTCCGGACTGAACACGCAACGGTCGCGGAAATAGCCGTCGTGCGCTTCAGCGTCCAGGTAGAGAGCTCGCTGATTCTCGTTATCGGCCAACTTCATTGCAAAACGGCACCGCTCCACTTCCGGGCAGGTATGACACCGCTCGGACCGATTCGTCAGGCCATAGCGATCGGCCGTTTCTGGGGTGTAGAAGCGGCGATGCCCCATCGCGAAGACCTCCTCGGGCACCGTCGACAGCCACCAGTTGATGAGATCAAAGTGATGCGTCGCCTTGTGCACCAGCAGTCCGCCGGAGTTCTCCTTATTGCGGTGCCAGCGACGAAAGTAGTCCGCCCCGTGGTGCACATTAAGCAACCACTCGAAATCGACAGAGAGAACGTCACCGATGACGCCCTGCATCAGCAAATCCTTGACCTGCGTCCGCGGAGGCGAATAGCGGTAGTTAAAGGTCACCGTAATCCGCTGCCCCGTTCGTTTTTGCGTCTCGATAATCCGGTTGCAGCGAGCCGCATCGATCGTCATCGGCTTTTCGGTCACGATGTCACAGCCCAATTCCATCGCGCGACAGATGTAGTCCGAATGCTCGCGATCACGCGTCGTGACAATAACGGCATCCGGACGGCATTCCCGAATCATAGCGTCAAACTGATCGGCCCCATACCCAGGCACATCCTGCCCCGAACGTTCCTTTACACGCTCCTGCGCCAACACGACGCGCCCCGGGTTGATATCACACAACCCCACCAACTGGCTCGTCGATGCAAAATCCGAAACGATGGCATCACGAAACATCTCGTGACGGCCACCCAAACCCACAATCGCATACTTCTTTCTGGTCTGCATAAATATCATCCCTTCCTCAGTTTGTCGGCATTATAAATATACTTTACAACGGTCAGCAACGAGCGCCAAATTCAAGACACTCACTATGGGATGATCAAGATTGAAGTATTTCAAAAGCAACATCAATGGACGAAACAACACTTCCTATGGATAAAACAACCATCACAGCCCCGCACGTATTCAGGGAGGAAAAATTCCGGATTCCTTCGGCAGCCGAGAGTTTTCTCAGGCTATGGGTAGACCATATCGGAGATGCTGTCCGTTTATTGGCATGCAAGAAAGAGTGTCTAAAGAATGGAGCAGGAGACGGGAATCGAACCCGCGACGTTCACCTTGGGAAGGTGACATTCTACCGCTGAATTACTCCTGCATCACAAATGGTGGTTAAGTGATACTAGACCGCCTGTCATGAGTCAACACCGCTGTGCTCTTGGTGGTCGGCAATAAAGCGCTTGGCACCTCGGGTCTTGATCCACTTCTCCAGCTCACGCGCTTTCACTCGCGAATCCACCAGCACGTTGAAGACCTCTTGCGAGTCAGTGGCGCGAGAGGTCCAATGGCTCTGCCCACGATTGTGTTGCTTCAGGCGAATGGCGGACTTTAGAGATTGTCCAACATAGTATTTACAAAGAGACTCTGAGAACAGAACGTAGACGTGAAAGCTCAAATTACGTCCTCTTTCGCAACATGAGAACAAGACCGCGATCACGCTTTCAGCGGCCGCAGCATTTCTTGTACTTTTTGCCACTGCCGCAAGGGCAGGGATCGTTCCGCGCAATCTTTCCCGTGTTCATCGCAGCCACCTGGTTGCGGCGCGTTTGACGTTCAGCCTCACGACGTTCGTTGCGGATTCCTTCGGCGAGGACTTCAAACTTCGGAAGCGCATATTCATAGAATTGCATCCACCCGTCGCAGAGGGTACTGAGTTGTCTAGGATCCTGTCCCTGCGTCGGACGATTCTTAGGGCAATCCCCGGAGCAGAATTTGAGGTAATCGCAGCTTGCGCACGTCTCATTCCATTGCGCTTTTCGCGCACCAAATTCAACATAGATGGGAGAGTTCAGCAAGGTCTCCCATGAGTCTTCCATGATGTTACCCAGTTTGAGCTCGGGCCGCACGAAGAAGTCGCAAGGATAGATATCGCCGTTGTGCTCAACCACGAGATACTGCTGGCAGTTCTGCCCCATGGAGCAAACATTGGCAACCCCGTCCACCATCCGCGTTAGGATTGAGTCAAAGAGGCGAATAGAGACGCGGTGGGTATCCCCACACTTCACCCATTCATCATAGATGGCACACAGAAAATCACCCCACGCTTTTCCGGTAATCGCAAAAGGCTGTAGCGATCCATCGGATTGAAATTCGACGCATTCAATATACTGATGGAATTTAACACCGAGATCGTCGCGCAGGTAGTGATAAACGTCGACGGGGTGTGAAACATTGGACTGACTCACCAACGTCAGAACATTGTATTCCACTCGGTTACGCTTCAGGCAGTCCAGGCCACGCATCACATCCGCATGCGACCCTCGACCATTCGCAAATGTCCTATATTTATCATGAATGGCAGGTGGCCCGTCAATACTGACACCCACCAGAAAGTTATACTGGGCAAGGTGCTTTGCCCATGCATCGTCTATCAGCGTCGTATTGGTCTGAAGTCCATTGGATACGGCGATTCCTGGCCGACCGCAATGTTGCTGTAGATCCGTAACCTTTCGAAAAAAGTCCAACCCCATCAGTGTCGGCTCACCGCCCTGCCAGCCAATACTGTGCTGAGGCTGCGGGGTGGCAAGAAAGGTCGAGATCATATGCTCAAGCACCTCATCCGACATTCTGTGATGCGACGTGTCAGGATAGAGCGTGCAACGGTCAAGATAGAAACAGTACTTACACCGCAAATTGCAGTCAGCAGAGGTTGGTTTTACAAGAAGACTGAACGGGCGCATAATTTCCTCAATTTTTTTCTCAGCATTCCTGGATCAAATCCCTGTAGGTCAGGCATTCCTGCCTGACCAAGTCGGGCAAGAATGCCCGACCTACATAAAGAGCCAGAGACCCGATTGAACTCTACTCAACAACAGCAATAAATTTCAGATAGACTTGGCTAGAGAGTGATCATCTGCTTGAGCTCGCCGAGGCGCACCTCAATTTGCTCATCCGTGAGGGATTCCAGTCGCTCAAGACTAAAGGCTTCGACCCCGAATGAGGCAACAACAGCGCCGCACAGAAGCGCCTCCTTGACATTACGATCGGTCACCTCACCCTTCTTAGCCAAGTATCCCATGAAGCCGCCGGCGAACGAATCTCCAGCTCCGGTAGGATCGTTAACTTCGTCTACAGGATAGGCAGGCACGAGAAAAATACCATGGCGCGTAACCAGCATCGCGCCATGCTCGCCCTTCTTGATGACAACATAATCCGGTCCCATATCGAGGATCTTTTTCGCACAAGTCTTGAGGTTGTGCTCGTGAGTCAGGAGCCGTGCTTCACTGTCATTCAGGGTCAGCAAGTTCACTTTTCCAATCAACTCAACCAGAGATTCGTTTGCAATGTTGATCCAAAGATCCATGGTGTCGGCGATTACAAATTTAGGGGAACGCGCCTGTGAGAGCACGTGGAGTTGGAGCTCCGGGGATATATTCCCAAGCAGGATGAACGGGGCATCGCGATAAGCTTCAGGAAGCTCGGGAGCAAATGTTTCCAGCACATTGAGTTCAGTGGACAGCGTACTCCGATTAATCATGTCGTCGTCATAGACGCCCGACCAGCGGAAGGTTTTGCCATCTTCCTCGGTGATCAGGCCTTCGAGATCAATACCAAAGCTCCGATAGCACTCCATATGGGCTTCAGGAAAGTCACCACCAACAACACCAACCATCCCCGTCTTTGTAAAGAAGGATGCCGTAGCGCAGGCATAACTCACAGAGCCGCCCAGAATTTCTTCATGTTTAGTAAATTTGGTCTCAATCGTATCGAGACCAATGGACCCCACTATCACCAGATCAATTTTGCTCATTGTTGTTTTCCTTTGTCTTTTTCATTCATTTCGATTATTCCGGTTTTGCCGTATGATTCACATTGGCCTGCGCATGCGCCCGCTTTGATGGGCGATTAAGTAAGTTGTTTAAGTGTAAGCGTTTAAGTTAGCGATTAAGAAGGCGATGAAGTTTACACATCCTCCGCCACTTTGCGAGCCACAGAGGACATGTCGCGCGCGTCCCACACTTAACCCCGTTCTTAAACGGTTACACTTACTCCGCCAGCTTACTCGATTCTACCCATTGCCATGTGTCACATTAAAACCATCAACAAAATATCTTCAGCTAATCCCTAAAGCGCCTTAAATACACCTTCCAAGCACCCTCGAATAGGCTGCCGCCTGCTCCGTCACATCGCCATTTTCGAGAAGTTTGGATTCGATACAAAGTCGATAGACACCCCCTTCAACCACACGACGCGCGTCATCGACCGAAGAAAGTCCCGCCGCAAAAAGAGCCTGCCCTGC
Organism: uncultured Victivallales bacterium; assembly: GCA_964576795.1. Lineage (GTDB taxonomy): Bacteria > Verrucomicrobiota > Kiritimatiellia > UBA8416 > UBA8416 > JABGOW01. The sequence continues at coordinate 9,280 of CAZNWT010000067.1, forward strand.
GGCGCCCGGCAATCCGGAAAACACGCTGGGAGATGCGGTTCCTGCCCAATGCACGAGGTAGTCAGCGCCAACCTCAAGTCCCAACAAGGCATCGCTGCTTGTGTGGGTTGACATGCCCACAATGCTGTCGACACCGAGGATGGCACGGGCTTGTCCCACCGAGTCCGTGGATGCGCTTAGGTGAAGTCCGTCGGCCTGCACAGATTGTGCTGCGACGGCATCACCCTCAACCACAAGCAATGCATCGGCACGATGGCAGACATCGCGAATGCCGACCAGGGCATCGGCATTTTCCGCAATGGCTTTGGAAACATGGATAATGTCAACTCCCCCCGCAATAGCCGCTGTGCAGAAATCATCAAGCGACCCACTAACGGGCGGGGTCAGAATCATATAAAAAAGGGCATCTTCAAGTCGCATCAGGTTGACTTGTGTTCGGAACTTATCTGCTTAACGCTGACGATCACGCGGCGAACATCAGAGATGCCAAGTCCTTTTTCCATACTTTCGCGAACGCGTCGCTGAAGCACTTCGCAGATTTCGTGCAGCTGTGGCCCCGCTTTAATGCGAACATCCACCACAATGTCAATGCGACGACGATGCGAAACCACAACAGGGGTCATCTTGACAATGGAGGGAAACTCAGGAGCTAACTTGCCAACGTATTCAGAGATGGCATCTGTGCTGATGTTGACCGCGCCCTGTTCGTTTGAAAACGACAGGAAACGATCCCGACGCTTGGTATCAACCCCCGTAAGAAAAAGCAGGGAGGCCAGCCCAAACAGGATCACCCCAAGATAAACCCCCGTAAGCCGACTGCCGGGGAGGAGTGCTTCTAGAACCGCCCAGTTCTCACCACTCGCCGCCGCACCAATCAGGCCAATTCCAGCCGCAGCCAGCAACGCAAACACAAAAAGAAACACAATTCGATGTAGCACTTTCACGAGACATTACTCCGCAGTTTTTCTATCAATCCTTCCAAGGCAAGGACGTACCCCTTGCCACCAAAACCCATAATCTGCCCCAGACACACGGGAGCAGTCAGGCTCGTATGACGAAAGGACTCCCTCGCATGCGTGTTTGAGATATGAACCTCTACACACGGAACACCACTCGCCTTAATCGCATCGCGTAATGCCACACTGGTATGGGTATAAGCTGCCGGGTTAATAATGATCCCGTCATAGACGCCAGACGCCTCACCAATCGTCGTCACCAACACGCCTTCTTCATTACTCTGAAATGCATCCAGCTCAACATCCAAAGCTACAGCGGCCTCCCGGGTCATACACTCAATATCGTCCAAGGTCTCGCGACCATAAACATCGGGCTCGCGCTGACCAAGAAGGTTGAGATTGGGTCCATTGATAACCAGAACCTTCATAATACACCTTTCACTGATCTGACTTTGCCGGCCAAACGCCGGAAGCTCTTACCTGCGACCGGATCGCAGGACACGAATATCGTCAACATTGTAGTCTAGAATGCGATCATCTTCAAGCCGTACGCGCACGGTTCGGCCCATCGTGTTGTAGTCTATCACACATCCGCGCCCCTCTGCCCCCTCAACCATCGCCCCTTCTCGCGGCATGCCACGCGACGCTTCGCGATACTGCTCATTCTCGTAGCGCAAACAGCATTTCAAACGTCCGCACATACCGCTGATTGCACCTGGATTGAGGGATAGGCGCTGATTCTTCGCCATCTTCACGTTAATCGACTCAAATTTCTTCAACCAGGAACAGCAACACAGCTCCCGACCACATGGCCCAAGGCCACCAATCATGCCAGCTTCGTCGCGAACCCCAATCTGACGCATTTCTATTCGGGCATGTTGCTCTGTAGCCAGATCTTTAACCAATTCACGAAAATCAACACGATCCTCTGCAGAATAGAGCACGGTCAGGAGCTTACGATCAAAACTGAAGCGCACACTGACAAGACGCATTACCAATGCAAGTTTTTCGGCTTTGGCTTCGCACGAGTCCATCGCCATCTTGCTCATCAGATCATTCTCGCGTGCCTTTGCCTGATCTTGCAGCGTTGCACACCGCATAATCTTGGGCATGCTTTCGTCTAATGCACCCTCGACACCATCAACAGCCGAGACAATCCGACCGATTTCGAGAACACTGCTCGTATTCAAGATACAGCGGTCGCCAACATGTATGGCCAACCCCTCAGGACTGACGCAGCGAACCTCCTCGCCGGGGGTCAACTCTACAGATGCAATACGATACATTTTATCCTCTATATCAAACCGCTACTGCGGTCATAGTCAACGGGGCCGCTCTGTTTTTGTTACAGCAGACAAAACCCACTCATAAAGACCAACGCCTCAGGCATATTCCTGCCCAGCTGCTGGTTCATATCCTCAACTGCACGGACCTGCGACACCGCATCCCGATACGATACCCGTGCGGCGGCGTCCTGAAGTCGCTCCATTTCTGAATCATGATGCACCAAAGCACCATCGGATCCACAGGAAAGTATCAGGATATCACGATACCAAAACTGGATCGACCGCATAATTGCCTGCCGCACCTCGCGGTAGCGAGAGCTGACACGAGCCTCCCGGGTGTCATTATCGACGTCGGCCTGTTCTTCGGTACAGGCCTCATCTTCTTCGTTCTCAATGTTCTTCTTTACCGCTTTCAGGAGCGTCACAAGACGGTCGGCTTTTGACATGCGCTCGACGCTAAGAGATCCTGCCGTATCAGCCAAAATATCAATAACAGAAGACCGGAGTTCTTCATCAATGCCTTCGGCATCCGAACCGGAAACCGTTATCCGGTGGCATCGTGAAATAATTGTGGGTAGCAAGCGCTGGGGGCTATCGGTCAGCAGAAAAAACAACGTCCGGGCCGGGGGCTCCTCCAACGTTTTTAGAAACGCATTCGCTGCCGACTTGTTCAGACAGTCCGCGCCCATCAACACACAGATCTTCCACCCACCGGAGTAGGAGGTCGTATAGATGTCCTTCTGAATATTTCGAATCTGCTCAACCGAAATGATGCGAGACTTTTTCTGAGGCTCTATCCAATGCACATCAGGATGGACTCGATCCTCTACGGAGGTACACCCACGACAGGTCCCGCACGGCACATGCGTTCCACTACAGAAAAGGAGCTTCATAATACGAATCGTTAAGAGATCCCCCACCCCGCGTGGCGGCGCAACGACAACATAGGCCTGCGCTAATCGCGCAGACTGAATGCTCCGTTCAATGTAGGCATATGCCTGATCAACATTCATGGATTGCTTTCAAAACCAACTCCCATATTTCCGAATGGACATCCACGAGATCCTGATTGCCATCAACAACACGAAAGCGCTCTGGCCAACGCTGTGCCATGGTGCGATAGCCTTTGCACACGCGCTGATGAAATTCAAGCGACTCGCGCTCCATTCGGTCTAACCCCGTCTTAGCCTTTGCATTGCGGGACTGCAAGCGACGAAATCCCTCTTCCACCTCAATATCCAACAAAAGCGACAGATCAGGTTCCGTCCCTCCCAGAGCAAAAGCATGCAACTGCAAAAGGGTCTCAACATCAAAACCACGCCCAAACCCTTGGTACGCCGTCGTCGAGTCTGCAAAGCGATCACAAATAACGATAGCACCCCGCTCTAAAGCGGGCCGGATAACGTGTCTCACGAGCTGAGCCCGACTGGCCTCAAACAGCAACGTTTCAGTCTCAGCACAAATGGCCTCACCCGCAGTGTCATGTTGCAGAATTCCGCGAATGGCTTCGCCAGTGGGGGTTCCCCCGGGTTCACGCGTGGTGACAACATCATGCCCTTCGGCTTTCAGCCGCTCCACCACCCGCAAAACCTGAGTGGACTTGCCACACCCCTCAGGCCCCTCAAATGTAATAAACACTCCAGCCATATCTATCTTCCCACAGTAGGGTCAAAACACATCAACGTATTTTTCAAACCGAGATTCCTCGACTTCGCTCGGAATGACAGTCTTGAAACAACTAAATTCCTTAAGAACATGTCATGCTGAGCTTGCCGAAGCATCTCGCCGCAGGCGCCTTTTCGATTCGAACATCCCGCCCTCATTCTATTTCAATTTTTCAGCTTTCAGCTTTTCAGCCTTTTCTTTTAACCTTCTGTCCCTCAGGAGCATCCCGGACTTCCCACCCCATATCGCTCAGGGCATCGCGAATGCGATCAGACTCCGCCCAATTCTTTTCAGTCCTGGCCTGGGCACGGGCATCCAGCAAATCATTCACCTCAGAATTAACCGCAACTGTCGGCTTTTCCAAAACCCCCAGAACGGCGTCAAAAGAACGGATCAGTTCAAGAACAGCCGCAGCAGACCAATCCATATCGTCCGTATCCATCGCTCGATTTCCAGCATGAGCCATATCAAAAAGACGCGCCAGCGCCTCTGCAATATTCAGATCATCATCGAGAGCCGCTTCAAATCCCGTCTTAGCCGTCTCACCCCAGACGGGTAGCCCCGCACCCGTTGTCTTGCACTCCTTCAGACGGTCTGTGAACTCATCGAGACGCGACAGAGACGCACGAGCCGCCTCAACCGCTTCAAACGTGAAGTTCAGGGACTGACGATAGTGTGCAGCCAAGAGGACATAACGCACCTCCCGCCCCTGATAGCCGCGTTCCATCACCTCACGCAACGTATAAAAATTCCCAAGCGACTTGGACATCTTCTTGCCATTCACCACAAGATGGGCCGAATGCATCCAGTATTTCACAAACGGCTTTCCAGTGGCCCCTTCGCTCTGGGCAATCTCATCATCATGGTGAGGAAACATATTATCCACGCCGCCAGTATGCATATCAAAGCTCTCGCCAAGATACTTCATACTCATTGCCGAACACTCGACATGCCAACCGGGACGCCCTTTTCCCCACGGCGACTCCCACCCCACATCACCGTCGTCCTCATCCCACGCCTTCCAAAGCGCAAAATCGGCTGCATTCTCTTTCTCGTACTCATCTTGAGCCACCCGAGCCCCCACCTGCAAAGCCGACGTATCAATGCGAGCCAGACGCCCGTAATTTGGAAACTTGGCAATGCTGAAGTAGACCGAACCATCATCCGACTGATAGGCAAGACCCTTGTCGAAAAGCTTAGCAATAAGATCGATAACTTCCTGGATATGATCCGTCGCTGCTGGATAATGCTCAGCGGGCTCAATATTGAGCGTTTTCACATCCTCAAAAAACATTTCCTTATAGACCTGCGTGTAATCCCGCAGCGCCATTCCCGACTCGCGAGCCCCACGAATGGTTTTGTCATCCACATCCGTCAAATTCATCACCTGCGTCACGCGAAAACCGCAATACTTCAAATAGCGGCGCAGCAGATCCTCAAACACATAGGTTCGGAAATTCCCGATATGCGCGGCATTATATACGGTAGGTCCACAGGTATAGAGCCGAATATGCCCATCCTCAAGCGGCACAACCTCATCAAGTTGCCGCGACATTGTATTGTAAATTCGCATCCCTCAAAGCTCCTTCATAGGCACCAAACATGACTTCCGCACTCGGCAAAAGACTGATCGCTGAATATGCCATAGTTGCGCATGCCTGAGAAGGGCGATTTTTTAGGTTCATCACGAAATTGTGCAGTTGATGCCTAATTTCGGTGCCGCAGAGAGACCGATTACGCAGGGAGCGCTGATGGGACGGGGTGCGTGAACGTGCCATCGGACAGGAAGGTCAGCACCGTGTCGACGCTCTGTTGGGCCTTTCGCTTGACGGCTTCGACGGTGTTGAAGGCATTGTGCGGTAGCGTGATCACGTCGAGGCGTCGGGCCAAAGCCAGCGTTGCTGACACCGAAGGTGATGGGTGGGTTGCATCAGCTACCGAGAGACGCCCCTCCCGCAGGGCAACCGCCAACTCAGGCTCCTCGTCGTACACATCCAATCCGGCACCCGCAACATGGCCCTCTTGCATGAGCTGCAAGAGGTCAGCCGGTGGTGCGAGTTCACCGCGAGCAATGTTCACAAACAATACGCCCGGCTTGGCCAGACGCAGCCGCTCCGCATTGAAATACCCACAATTTTCCGCAGTCAGGTTCATGGCACACACCATGATATCGGCTCGTGGAGCCCCCTCCTCGTAGGTAACATACTCGACGAAGTCATATCGTTCGACAACGTCTACTCCGAGTGCGGTCATACCGAGCCCGGACGCTATCTTGATCACCTCGCTCCCAATGTTGCCAATCCCCACTGTCAGCAGAGTCTTGCTGAGGCACTCACGACCCGTCAGGTCATCGCGCTGAAAGGCAGCGAAATGGTCCATCTGGCGTGGGAGTCGACGCAGCAGCGCCATCCAGAGCAACAAGGCCTGTTCAGCGACAGAACGGTTGCAGTAGAGAGGCAGGCAGCCCGCCGGAACGTCTGTGTTACACATACGCCGGTAGCTCTGAACATGGTCGTAACCTGTTGAACGCGTAAGGATACCCGCCATACTGTTGGCCCACGCGACGGGGATTGCCGACTGTGTGCGAACGCTGATGAGGGGCGCAGGCAGGGCATGTTCTCCAGCCTCCTGAATAGTCTTCCAGGTGTAACCGGCCCTGATCTGATCGGGCATATGCTCCCGCAGCATCTGCTGCTCTTCCTCGAAGGCCTCAAAGAAAAAGACATCGTAGTTCATGATCGGAGTATACAAAACCTACCTCAGTTTCCAAGCGTTGTGCGGTCGGCGGGTTTCCGTGTGCAAAGCGCTGTCTTCTTTTGATTTGATTTATTACTAAAACGTGCAATATTACGGATCAGTAATAAAGGGGATCAAGTGAATACTCAAATCATAGAGACAGGGCAAGATCTCGAAGTCGCCATCGGCCAGATACTGGAAAACTGGGTGAATCCGAGTATCCGGATAGAATCTTCCGAGGGAGACGAGTGGGATTTTGTGGCCCATATTGATCTGGATGAAAAGATTTGTCGGTTTGGCGTGGACTGCAAGCTGCGGCCGTCAGTCAGGGACGTCGAGAAGCTGGCAAACAATAGGTCTAATGACCTCGCCCCCCTTCTGGCAACGGTTCAGGCATCGCAGTCGTTAGTGGGGCATTGTAAGCGGCTCGGAGTGAATTGCCTGGATCTCAACGGGCGAATCTGGCTGCGAGACAAGGGAGTGCTCATCGACCGGGAGGCTCCGCGGACACAGGTTCAGTACAGGACAGCCGGTGCTACGGTGAACCCATTCTCATTAAGATGTTCACGATTAGCTCGGGCACTTCTGTCATTTCCCGAGCGCCAGTGGCGACAGACGGATCTAGCCGATCTCACCGGACTGAGTCAAGGGCTGCTGTCCCGCCTGCTAAAGCACGCGAGTTTAGAGGGGTGGGTCTCTGGTAGTCGTGGTGATTGGAACGTGACCAATGCCGATGGCCTTTTGGACGCTTGGCAAGAAGCAGACGTGTGGAAAAAGCGTGTGACCATACGGCAATACTCGGTACTTGATGGCAATCTCAACAGGCTTGCCAAACGAGTCTCAGATCACGTAACCGGAGATATAGCCTTTACGCAGTGGTTCGCAGCAGGGCTACGGTTTCCGTACGCTGACGTCTCCGTTGTATCGGCATACGTCGCGGAAAGGCCAGTGACGAGCACGGTAGATGTTCTAGGCGTGAGGGAGGTGACTTCAGGTGGAAAACTGTGGCTTATAACGCCAAAGGATGCCGGTGTCTTCCAAGCGATTCAGCGGGTAGACGGTTTTCCAATTGTATCTGATGTTCAAATCTATTTGGACTTGCTTCAGGTAGGGTTGAGGGGACCGGATCAGGCGGAAGCACTACGATCATGGAAAGGATTTCGTAAGCCATGAAAATGGAGCACTACGAGAACTATTCGGCTGAAGATACGGCGAGATCAGAGTCGGCTTTGTTAACCGTGTGGGCGGTGTTGGGTGACCTCGTTTCAGATCTGGTGTTGGTCGTGCTTTGTCGCAGTATCGTGAAGTGGTCGTGTCTGACAAAGACCTCTACGGGGCCCATGTAACGGAGCGGATCAAGGTTTGCGAGGTAGGTCCGTTCATTTGCCTGAAGTTACTAGCATATCACAATCGAGCCCAGAGCAAGGATGTCTTCGATCTGGTTCGCGCTGTGCGAGACTACGATGGTGGAACGGAATCGGCGATTGCTGCATTCCACGACGAATCAGGTCAAAACCTGGCGTTCGAATGCGCAATGCATACGCTACAGGAACGATTCGGAGAAACAACGTCGAAGGGCCCGGTTCAGTACGCTGATTTCTGCAGCGGTAGTCTGATAAGTGACTCTTCGACCGATACTGAATTCATTCAGGCTCAGTATGCAAACGAAGCTGTTGATGCGGCATTCGCCCTGCTCCGCTAGTCTTCGTCATCGCACACGGAAATATATCTATTTCAGTATGTTACAAGCCATCCTGCGGGGGAGTCTGATCGTTTTCCGGCTCATCTGTTACCAAAATCATTGGTCAGTAAATGCGCCAAGTCATATGTTAAAGCTAGCTTATGCCTCGACTACGCACGGGGCAGAATGAATGAGGACATCGGGTTCTCTGAGTTCCAGAAACTCCTATAGAGCTCAGAGTAGGGGAAAATATGGGGAAATAATTCTGGGCTCCGCAATCATGCAGGATAATGCAGCTTCCAGCACCTTCAGTTCCGTAAATCTTCCGCAAGAACTTCATCTTCAGTAGGGTGAGAATCCTTCATGTATTTTCCATCATCGGACTCCAGAGAAGGTCCATTCCTCTCTTACCCGAAGGTTGGGCATTGATATCGGGAATACGGGACATTGTTGCACTTGACATAAGTTGAACAATGTCTATTATGGAGTCATGTTTACATCGGGAGATAGCATTGATCAGGTGCTCAAGCGACTGGCTGCACTCATGGAAGACGCAGGCAGCCCGTCTGTTGGCCTGCTTGTATGTGGTGGTGCTGCTCTGAACGTCCTTGGCATTCTCAAGCGCGGTACACGCGACATAGATGTCATCTGTGTAGTAGAGGACGTTGGCAGTGAAGTACACTTCATAAAGAGCGACAAACTGCCGTGGGATTTGCCCCGGTTTGTCGACGACATCGCTCGGGACCTTGGGCTGGCCATGAAGGACCGTAAAGGCAACCCTCTCCAAGATGATCAGAAATGGCTGAACCTTGGTCCGCACCGGCTTCTTGATTTCGGGTTGCCGGAGGGCATTGAGGAACGCTTGACCAAGAGGCAGTATAATTCCGCTTTGACCGTCTATTTCATTGGTCGCAAAGATCAGATTCACTTGAAACTTTACGCCTGCCTAATATCCCATCGCGAAGCCGTACACACGCAGGATTTGTACAAGATTGACCCAACTGAAGATGAAATGAGGGCGGCCGTGTCTTGGCTAGTGTCGCGTTCGATAACTGGCCGACATCGGAAGAAACTCCGAGAGGTCTTATGGGATTTCAACTATGTCCACATTGCTGAAGAATTTGGCCTCTGATCTAGAGGCGAGTCTGACGGATTTCCTATGGCAGCAGTGGTCTGCTCTTGGTGTTCTCGGCACATCGACGTCCGAGACACGATGGGTTATAGACCCTGAGGTGCTGCTTCTCTTAACGAGTGAGGTGGGTCGCCACGAGGCAAGGCTTTTCGACGAAGTTCTTGATTGGCTTCTCACTAACAGCCGCTGGATCAACACGCAAAGGCTGCGATCCCTTCATGTAAAGCACGAGATAGGGGATTCCTGTGTTCTTGCGGCAATCGCACGCTCGATGATGGAGCATGATCCAGCCACAAAATGGCGAAACCTTTCCCAGGTAAGCAAACCGAAGCTGCCACCTGAGGCGCTCTTTCGTGTTGGTCATCGGGAGCTGCGGTCTGTAGTGGAGGAGCCAGATCCGCTCTTTAAGCAATATGGGCTGCTTCGTACGACACAAGAGCCTAGGTCTTTGGCGCAACCCGTCACCATGACGCATCCTTGCGCCTTGCAGTTTCGACTTCGGGCTTTGTTTGGTTTGGGTATGAGGGCAGATATTTTGTGCTACCTTTTGACACACAAGGGCGCACATCCCTCGGGTATTGCAAAGGTTCTTGGCTACTCCCAGAAGCGAGTTCAGGACACCATGGTTGAGATGGCTGAATCCGGGCAGATCTGGTGCAGAACCAGTGGTCGCATGAGGATCTATCAGTTGGATAACCGCCGATGGGCTGATTTTCTCGTTCCCAGATTAAAGGGATTTTCCGGGGGGATTGACTGGTTGTGTCTGGCCCGCGGCTTGACGACTCTTTGGCGTGGAATTTGGGCCATCAATCCAGAACATACGGATGAGTATGTTGCCTCATCTAAAATGCGCATCGCGATGCGTGCCGCACAAGATGACTTGCATGCAAGCGGGATCGACTTCGACATCACGGATGACAAAAACTATGTCGCGGAGGCCTATCTTCCCATTTTTGTGCGGGATATTTCCGGCATCCTGGAGACCATTGCGACTTAGGATGATACGTCTTCATTCACAGTTAAACAAAGGGGGAAATGATGAAATGGGTTAGGCATGCCAAGCCGTAGTCTTGGAGTGGGGTGCACAGTCCGCCTTCGCCATCTTCGCAGGCTCAGATGGACTACGGCGTGACAGCCTTCGCTTTCCGCTCCGCTCCAAGCGAAGGCTGGTGGAGGCGGCGGGAGTCGAACCCGCGTCCGCAACAGAGTCACTCAAGCTTCTACGTGCATATTCTGCCATTAAGTCTCGCCACTGTAACTACGGACAGACACGCTGTCACAGCCGCCAGTCTCAGCATTATTTTGCCACAACAGCCTGAGACGCATTGTTGCAACTAACCTGCTGTCGTCGCCTCGATCCGCCTAGCAGGTGTTGGCGGGGAGACGCGTAGCTTATATTTAAGCTGCGAGGGCTAATTCAGTATCAGCACTTAATGTTTTGCCCGGATTTTTTACGAGGCCAACCAGACATCCTCGGCACGCAACTTCAGCTTCAACCATCACGTCGAAACCATGTCGCCCCCCTCATCTAGAAGAGGGCACTATTATCGGATACCCAACCGGAATGTGCAAGCTATAACAAATGCTATGTTTTAATCACATTAAACAACGATGCGAATAAATTCAAAAAGAGGGGGAATTGAACAGAAGGTAACAAAGGCAACAAAGGAAAAATTGAAAAAAATTCCGCATTTCTTTCAACTTCTTTGTTTCTTCTTCGTTTTCTTAGTTACCTTCTGTTCAAAGGTCTTTATTTAATCCTGTAAATTCTATTTATCTTGTTTGGAATATCTTTTAGGACAACGTCAAGCCAAGAAGCACTTTTGCCCTTTTTCAAAAAAGCTTTCGACAAAGAGGCTTTTGAGCAGAACCTTAAGCGTTCCGCCTTCCCCCTGCCACCTGACCCCTACCCCTCGTCATCCATCTCATGGATTAGGTTTTGCATTTCCGCAATTTCTTCGAGCGCCTCGACATCGATCCCTCCTTTAGCATAACGGGCCTTTGCTAGGCGGAGAGCTTCGGCGATAAGGATGGTAGCTTGAGATTTATGCCCTAAAGCTTTGTAGACTATGGAAAGCCCTTCAAATCCGTCAGGATCATCAGGGCGGGCCACAATCACACGCTGAAACATCAGTTCGGCCATCCCAAAATCACAACTCTCAAGAAACTGATATCCCTCGTCCGGCCAAGTCCAATCCCAATCGTCCTCAGAGTAGGGCTTGATTTCATCAGGAAACTGTTCGCGCAACCCTTTGAGGTACGCTTTGGGAGAAAGTTCTTTGTCTTCAGTCATGGCTATAGAATACGATGCCCTAATAGAATTTCAAGCAGAATGGCGGCTCAAAGCGATTTGCGTAGCGGTTTGGGACAATGACAGCAGCGGTAAATGAAGGCAATATCTTTCGTTATCACGCATGAAAAGGTTAAGCTTGGCCAAGCCAGCACTCTACTCCCCTTCCGTGCCCATCCGCGATATCCACAGTAAAAACCTTAGAAACACAAATAACGTTGACCTTTTAACGTACAGAAAAGATAATACACGACTTATATTCTGTTGGGGTGCTGTATCTAGATTTATTGGAATGAAAACATGAGACTTCATAACATTCTCTGTGCAATGTATGGTGCTTTTCTGGCGCTAGGCGTTCACTCAGCGCATGCACAAAATGCCACGGGAATTCATCTCACGGAGAGCACCTCCATTAGCCCATTTGTTGAAGGTTCTTACACCTACGACTCGAATGTTCTCTTATTACGGGAGGGGTTAGAGCAGGAAGATTTCTATCTTGATCTTGTTGGAGGGCTTTCGCTGCTACGAAAAAAAGAGGCTTCCACCCTAAATCTTAGGGGTTGGTATCAAATGCGGCAGTATCAGAAATACAACTATCTCGACGACGAGACCTGGCAGGGAAACCTTGAATATGTTGGTGGCTATATTGATCGCGCTCAGTTTTTGCTGAAACTGAATTACGGGGTATTATCCGACTATGAATTCACACAATCTGATCTGGCTGCCCAATACGAGCGCTCCCGGGCCGGTGACTTCATGATGGAAACCCGAACCCGCCGATATCAACGCAAACTGGGGTCGGCTGTGATTGGAGTTGCACGGGAGACCCGTCATTTTGACATGGGCCTCAAAGCCGCCTCTTCATCAGTGGAATTCGACACAACAACCACCACACTTTATGACTGGGATGAGACCTATGTTCAGCCGCGGATCGGTTTGAGGGTCAGCGAAAAAACCTCAATCACCCTTAGCGGGGAGATTGGACAGCAAGAAAGCGACAATGAGCTCGACACCCTCGATTTCCTGCGAGTGCGACTCGGAACCTACTGGACCCCCTCGGAAAAAACAAAACTGGATATCAGCGGCGGCTTCCAGAAGCAGAAAACGGATGCCACGGCTGCTGACGGAACCTCCCTGAACACGACGTCATTCCACTTTGACGGAAATGCATCGTGGGCGGCAACAACCCGAATCCTGCTCCATACTTTCGCAAAAAATGAGTATCTCCCAACAGAGGCATTTACGCTAAACACGAAAAGAGTTGATCAAGCCTCCGTCGGCTGCACCTACGAAATGACACATCAAATCTATGGATCACTGGGACTCTCGGGGCGCCGCGATACCTATACCGCCCCCATTAATGGAATCGACGCTGTTGAAACCTTATTGGGTATTCAAGCCCGACTCGTATTCAACAGTGACAAAAAGAACTTGCGGGTTTATCTTCGAGGGCGTTACGAAGAGTTTGAATCTAACATACAAGACAACTATAATCAGCTTCGACTCAGCATTGGCGCTAGCATCGCCTTTTAAGAAAAGCAAAAGGAGAGCACGACATGAAGGTACTCACTTTCTCAAAGCTTACAGTGGCGGGTTTACTGATCGCATCGGTTGCCTCTGCCGACTTCACAATGCCCGATCAGGCCGCACTGAATACGTTAATCAGCAACCCAGCCAGAATCGAACAGATGATTGGCCAAGCCTCGGAAGAGCAGTGCGCCATGCTCATTATCCAGGTAATTTCCTTGATGCAAGCGAATGACATCGAATCGGCAACCATTCAAAAAACAGTGGCGGTCATGTTTCAGAAGACGGCCGAAGTTCACGGCGCAGAATATGGAAGCGCCGTCGTGAGTCTTGTTCGAAAGCGGGTCAATCCTCGATTGCTTCCGATTATTCGCACGGGCAACGCCGCCCCACCCCCAAGTTCACCGGGCTATACAAGGCAACGATGACGCTGCGGCACACGGGCCTAATGCTTCTGTTTTTCCTGATCGTATACCCGATGTGGGTTACCGGAGGAACCCAAACGGCCTGGCAGTTGCCTCTCCCCCTTCTGGCGGCGTTGCTTCTCGGAACCATCGTACTGGTCAGCCACCGTCGCCTATGGCGCGATCCGATTACGTTTCTCGGCGGCGCATTTCTGCTGCTGCTTATTCAATGGTGGAACAGTCCTCGACCCCAAGTCTTTGACTCTCTTATTCAAGCATGGGTGTTCGCTCCCCCGCCCGTGCCATTCCTCCCCTCGGCCGTGTCGCGCCCAGATGCGGCGGAAATGTTGCGATGGTTCTTTCCCGTCTGGACCATTGCTTTGGCAGCCCGCCATCTCGACCTCAGAGAGACGTTGACGACACGCCGGTTTTTGAACGCTATTCTCATAGCCGCCGCCTTGTTAGCCTTCGGCAGCATAATACAATTCGCCATAGCCACGCAGTGGAACTGCGGCACCATTCCGTCGAAGAGCTATTTCGTGACCTCATTCGGTTACGGAAATCAGGCAGGAAGCTTCTTCGTGCTGTGCTTCTCCATCGCCATCGGCTTTATGTTATCGACCTTGCTGCACCGTCAGCCTGTTCGCGCAAAAGTATGGTCTGTGCTCTGTTCGCTGCTGATGCTTGGCGGTGGGCTGATCTCGCTTTCTCGCTCAGCCATCATCCTGTCGCTCATCGTTCTCGCCTTCACAGCGCTCTATGTGCTGACATTCCGCATAGGGCAGACCAGTCGGGCAACCCGGTTCAACCGACTCATGGCCACGCTGGCAATCGCCACCGCCGCGTTTCTGGCAATTTACCCCTTGGTTGGCGACTCGGTCGTTGACGAACTCTCAAGGCGATATCCCGAGACCGCAGAACTCTGCCTACCAGCAAACTGGACGCATAGTGCTCTAGAGAACATCCGACCGATATATCGTGAGATAGCAGTCAAGGTCTTGCGGGATAATTTCTGGTTTGGTGCTGGCGGATGGGCAGTTCGTCATTTGGGAATAATCTACCTTCCGCTTAAGCAGCATTCCCTTTTGCAGACAGAGGGTGCAGCCAACACCCATAACGACACCCTACAGTTTCTCTCTGAATTCGGCGTGCTGGGCATGGCCTTGCTATGGACGGGAATAGGGGTAATCGCCACTCCACTCATTCGCCACTGGCGAACATTATGGAACTCTCCCCGAACCGTGTTCAACATCCTGGGACTGCTCGCCATTACCATTCATAGTAACTTTGACATCCCATTCCGAAGCCCCGCAATCCTGTTTCTCTGGACACTGGTGCTGTGCTTGACCGCACAGGAAGGTGCAGCAGTTTTCAAACGTCAAGCTTAGCGCTTCATGGAGTGCGATCGCGACCCCGCTCAACCCCACGACGAGAACCCTCTTCCACCTTCGCGCTTCAAAAAATATTTAAACAAAGAGATAGCCAAGAAAAAAAAGAAGGCAATTCAAGAATGTTAAATTGCAGCTGATTCAGAATACTGAATCAGCTGCAATTTGTAAGCGTCCGGTCGAGCACCCCCTAGTCAGTTGATCGTCACTGGCATATTATGA
>CAZNWT010000068.1:0-24389 GCA_964576795.1 uncultured Victivallales bacterium
AGCCTTTCGTTGTAGGGCCGTTAGCTCAGCTGGTAGAGCACTTGACTTTTAATCAAGGGGTCCCGGGTTCGAGACCCGGACGTCCTACCATTTCCTCTTATGAAATACCGTAAACGCGTTCGTCGGGTTTTGGAGTCGGCTCTGGTGCTTTTTGCCAGAGGCTCTATTGCGATGCTCTCGCGCCGCGCGGTTGTTTGCCTATCCCACTTTCTGGGCCTTTGTACGTATACATTCTCTCCTGCTTTGCGGCGCGTTGCTTCCGCAAATCTCAAGATTGCTTTTGGGGAGTCTCTCTCTGAGCCAGAGCTGCGTGTCATTAGTAAGGCCTCATTTCAACATTTCTGTCTCTCGCTGTTGGATCTGTTCTGGTTCAACCGAAATACTGCTGAACGGATGAAGCTCTATTTTCGGTATGATTCCTCTTTCGAGGCGGTTTTTGATGGATCGCCGAATATTTTAATCAGTGGTCATCTTGGCAACTGGGAAGTGATGGGGCTGGGGTGCGGCATGCGTGGGCTTCCGGTGACGGCGGTGGTTATGCCGTCGCAAAATGCTTTTGCCGAGAGTGAGCTGGCGCGCCTTCGAATGCATTCAGGGTATACGTTTGTTCCGCGTGAGGGCGCGATGCGGCAGATCATGAAGGCGCTTAAGCAGGGGCGCAGCACGGCGTTGCTGGTGGATCAAAATACGCTTCCAGATGAGGGGGGTATGTTTGTTCCGTTCTTTGGTTTGCCGGCCCCGGTTACCAAGGCAGTGGGGGCACTATGGGCCAGAACCCAGGCCCGACCGGTTGTGGTGTGGTGCACGGTGGATGTGGAGGGAGTCTACACGGCTTATGCAAATCCGCCCCTGGCTTGTGCGGAAGAGAATATGACGATTGAAGAGATGACACATCGCGTGACTCAGGAGCTTGAGAAGGTGATTCGTGACAACCCGGAGCATTGGCTGTGGTCATATAAGCGCTGGCGATTCTATCGCGCTGAGGATAGTGTGGATGCGTTTCCGTTTTATGCCGAGTCACTTGAGCAATATGTGACTTTTAATACGCTTGTGCAACGGCACCGAGATGCGGTTCGGGCAAAAGCGGATGCAGAGAGAGTTCGTTCGTGAAGAGGGTTCCGGTACGTTCATAAGTCTTTGACAGAAATCAGAATCCGAAAAGGAGTTGGTAATGAAAATTGGTGTGATTGGTGGAAGTGGTCTTTATGATCTTGAGGGAATGGAACAGGTGGAGTCGGTTGTGGTGGATACCCCATTTGGTGCGCCGTCTGATCCTTACATTCATGGTGTGATCGCGGGGCGGGATGTATACTTTCTGCCGCGGCATGGAAAAGGGCACCGCATCATGCCATCCGAAATTAACCATCGGGCAAATATCTACGGGTTTAAGACACTGGGTGTGGATTGTGTGCTCTCTATTAGCGCCGTGGGAAGTCTTCGTGAGGAGCTTCGCCCCCGGGATATCGTGTTGCCGGATCAGTATTTTGACAGGACCAAACAGTCGCTCACGCATACGTTCTTTGGCGAGGGCCTTGTGGCGCACGTTGCCTTTGGCGAGCCGACGTGCCCTGAATTAAGGAAGACCATCGTCAGCAGCGCAAACCGCGTGCTGGAGCAGCAAGAGCCCAAGTCGGATGTGCGGGTTAATGACGGGGGAACCTACGTAAACATGGAGGGCCCCGCATTCTCCACTAAGGCAGAGTCCAATGCATATCGTCAGTTCGGGTTCGACATTATTGGCATGACGTCGCTTCCTGAGGCTAAATTGTGTCGCGAGGCAGAGTTGTGCTATCAGGCTATGGCAATGGTCACAGACTATGATTGCTGGCATGAGTCTGAGGAGGGTGTCACCGTTGAGATGGTGATTAGTCACTTGATTGCAAATTCTGCGTTGGCCAAGCGCATTCTTCAGGATCTGATTCCGTCGATTCCTGAGACGCGAGCGTGTGGCTGCGGATCTGCGCTGGCGCATGCCTTGCTGACGGATCGCAGTGCCGCGCCGGAGGCGATTAAGCAGAAGCTGGCGCCGATCGTTGGGAAGTACTTGGGGTGAGGGAGAAAAGAAAAGCTGACCACGCTACAATCCCGCGATGCGGGGAAAGCAGGCGGGTGGAAATTCGGAAAGCTAAAAAGCTTTAGAGGTTCTGGGTTCGAAGTTTAGAGGTTGGGCGAGAGTCTGGCTCTTTCTGTAGGTCGGGCATTCTTGCCTGATCAGGTCAGGCAGGAATGCCTGACATACAGATGTTCAGAGGAAGCGTTCGGTCTTCACGGTTGCCCCACTGCGATAAGCCCCCCCCCCCCCTCTTCATTTCACCATTTTAGCTTTTCTTTCCGCCTCCTCAGCTTTCTGCTTGGTTCGATTCTTTGTGCTGATATACTCGCGAGCATGCTTCGTCTTTCGCTATCGGATGCCCGTCTTGGGTTGCGTTCATCGCTCTCGCGATTTGGTAAGGTTGTGTCCCAAACAGCTTCGTATGGGTTGGATGTTGTTTATCCGCGTCGTTGTGGTGGATGTGGTGGCGAGGTGACGGGTCGTGGAATGCATCTTTGCTGGGAGTGTCTTGCGGGTGCTGTCTATGTGAAGGACCCGTTGTGTTCGTGTTGCGGCGATCCCGTGGATGGTGCTGTCCACCATGCTTTCTTATGTTCATGGTGCCGGAGGACACATCCCGCATTTGCCGAGGCGCGTTCGGCAATCCGCTTACGGGGGCCAATGAAGGATGTTATCCACGCGTTCAAGTATGAGCGGGCCTGTCATCTTGCAGGGGACTTGGGCGGCTTTCTGGTTGGTTGCGTTCAAGCGCATTATTCGGAGATCGCTTTTGATGGTGTGACCTATGTGCCGTTGCATCCCCTCAAGGCTCGAGAACGCAGCTTCAATCAGTCGCGACTGCTTGCCGTTAGCGTCGCTCGTAAACTGGGCATCCCTATTTTGCATCGTAGTCTCTCGCGTGTGCGAGTGACACGCACACAGACCCGCCTGAGCGCTGAGGAGCGCAAAGCAAATGTGCGTGGGGCGTTTGAGGCCAGGATGCCAGAGTGGACCGAGGGGCGGCGACTGTTGCTTGTGGATGATGTTATGACGACGGGAGCGACTGTTGCCGAATGCTCAAGAGTGCTGATGGATGCGGGGGCAGTTTCGGTTCATGTGGTAACCGTGGCGAGAGGGTGAGGGGGATGGGGAAAAGCTGAAAGCTGAAATTTGGAAAGCTGAAATGGGGAGGGGGAGAGGGGGGAAGAAAAGCTGAAAATCGGGAAAGCTGCGCAGCCCGTAGGGCAATTGGCTGACCCCCGGGAAGCAGCGAAGCGGCAACGCTGAAATGGGGATGGGGGAAACAGGCAGAGGCCCGGTGAGTTCCTTTGCTCCAAGTAATCACTCGAACGGGATTTAACGCCAATCTTAAGTTCAATCTCTGCCCCGGTCCTCCCCTTGCCTATGCTTGCCAATGTTGATACATTTTGGTTCAGGAAGTGAGCTTTACGGGGGTTACTTGTCTTTACTGAAGTAGCCCAGAGCCAGTGATCGTTATGACGACTAAAGATACTGCCGAGCAACGCGAATTAAAGAGTTTAAGAGATCAAGTCAATCTCTACAAAACCTTCGTCAAGAACTTCTCTGGCATCGCCTATCGAGCACGAGCAAGCGACTGGACCCCCTTGTTTTTTCACGGAGCGGTAGAGGGCATCACTGGCTACAAAGACTCGGAGTTTTGTGAAGGATATTTACGGTGGGATCAGATTATCCATGAGGATGACTTGCCTCGGCTGATTGCAGAATATCCGCCTGAAGTGTTTGATGACCCGGATTTCACTGCAGAACGGGAGTATCGCATAATCCGGAAGGATGGAGCAGTGCGGACTGTCTTGGATCTCATTAGCTCCGGTTCGACTCCGGATGATGTTGAACAATATGTTGATGGTACTGTTCTTGACATCACCGAGCGCAAGCAGGTCGAGGATGCTCTGCAACAAGCTCACGAAGAGCTAGAGCAGAGGGTTGTGGAGCGGACAGTAACGCTCAGAAAGCTAGCGGTTCAGTTGTGCCATGCGGAGGAGGCAGAGCGGAAAAGAATTGCTCACTTGCTTCACGACGATCTTCAGCAGATCATTGTGGGAACCAGGCTAATGCTTTCCACTTTGAAGAAAGAGAATGTCGCGTCGAGGGTGCGAAAGCACACGCTAGAAAGAGCAGAGGACCAATTGGCCCAAGCACTGCATGTCATGAATTCGCTCGCCATAGATCTTTACCCGCCGGTTTTGAGCACAGACGGCCTCTGCGCGGCTATCCCATGGCTTGCTGGTGTTATGGAAGAAAGATTTGGCATGAGCATTAGCGTAGATGTCGACAAAACTGCGGAGCCGACCACAGATAGCTTGCGCGTCTTCATCTTTCAGACTGTTCGTGAGCTGCTCTTCAATGTCGTCAAACATTGTGACATAAAAAGAGCCCAGGTGCGACTAAAGCAGGAGCATGTCGGCTGGATACTTGTCGAGGTGAAAGATAGTGGCGCGGGGTTTGACGCAGAGCAAATTGACAACAATAACAGATTTGGCCTTTTCAGCATACGCGAACGTGCGGATTACTACGGCGGGCAGATAAAAATTCAGAGCGCACCCGGAAAGGGCACACGGATCACGCTGAAACTGCCATGTAATTGATTTCGAACTTCTGCCGCCTCACTCACAGCTCCCCAGCTGTTCGTAGCCCCTTCACCCGCTCCATGCATTTCTTTGTCAAATCCAACACTTTTTCGACAAACTCATGTCGCTCACCTACAATACTTTGTAACGTTTCTTGCCAAACATTTGGTCAAAAATGACGTTTTGAAGGATTTTAGGTTTTATGAGAGTTTGGGGTAGGAGAGGAGGTGGAGTGGGGGAGGGGTATCAAAACTTTTCCGAATCTTTCTTTTTTCTGGAATGTTTAGCATAAATACGGCCTAATCGTTCATCAACAGGTAAGGCTAAATGCTTAAGAAAATCTACCAATATAAACAGAGGGAAAGAAGACCCATAGTGTGTCTTCCAGTATACGCCCGGTTTTGCTCAGTTAAGAATATATTTCTTTTTGTTCTCATAACGATTGGATCTGTTTTGCTTGTAAGCTGTGGATCAAACACAGAAAAAAGAAAACATGCGGTCGACACTAGAAAGAACAGATTAGAAGCTGCAAACTACTACTTGAGTGTTGCGCCCTCCAGAGACATGTTGACAGAGACACTCAGAGAGATGTCAAAACAAATGACGAAAGAAGAACGTGAAGCTTTCGTGAAAATCATAGAAGAAAACATCCGACTGAATATTTTTGACGAAACAATTATCCTTGCACTTGATAAACATTTTACTGCTGATGAAATTTATGCGTGGGCGGATTTCTACAATACAGAAAAAGGCCATGCCATCATGAAAAAGATACCAGCCTATTCCTCAGAAATATTACCGCCTATCCAGGACGAAATGAAACGCGTACTTGCTTTATGCCAGCTAAACACGGGAGCTGCATTGCGATGGGAGGCAACTGCACTGGGCATCAAAGCAGGTATTGACGATGACGATACAACCGTTTCTTATAACTTTAAGAATATCAGCAGCAATCCGGTCAAAGTGATATCCGTACAAACATCTGCTAAATATCTTACGGCCCAAGTGCACGGTCTTATTTTTAAGCCCAATGATTCGGGTACTATTTCAGCCACCTTTAGAAGGGGAGATCGCCTTGGACATTATAATGAAAACATTATTCTCAAAACCAACGATCCTGCCGAACCTGAAACACACTTATGGCTGCACTTAGAAATACCTGAGCCATTAGATATCTATCCCCGTTTTGTCTATTGGAAGACAGATGATCCTCCTGCAGAACGTATTATAAAGATTGCTCTGCATAACGATGAGAACTTCAAAGCAGAATTGTCGGATGTTAAATTTGATGGAGATGGGTTTACATCAGAACTCATCAAAACAGATGAAACTTATATTATCAAGGTGCGGCCGATAAATACAAAACACCCCTCCAGTGCCAGGTTAGTTATCACTACAACAATTAATTCCAATACGCAAAAACAGCAGTATGCTTTTGCGCGAGTTATTTCTAAAAAGAGTAAATTTTAAAGGTATGATTCATTATAATACAATTAAGTCAGCTTTTTGGTTATGTATTCTTGCTCTCGTCCCCGCACTGATAACAGCCGTTTGCCATCCTAACCGCCCACAGTGGCGTCCGTCGAAAATCTCCGAAGGTATGGTGGATTCATCCATTGTTTTGTCATGGGGAAATAAAGTGCTATGGATTGATCCGCGGACATTGTCAGAATACAACAGATCGCATATCCCCGGATCCTTTCCCTTGAATGAAGATAACTGGAATGATGAAATTCATGACGTGCTTAATGCGTGGCGACCTGGTTTTCGTACA
The DNA here is from genome assembly GCA_964576795.1 of uncultured Victivallales bacterium. Classification (GTDB taxonomy): domain Bacteria; phylum Verrucomicrobiota; class Kiritimatiellia; order UBA8416; family UBA8416; genus JABGOW01. Next base: position 6,416 of record CAZNWT010000068.1, read on the forward strand.
GTCATTTACTGCGGAGGAAAGGACTGTTATGATTACTATCGAATGGTAGATCGACTTCGTAGCTATAACCTTGGGAATATTTACATTTTGAAAGGTAAATGGACGGCATGGACAAAAACAGGAAAGTAAAGGGCCTACTTTTACTCCTTGTAAGAGTTTTTGTAGGCGGCCTTTTTATATATGCCGGTGTAGCGAAAATCATCTCGCCTTCCGACTTTCTTAACACCGTTCAAGGGTATCAGTTACTACCTTACCATGCTGGCGCTATTGTCGCGGTATATCTACCGTGGCTAGAGCTTCTTTGTGGAGGATCTCTTCTGATCGGGGTACTCAGCAGAGGTGCATTATTAAATCTATTTATTCTCCTCACGATATTTGCAGGGGCCATTGTAAGCGCATGGGCTAAAGGTATTCAACTCGTATCATGCGGTTGCTTCGGAGTCCAAAGCACTGAAGTCAACTACCCCTGCCATATTCTTGAAATTCTTTTACTAGCACTAATGGTGGGCGTGTTGGCTGTTCATGGAAGCAGTAAAACTCGGAAACAACCTATTAAATAGTCAAACAGAACGTATCCTTCTGCCTCGATCAATTACGATATTCTGAAGCACATGGATGAGGCACTGTGTGGTAGTACGCAGCGGCTTGGGCCGCAGATGCTACTGTTCCATAACAGTGCCCATTGATTAAATATGAGCCATAAACACCAGCACTGCTAAGATAACGCGTAGGACAGCAACCGCTCCCGTTTCCATACCCAATATCCGGACACCATGACGATCCCTCCGCACAATGCTTAGCCGAATCGCGTGTTTCTGCCGCCGCTGCTGCAATCAAACCAACTGCTCCTGCTGCACCGACAATTCCAAGGGCAATAAGTGCTGGATTCGGGCCTGCCACTGCATTTTTAACTATTGGTGTTGGTGTGAGTGACGGTGGATTGATTGACACTGGATTGAGTGTTACTGGATTAAGTGTCACGGGATTGAGTGTTACTGGATTGATTGACGCTGGATTGATTGACGTTGGTGTAATTTGCGTTGAATTGATTTGTGTCGGCGTGATTTGCGTTGGCGTGATCTGTGTCGGCGTGATCTGCGTTGGCGTGATTTGCGTTGGTGTGATTTGTGTTGGTGTGATAGGCGTTGGCGTGATCTGTGTCGGCGTGATCTGCGTTGGTGTGATTGGTGTTGGTGTGATTTGCGTTGGCGTGATCTGCGTTGGTGTGATTTGTGTTGGTGTGATAGGCGTTGGCGTGATTGGCGTTGGGGTAATTGGCGTCTGAATGTTTGGCGTCTGAATGTTTGGTGTCTGAATATTTGGCGTCGGAATGCCACCCAAAACCATACTACAGGATAGCATAAAGGACATTATCGAGCAGGTGAACCGAAGCCATAATTTACTTTTAACCCTGATCTTATTCATAAACAGAACTCCTTGTCTTAACCATTAACATTCACAGTTTGCATAATTGCACTAACAATAAACCGCGTCAAGTTTCTTTTCTGCCTCTTCTATAATCATCTACAATAGCAAATATTGATTGTTTATTCATTGCGAAGCGCTTCTGATGGCGCAATCATGGCAGCGGCATGGGCAGGCCAGAAAGAAAATACAGCACCTACAAAAATCGCTATAATTAAAGGGACAATAATGCTTATATAATTTAAGCAAACAGGAAGCGATATTGTTCCACTCGCAAACGTCAACAATATATATGCGGCAATAATACCTGCAACACCAGCAAACAGAGTCACAACAATAGACTCTATCATAAACATCAGCTCTATATCCATTCGACTTGCGCCTAATGCTCGTCGTAACCCTATTTCCTCAATGCGATGCCTGATTTCAGCAACCATCAGGCTCATCAATGTAGCACCTCCTAGAAAAAGACAGAGAACAGCAATGCTTCCGACTGTTAATTTTATCGTTTTTTGCATTTTCTTTACACCTTGAATGAGTGATTCAGGGGTGACCCAGGTTATATTCTTCACATTGTAGTCCGGTTGAGACATCAAAAAACGTGCGCGCGTTTCAATAGCAGAAAACTTGTCAGAGGACGGAGCGTAAACAAAGACTGCATCAAGGATAGATTCAGGTTCGTACATATCTGCAATCCAGTCAGGACGAACAGTTCTTGGAATCAAAACAATATCTTCGGCTGTCACCAGATTTGAAGTTTCAGACTGAGCTAATCCTGATGTTTTTATCACTCCAACTATATTAAATGCCGTTTCCTTTAAAAGGATCACATCACCAACATTCCATCCTGACTTATTACTCAGGGACAGGCTTACAATTGCGTGACGGTTTTTCTTTTGAATATCGTTTTCATCAAAGAATCGACCACTGGATAAAGGCCATCGGCGCACCGCTTGAAAACAGTGATCTGTCGCCAAGACTGTCAGATCCTGATCTGACCCATGCAGTGGAACATAATAACGACGAATACCTGTGATAAGGCAATCAGGAAAGTTTATTCTGAGATAAGATAAATGTTTTTCTTTTAAAATTGTCTTGCGTGCACTTTCTTGATCACTCGAACATATAATACCGATGACATTAGCACCCAAGTCATCGATCATTCTACGCGACTTCTCCTGAAGACCACACAACAATGCTACCAGTATAGTCAAAGAACATATGCCAATTGTGATAGTCGTAAAGGATAATATCATTTGAGCTGGACGAGAACGTATTGACCCCCAAACATCCTGAATCATAGCAGGGCATTGATTATTTCTCATCATCAATATATCCGTTTTTACATTCAACATGGCGAGAACCATAATCAAGGAGTGTTTTGTCATGTGTTACCATAAGAATAGTTATTCCATCTTTGTTCAATTGTTCAAAACACTGCATAACAGAATGTGAAGACTCATCGTCAAGATTTCCGGTAGGTTCATCGGCAACTAAAAGTTTTGGACGCAACACAACCGCCCTTGCAATGGCTACGCGTTGTCTTTCACCGCTGGAAAGCAATCTGACCGGCTGCTGTGCGATTGTATCCAGACCAAGAAGACAAAGTATTCTTTCGGTCTGTTTTTGGATGTTGTCTGGCTTATTATCCAGATAACGAAACCGGAACATCACATTTTCCCAAATAGATCTGTAAGAAAGTAGACAAAACTTCTGAAAAACTATGCCTACTTTGTCTTTCCTAATATTGCACAACTGATCTTCGTTCAAATTCGAAATGTCTTCATTATCAAATTCTAATCGACCGGTTGTAGAATAATCCAGAAGCGAAGCTAGATTAAGAAATGTTGTTTTACCTGAACCGGAAGGTCCGGTTACCATAAGAAACTCACCTTCTTTTATGGTGAGATTCACATGTCGCAACACTTGCACATCACCACACGGTGAAGGAAATGTTTTCGAAACATTATTAGCAGTTAAAATACTGGGCTTCATGTAATTATTGCAGAACTACTTTATCTCCTGATGTCAACCCCGAAATGACTTCATAATTGGTTTCATTTGCGGCTCCAACAGTGATTTCTTTAAATTCATATATTCCATTTTCTGCGACTACTTTACAGTACGTCAGATTTGAGCGCCAAAAGACAGCCGTGCGCGGGACCAGAAGTACATTCTGTTTATTGAAACATAAAATGTGTGTGTGTGCCGACATTCCTGGCCTGAGTCGAGTATCAGTATCATTTATAGCAATAACTACATGAAAGTATTTCTGCCAGTTTGGTCGCCATGATACAGATTGAGCCATGGATGCAACGGTTTCTACATAGCCGTGCAGCTTTATGTCATCATAGGCAACAGGTATAATAATTGCCTCCCTCCCTTTTTTTACCGCCGAAAGCTCTGCTTCTGGAACATAGCAATGGATAACCAAACTGCTCATGTCAGGAATAACCATAAACGGTTGATTCTGATATATAGTATCTCCCACACGAATGGTTCTGTATTCAGTGGCAATATGAATCGGCTGATACACAACTATATCATCAGAAGGACTCGTTATTGTGCTGTTAAGCATCTGCTGACGAGCAACATCAAGGGCTTGTTTCGCTGAAACAAGCTCAGACTTGGCATGTTCAAGAGCTGAAGGATGTATATATTGTTTTGTTAGATCTAACTTTAGATTAATACTCTCAAGTTGCTTTTTAAGTTGCTGGACTTTTAGTTTTTGTTTACTTACTTCGCTTTCGGAAACCAAATCTTCTTTCTGAAGATCAATAGTGTCATAGAGATATTGTTTCTCGACATCATAGATCGTGTTTACTTCGATATACTCACCCTCGATATCCATGATCTCCAACGGCAAGGTAGCATTTTCAAGGCTTTGAATTTCTGATTTTGCAATAGCCAGTTCAGATTCCAGCTTGAAAATATCACGCTCAAGTTGAGATGAATCAAATCGGACAAGAACATCACCTTTGTTTACATGCGCCCCTTCAGGTGCAACTTCTATGACCATGGCACTACCTTTAAAATGAGACATAATGGTTTTGGTATTGCGTGCTTGAATAACGCCTTCATAAGTTGACCACGCACCCAAAGTACCAACAGTGACACGGGTAGTAACCAAAGCAGGTTCGATCCTTCGCATTTTGCGAGTTAGAGCTAAAGCTGCCAGTACGATTAGAAAACCTAATATAAGTTTATATTTCATAAACAATCATTATCAACTTTATTGTTTAACGACATTCGGTTTCATGACTTTGGGTGTCTCTATTAATGTTCCAAGGGCACGTCTAATACGAAAAGCATTAACCGATATTTCCGATTGCGCCAGTAAAAGTCTATTTTCTGCATCCAAATATGCGTTCTCTGAATCTGTGACAGAGAAATTATCTCCACGTCCCAAGTCAAAGAGCCTGCGCGCAAGTTTAGCCCTAGAGTTAGCAAGATCAAAATTGCGTGCAGCGATTTCTGCTTCACATATCACTCTTCGATATCTTGACAATTCCTGTTGGATCTGGCGAGATATTAACAAAGCAATAAGCCCCACTCTCTGTTCAGCGGACGCCTCATTTATCATTTTTTGCTGGGATGCCAAATGCTCCCTTGTTTTCAAAAGGTCACTGTCGGTTGATAAGCCCACAAACCAAACGCTGTCATCAAGGTTACTAGCATCCGAATTACGTTCGCCTTCTCCAAACTGTTCAAAGCGTGTGATCAAACTAAGGCTTGGTAGCGTTTGCCTTTTTGCAATAAGCGTACCACGTTGAGCATCAGAGTAGTCATCTAAGACCTGAGCATAGTCCAGACGATTTTCTAAACCAATCTGAACAGCTTGTTTTGAGGCAGGAATTTCATCATCAATGAAAGGAAGAGGTTTAATAACAAATACAATGTCAGGTTCGGAACCAAGAAGCTCTGCAAAATCCTTCATGCGCGACAAATGAATTTCTCTATTATTTTTTTGTCTGACTTCAGCCTGCCCTCGCTGCAAATCTACCCGCAAACTGTCTACACGAGTAGCGCGGCCTTGTCTTTCGCGTGCCTTGGTCAGCCTGTACAGTTTGTTCATGCGTTCAAGAGATTGTGAATCAGAAACAATCAGTCTACTCAGACGCAAAAGATCTGTATATGTTTCAACAATATTTACGATCACATCTGCTTTCATCATTTCAAAAGATCTGCGTCCCTTCATCAACATACTGTTGGCCTGCTCAATTGGTTCTCGATTAACAAGTTTTCCAAAGTTTCTGAAAAGTGGCTGATTAATTTCAACCGATACAACGCCCCGATAAAGACCGGCATCATCATCCATTTTATTCTTAGACACACTTGTAGACAGTGCCAACTCTGTGCCCCATGATAATTTTTTGACAGCCCTGATTCCCGCAGAGAGAGCCTGATTCTTTTCGCCGACCGTCACGGCACTGTTCGGAAACAACCTTAAATTAAAGTCTGTTTTTGCAATCTCAGCCGAGATAGTACTAGAATCAACGCTATATGCAGAAAGTGCAATGGACCTGTTGTGCAGCAACGCCCGTTCAATGGCTTGAGTTAAATCAATTTCCTCAGGCGCAGAATCAGTACCCAAAGAATCAACATCAGCGATAGCTATTAAAGCGAAGAACTGTAAACAATATATTAGCGGTGCAATGTTTATAATTAATTTCAAATTCATTTCAGGCTTTCAAGAAAACTCCAATTGGTTATTAACGACCGAACAATGATAAATCAAGCGTAAGTTGAATATACATCTTCGCCAAAATACGGACGGGGAAACAGGCAGAGGCCCGGTGAGTTGTTTTGCTCTAAGGAACTAATTGGATGCTTGAAATCATTGGACTGCCCCACATTTTGACATTAGGATGAAGTATGTTTTAATGGTGCGTGAAGCTTTACGTCCCGAATTAGCAGGATAAAGTCCATTGGAAGCGGTAAATGAGCGCAATGCCGAAAAGACTGATATTTGTAGCTGTCCTGCTCTTTCCTGCAGTCGGGACCTTCTGTATTAATGCTTTCATCAAGATGCTTGAGGTGCTTGGGCATGAGGGGCTAATCTGGACTCATGGATGGAGATACTTCTACATGTTTGCCATTTTAGTCATAGCCATTACTTGTTACACGATCTGGTCCCTCCTTCGCTTCCGACCGTTTGGACGTTGGGCAGGCATAGGAGTATCCTGCACGTTGATCATTTACATGTTCTCTTCATCGGCGGATGGAAGCCCCTTCTATTCAGCCCGACGGATCATCTTCAATCGTTGCCTGCTTACGGCCCCATTCATGTATGCTTTGTATTATCTCTTGAGCCGATCCTTCGGACGTCTCTATTCTGTGGCGAAGCAGGAAAGACGCTCTCTGCGAAATGATGCTGCAGAACAACCTCTTGCAGGCGACGTCCTAAACGCTGCGCCTGAGGAGTAACTAGACGTTGTCCGAAAAGACCTTTTCGGACAACGTCTAGCTAGCACAGACAAGAAGAGGCCCGCGCTCGCGAGCAGGGCGATGAGAGCGTTCTTCCAGTGCTTGCGATACGCTTGAATCACGGCGACAAGAAGAGTGATGATTACAAGCGGTCCGCACAACAGCATCATATCATTGTCTCCCTTAATCGTATATGTAACTTTCTATAAGCAGTTTAGTGGGTGCAAGGACGCGGGTCAATAGCGTGGATTCATGTCTCCATTAGTTACTCGGAGCATGGTTAACAATGGGGCGGTCAACAGTCGATCATGCTCCAGGTGCCAACCGGGTTATGAATACCTCCTCTTGCCCTTGCTGAAGTTCCCGTTTGATGTAAAGGCACTTCCGCGCCGTATAACTGCGTTGCCAGACTTTAGTGTAATGGCAACATGGAAAGCTTTGGTACACAGGGGAACTATATATTTCAGGAAGATTGAGTCTTGAAATACCAATATTGCCTTCAGGATAAATGAAATCTACCAGTAATGCGTCTGGTGCATTTGCGAGTTCCATGCCGCACATTGAGCGCAGCATGTTGATGCGGCAACGATAGATTCTTTCCGAAATTTTCCTTATGTGCTCAGCATGAAAGAGCAATCCACCGCATAATCCTTTCTTCTGTGCTGTCGCCCGGTCCAGGAGTGTTACATTGCCGCTGCTATCGATAAATATTTCCCGGCACAGGGTTAAGGGCATGTTATGGTATTTTTGAAACGAAATCCTGCAATAGGAATCATTCCTTCTAATTTGAATATCTTCAATGCATCCGTGGCAATTATCATCACCGCGAATGACCTGTCCGTGTTTATCTTCCGGGAATTGTGACCACGATGACTTTTGCGCATAAAAAGTATTATGATAAAGAAGTTCACGCTGTAAATATCCGTTGCTCCCTAAGAGACAAGAATGCCCCCGGCTCAACATGAGGATTGAACCTGCATCCGGATGATCATGGACAAGCTTTGGTCCTGTCGAAAGCAGAAGAAACGTGCGTTTTTCCGGATCATCAGGACCTCCGGTAAGGGCGACTTGGTGAGCCGGGGATTTCCGGGTCGGCAGTCTCTTCTGGTCGCTTGTTTTCAACTTGTAGCCATAAGGTAAGCGCGTGTTTACACCGGCATAATTGTGACGCGGCTTGTTCTTAAGTTTTGGATCGCTCCAAAGAGCTGCCATTGCGAGCCATGACATCGTGTGAAGATGCTGCGCGTAAAGCACTCGACTGTTGTAGATGTTCTTCTTTAGCGCTTTATCCACAACTATGGCAGACTTTGCCAAGTTCAGTGATTTTAGACAGGAAAAGATTTTCCAGGCGGTCTGCTTGAGACTTTCGTTACCGGTTTCACGGGCCACTTTTTCAAAAAGTGCTAACCACGCGGTTGCGTGTTCATTGTGGCCGGAATCACCATATGCGGTAACGATTCCTGCTGGCGAAACGATACGTTCATTGCGTTCAAAAATGTTGCGGATTGAGTCGGTCCGATAAAACTCATCTTTAACTCCTCTGAGCTCAGCCCATACGCAATGAAAGCATTCGGAAAAACCTTCATAGTTAGAGGCCTGTTCTTGAAACTCCCTTCTTTTCCACCACACATCCCATACGCGATCAGTAATTCTCTTAAAGTGGTAATGCCTGCTTTCGTGAGGGAAAAGTTTTTGCGCATAATCTGCATACACACATGCACAGAGAGCATGGTTGCTTACATTTCTTAGGGGCTTGATATCATCTTCGCAACCAACTTTTTGGCTAAGTGCGTCCCGTCCGTCACTGACCCAACGTTTGGCAAAATCCTTTCGCTCGGAAACCGTGAGTTTATTCCTGAGAAGTTCATAGGTTCTAGCGCAAAACAGGGAGGTAAAGTGATATCCTTGGTCAAAATCGAGAAGATACTTTTTGGCATTCTCAAGATACCGCTCACTGCCGGTGAAATCGTAAAGAACGGCGAATTGAAACGCAAGGTTCTGCGTGATTTGAAATCGGCCGCACCATTCCCCCTCACGAGTGGGACTATTCCACAGTCGGTGAAAACGCTTGTGATGCAAGTAACGGATGTGTTTTTCAACCATTTCCAGATAGGCTTGACGATGATCTAACATACCTTTTTCTCCAGCGCAGACTTACACCTATTGTTCTGATGCATTTCTTGGATCTAATGTTGCGGCTGAGGCGAGCCGTCAGCCGTCTTGTTGGGCATACGTCAGTGTACTCCCAGCGCGAACAGTTCCCGTCGCGTGCGTGGCCAGTCTTGCAGGACGACCAATTTGAGCAGGCAATCCCGCATTTCCCCCCTCACTTCCGCGTGTGCCGGATCGCGTGCCAAGTTCTTCTGCTCGTCGGGGTCATCAAGCAGATTGAACAACTGCTCCCCGTCGTCCGGGTACCAGGTGTAGCGCCATTTCGCCGTACGTACAGTGCGTGCCCAGTCGTTGGGGGTGTTTGACCCGATTGCACAGTAGCTCTCACAGTAGGCTGCATCGCGCCAGCCGGACACTTTCTCCCCGCGACAAAGAGGCAGCAGCGAGCGGCCGGGTAGTGATGGGAAGTCCGCGTTGGGTTTATCGTGGTGACAGCCGTGCTTAGGCATGGGCGGCATGGCCTTTCCCGTCATTTCCAAGACGGTGGGACAGATGTCCTCAAGTTGGACGAGTTCATCGCGTGTAATTCCATGTGTCAAGCCGGGCCCGGCAATGATAAGAGGGACGCGGATGCAGGCGTCGTAGTGTCGTTCCTCTTTTCCGTAGAATCCGTGATCGCCCAACAATTCACCATGGTCGGCCAGTAGAATGAGGTAGGTATCGTCACGTCTTCTGGTCTCGCCCAGCGCGTCTATGACGAGGCCGAGCTGGCGGTCGAGGTGGACGATGTCTGCGAAGTAGCAGTGGCGGGCATAGTTGTCGCGAACGATCGCTGGCTTCCTTTTGCGAAAGTAAGGCGGCGCTTCATCGTCACCATACCACTCTGCAGGAACTGCTTCCGGAATCTTTCCCGGGTCTACGTACTGCATGTACTCGGCCGGCGGGTGGAACGGACTGTGCGGCTGAACGTAACTGATGTGTGCGTAAATCGGCTTGTCTGCAGGTGCGGAGCGAATGAAGTCCAACCCGTGGCCAGTGATCCAGTTCGTCTGCGACACCTCCTCGGGGAAAAGTAGCGTGTGTGCTCCAAAGGTGTTCTTCGGAAACTCTGGAGTTTCCCACCTGTAGTTTTTCTTTATTTCACGGATCCGTTCCGCCAAGTTCACTTTGTCGAGCCCGTATGCGGAGAAGTCAGGGATTCCGGTGGCCCAGATCAGCGCAAGGGCATCGTCGTAGTGCTGCGGGTGTTCCTTTTCCACCCAGTCCAGCCACTCGCCGCCACGGCCGTCCTCGGTGATATGCGTGACATCGAAACCGTAGGGACCGTAGTCGGGGTGCTGGCTACGGTAATGCGGCTGCAAATGAACCTTGCCGAGAGCGCCTGTGTGCCACCCGGATTTCTGTAGAACATGCATGAACGTCGGTAGCTGCGGGTCCAATTGGTAGCCGTTTTCCAGCACTCCGTGCTGGCGTGTGGTTAACCCCGTTGCCAATGTGGCTCGGGCTGGACAGCAGACCGGATTGCTCGTAATGCAGTTGCTAAATGACACACCACGAGCACGCAACGCATCGATGTTCGGGGTCGGACAAACGTCCGCGCTCGCGGCTTCCATCCATTTGGCTGAAAGCTGATCCAGCATGAAGAAGATGATATTTGGTTTATTCATAGTATCTTTGTCCAACGTGTTATTCACCAACATCCAAACCGAAAATTATCAACCAATTAATGACGTAAACCTTCACACAACGTTACACTAATGTTCATCATAGAACCCCTAATCTTGATCTGTCCAGTGATTTAGGAGGTGCCATCATTAGTCTCTCGGTAGCCTCAATTGGTACGCTCTATACGATGGATATGTTGCGGGACAGGACTCGTCTCAAATGAGCGTCCCAAATGAGTCGCACATCGATCATAGAACGTGCACAATGAAGGCGAGGAGGTGACTATGTCATGAGCCAGGCTGGGAGAGGTGCAACCGTTCAGTGTACGCTATGCCCCAAGGGTTGCGTGATTGCACCCGGGCAGAGAGCGGTGAGTGTCGGATTCGAGTGAACAGAGACGGGCAACTTTGTGCCGTGACGTACGGCTATCCCTCGTCGGTTCATGTCGATCCGATTGAGAAAAAACCGCTCAACCACTTTTTGCCGGGCACCTCGATCCTCTCCATCGCCACGGTCGGCTGCAACCTGCACTGCAAGAACTGCCAAAACTGGGAGCTTTCGCAGTGTAATCCCGAAGAGGCCGCGGCCATGCACCTCCCGCCGGAGGAGGTGGTACGCGTCACGCGGGAACATAAGTGCCCATCGGTGGCCTATACGTACTCGGATCCCGTGGTGTGGTACGAGTATACGCTCGACAGTTGCATCGCGGCGCATGAGGCAGGTTTGCGCAATGTGCTGGTGACAGCAGGCTATCTCAACGACAAGCCGTGGCGGGAGCTGTGTCAACACGTGGATGCAGCAAATATTGATCTCAAAGGGATTACGGACAAGTTCTATCGCGAGGTCTGCGACGCGACGCTGAAACCAGTTCAGAATGCGCTTGTCTCTGCCAAAGCCATGGGCGTTGAGGTCGAGGTGACCTGTCTGCTGATCCCGACGCTCAACGACAACGACAAGGATATCGGTGATTGGTGTCGCTGGGTGGTCGCGAACATGGGGAAAGAGACGCCGGTGCATCTATCCCGGTTCTACCCGCAGTACAAGATGCGGCATCTGCCGCCCACACCAGCGGCTACGCTAAAACGGGCAAAACAAATCGCCGAAGCGGCGGGACTACATTATGTGTATGTGGGCAACATCCTGATGCGAGACGCCTCTAACACCTATTGCCCGAACTGTCACCGGCTTCTGGTTAGTCGAACGGGATACCAAGTGAATGAGATGCACGTGACTGATGGTCGTTGTCCTGACTGTCAACAGGAGATTTACGGCGTATGGAACTGACCCGACGCACATTTGGAAAGCTTATCGCGGCCGCAGGAGTGACCGGGTACGGCGGCATTGTACACCTGGCCCGACGGGCCGCACCCGCAAGGGTAGTGCGAGCCGCATGCACTCGTATCTTCCCGGGAAAGGTGCACGCCCTGAATTCCCAGAAGACCGGTGAGCCGGGCCGCTGGAGTGGATAGTATTGCGCTTGAAAAGGAGAAAGCAGGTGAAGATTGCCCGGTATGCGCTCGTCGCCGTGGTGGGGTTCTTTGGACTGGCCGCCCAAACGCTGCTTTTTCGCGACTTCTTCACGGTCTACGAAGGCAACGAGCTGGGGGTAGCGGCGTTCTTCTGTTCCTGGCTGCTGTGGGTGGGGCTGGGCGCGCTCGTTGCGCGACAGCCTGGTCGCACCCCCTCGTGGGCCGTGGCTCATTTTGAATTCCTCCCGCTGCTCTACCTGCCCGCCTACGTGCTGCAAACCTGCCTGATCGACCACGCCCGAACGCTGGCTGGCGTCACTGCCTACGAGCTTTTCCCTTTTGCGCGTATATTCCCCGTCTCTATCGCCACTAACGCGCCGGTGGGATTTCTCAGCGGCCTTCTCTTTACCCTCGCCTGCAAGTGGTTTTCCACGCAAACGCGGTTGCCGGCCGGTAGAGTATACATCACCGAAGCCGCCGGCGCCTTTGTGGGTGGTGTCCTGATGACCCTGTTGTTGGCCTGGGGGGTGCCAGGAGAGTCCATCTTTGTCTATAACGCCTGCCTGGTGGTTCTTGCCTTCGCGTTTTGTCGACTTGCGTTTCGATCGCGGATCGACAGCACCATCGCTATAGTGGCCGTGGCGGTTGTCTTGCTCTCAGGGCTCGACCGAGAATGGACGAATGCCCGCAACCAGAGTACATGGCAACGTGTCATGCCGGATAAGACGTACGGGGGAAGTTTCACGACCCCTCAGGCGAAATACCTCTACGGTGAGTACCGCCACCAATTCAACGTTGTCGCCTGGGGCACCGTCGCCGACAGTATCCCGAATGTCGAGCACGCGTCCGAAGTGCTGGCCGTGCTTCTGGCGCAGCATCCCGACGCCCGCCGTTTTCTCGTGCTGGGAGCAGGTGGATTCTCCCTTTGTCAACGACTGACGGTACTCCCCCAGGCTCAATGCATCGTCTGGCTGCCGCCGGACCCGGCCTATCCGGCGTCTTTGTTGCACGTGCTTCCCTCATCCTTCAAGACGGGTTTCGAACGCATCACATTTCCCGCCGAAGACCCGCGCCGCTATCTCGATGAACACGCCGAAGCCTACGACATGGTGATCGTCAACCTGCCGGATGTCACCACCCTCGCCTTGAACCGCTACATCACCACCGAGTTTTTCCAGTTGCTCAAGAGGCGGCTCGCCCCGTCAGGGATGATTGGAGTACGGGTCACCGGCGGCGAGAATTTTATGGGAGATGAACGGGTTAATGTCGGAACCTCCGTCTACCGTACCTTGATGTCCGTGTTCAGCAACCTGGTCATCAAGGCCGGCGATGAAACATGGCTCATGGCGTCGACCGCGTGCACCTTCAGCCGAAAGCCGAGCGAGCTGCGCGACCGTTTCCAGGCTATTGGCGGCGCGGCCGATCTCTATCCTCCAGACGCTTTGCTATCGCTTTACCTGCCCGACCGGATGATGTTTCAAGAGGAGACCTACCGCGCGGCGGTGCAGGCCGATGATCACGGTCTTCTGCTCAATACCGACCGCCATCCCAGGGCGCTGCTTCATAGCCTGCTGTTTGCGGCCCGTCGGAGCGGCGAAGGATCGCGCATGACGGTGTTCGTTCGCGCCTTGGCCGGGAGCGGTTTATTCCTCCCGCTGTTGCCCCTCGCTCTGTATGTGGTCCTGCGGCTGGTCTTTGTGGTCAAGGGAAGGCACGAGGCGATCTCTTCGGATCCTGCCTCGCGACAGACGGTCTTTGATACCCATTTTCTCGTGTTTTCGACTGGTGCCGTGGGCATGTCGGTCAGCATCCTGCTCATGTTCATGTTCCAGTCGCACTTTGGGTCGCTGTATCTCTACATGGGGCTGGTGTCCGCCTTGTTTATGCTCGGACTTACGGGTGGAGGCCTTGCTTCGGAACGGATGCTGGTTGCCGGCAGCTGCGACCCGCACCGCCTTGCGATGTTCGCCCTGCCGTCCCACGGCGCGCTGCTTGGCACGCTCTATTTCATGCCGGCAACCTGCGCGCCGGCCGTCTACGGCGCGTTGTTTCTAGCCGCCGGCACCCTGAACGGAGTCTATGTGCCTGTGGCCGCCGCCATTCTCAAGACAGCCAACATCTCCGACCGGGTGGCGGGTGGGCGAATTGCGTGGTCTGATCACCTCGGCGGTGCCGTCGGGGGGCTATTTACCGGGCTGATCCTGCTGCCTCTGCTCGGCAGTTCCCGATCCCTCTGGGTTCTGGCCGCCGCACTCGCAGTCAACCTCGTCCCGTTGTGTTACCTGCGCAGAAACATCGAAGCCAAGCACTCAACCGGGCGATTTCAATCCGCTATTCGTCCGACTGGCTATATTCTGTTCGGCCTCGCGGCATTTCTGATAATCGGGTCGCTCGTTCTCCGGTCGGTCACCCAAAAAGATGCCGCGACGCGGCTCGCTTCGGCCGTCGCCGCCATGGCACCTGATGTCAGGCTGGAAACGCGTACAACCACTCTTGCGTCGGGACAATTCCTGACGTACTTTGAGGAAATCAACAAAGGCGGAAATCCTCGCACCTGGTTCTTCGCCACCGACAAGCTGGCCTCTGGCATTATCGGCTACGGTGGCCCGGTCGTCATGGCCGTTGCCGTGGATACAAACGGTGTCATTGAAGCGCTTGCTCCCATCCGATCCAACGAGACACCGGCGTATATGGACGCCGTCCGTCCGTGGCTCAACACTCTTCACACACGCAGCATCTTTGCACCCAACGCACTCCGAGACGTGGATGCCGTAACCGGCGCCACAATCACATCCGACGCCGTGCTCAGAACTTTGCGTGAGGCGGGGCGCGTTTTTGCCGGACAAATCCTCGGGCGGGACACGTCCGCACAACCTGCCACAACGGTTCCCCGAAAACCCTCCGTCTCGCTCGTGACACTTGTCGCCTTTACGCTGCTGGCCTTGATGCTGCGCGCGAAGCCCCTTGCAATATGGCGGCGACTGTTTCTCCTGTTTGTTGTCGCGGTTCTTGGCGTTCGCCTGAACCTACAGTACTCTCTGGCGCAGCTCTTTTCTCTGACAAGCCTCAGGGTATCGACTCTGTCATGGAATGCATCCTTCCTGCTCATCGTGGGTCTACCGCTCCTCGTTCTTGTGGTGGGCAACATCTACTGTGGATATCTCTGTCCATTCGGCGCCCTTCAGGAACTGGTCGCCTGGCTTCGGCCGGCTCGTTTCAACACGGATCCCGGCAAAGCCGTGCGGCACTATGGCCGCCTCGTCAAATACGCCCTACTCTTTCTGTTCACGGTACTCTTTGCGTTTCGCCTCAATCCATCAGTGGCGTCCGCCGATCCGCTCGTTACCCTGTTTGGCGAACATCCGCACGGCCTCCCGCTGGCTGTCGGTGCAACCGTTCTCATCCTCTCCTTCTTCTACGATCGCTTCTGGTGCCGGTATCTTTGTCCCACGGGGGCGTTTCTATCGTTGTTGAATGGGGTGCAGGGACTTTGGCGTTTCTTGCCGAAACGCCATCCGAAGCTTTGCGTCTACGGCATCACCGACACGCGTGATCTGGACTGTATCTGCTGCGACCGTTGCCGTACGCCGGGGACCAGGGAGCGCGCACAGATCGGGCAGATGTCCTCACGCGTCCTCACGAACCCCTGGGGCATGCTCTGCCTGGCCGCGCTCGTGCTCATTGCAGGACTCATCGCATGCGATGTGCTTGGTCCCTGGCGCGAGCCGCGCCCATCGGTCCCTGTGTCCACCGTCCTGGGCTCACCCGGAATTTCTCGCAACGTGGATCTGAAAAAGCTAGACATTCTCATTCGGCAGGGCAAGCTGTCGAACCATGAAGCCGTGTACTATGAGACCATTTCTACACCTCTAGGCCGGGTCGCGCCTTAAAGAGTCAGGGAGCCATGAACCCGCTTTTACTTCATTCAATCGGTCGATGGATTCGTGCTGCAATCTGTCTGGCCGGTCTCGCGATAGGTTGCACACTCGTGGCGCGTTACCCTCACTGGCACGGTCTACAGCCATAAGGAGAAGCAGATCGCCGAGCAAGATGCCAAAACCGAATTTTAGAAAGCTAAAAGCTGAAATTTTGAAATGGAATGCATGACGAAAAAAACTGATTTGGAGACTGCGTTGGGGCGGTTGTATGCGCGGCGGCAGTTTGGGATAAAGTTGGGGTTGGATCCTGTGCGCCGGATGTGTGAACTTCTGGGAAATCCGGAAAAGCAGTATGGTGTGATTCATGTGGCCGGCACCAATGGTAAGGGGTCGGTGTGCGCTACTGTTGCGGCTGTGTTGCAGGCGTGTGGATTGCGTGTGGGTGTTTATACCTCGCCGCATTTGGTTCGTTTCAATGAACGGGTTTGTGTGAACGGCGTTCCGCTTTCTGATTCCGAGCTCGTCGAGGCGCTTGCGGTTTGTGAGAAGGCTTCTGATGCCGTTCTTGCTGAACAGGGTCATGAAACAACATTCTTTGAAATCACAACGGTTTTGGCTTTTGAGTGTTTTCGCCGGGCAGGTGTGAAGATTGCCGTCATCGAAACAGGATTGGGTGGACGGCTTGATGCTACGAATGTGGTGACTCCGTTGATTAGCGTGATTACGCGTATTGCTGATGATCACGCGGCACACCTTGGCGATACGCTTGAAGCGATTGCCGGCGAGAAGGCGGGAATTATCAAGCCAGGCCGCCCCGTTGTGTCGGCTCCGCAGCAGCCGGGCGTTGTAGAGGTGTTGCGTGCGACGGCGCTTTCGCTTCAATGTCCTTTCACAATGGCAGAGGATGCTATGAGTGTTACGCGGCTTTCTGGCGACTTGCGGGGACAGAAGGTTCGGATCAGTGGTGCGGATGGTTTAAGCCTGACGGCACGCTTTCCATTGTTGGGAGACCATCAGCTTGAGAATCTGGGTGTGTCGATGACGACGGTTGATGTGTTGTGCGATCTTCTTGGCGTGTCGCCAGATGCTAAGGCTCTTAAAGCGGGGATTGAGTCGGTTTGTTGGCCCGGACGTTGCGAGTTGTTGAAAGCGGATCCTTGTGTGATAGCGGATGCAGCGCACAACCCCGATGGTGCCAAGGCGTTGGTTGCGGTTCTGAAGCGCAACGGAATTAAGCGCGTAGGCGTTGTGCTTGGAATGTGTGACGATAAGGATGTTGTGGGGGTGGTCAAGCAATTGGTCGCAGTCGCACAGCGCGTCTGGGTTGTCCCGATTCCCAATGAACGCAATATTGCGTCTGATCGTCTCGTCCATACGGTTAAAAGCTTTGGGATTGAGGTTGAGGCTTCCGAGAGGGAGGCAGCTTTGGATGCTGCCGAGGTGTGGGCGAAGGAGATAGGGCTTCCTGTGGTGGTTACGGGTTCGATATTCCTGCTTGGCGTGGTGCTTCCCGTGTACGGAAAGGCTGAAAGGGCGAAAAGCTGAAAGCTGAAATGGGCTTTGGTGTGCTGAAGGGGCGCATTTGACAAAGAGCTTGAACTGACCTAGGCCCTGCGATATGGTGCCGCTCATTCGTTTCAGAACATGCTCGGGTGGTGAAATGGCAGACACGCCAGCTTGAGGGGCTGGTGGGGGCAACCCCGTGGAGGTTCGAGTCCTCTCCCGAGCACCACCCTTCGCACCTCGTTCCTCGGAGCTACAGGTGGCAAGCCACCCTTCGCGGGGAGCTCCTTTAGAGCTTGAATTTCGGATGGCAAGCCTGTCTTCTTTTTACCCCCCCCCTACACACACTTTGGTTTTACTGGATTCGTCGGGTCGCTAATCGTGGTAAGGGCATGCCTTACAGCGAGTGCGGTGTCGGGTAAAAGTAACATTCTTTCTCAAGCATTGTTCAGCGGTTCCAAATTAGGAAATCTTCGAGTTGCGGGAGGGGCTTCG
>CAZNWT010000069.1:0-24125 GCA_964576795.1 uncultured Victivallales bacterium
TTTCCTCGCGACAGGATCAGACCCCCGGCATTGCCGCCTATTTGGAACCGCTGCCTACCAAATTGACAGGATAACCAGATCTGGTGAATAAGTAGTTGGATGGCGTGTTGTACCTGTGCGGAATCATCAATGACATAAAAAATGATACCGCGCCCTATCTGACAACCGGAGTGACCAGTGAGGAAAAATTTGCCTTTCTTACCACTGAAATAACGGAAAGAACGAGATGAGCATTTACTCCGAGCTATTGGATTACATTCAGACACTGAAAATCATTGATACCCACGAGCATTTGCCGTTCGAGTCGGAACGTCCAAAGGAGACTGATGTTCTGGCGGAGTGGCTCACACACTATTTCTCGTGTGACTTGGTGTCGGCCGGTTTGAGTCACGAAAATCTGGCGATCGTGCGCGACAGCGGCAAAGACATCAAAAGTCGCTGGGACCTGGTTGAGCCCTATTGGCATGCGGCCGAGTCCACTGGATATGGACGATCACTGACTCTTTCCGCCAGGGACATCTACGGCATCGATGCGATCAACTCCAAGACTATCCAGCAGTTGAATGAATCATTTAAGGCGCGGCGCGCCAAGGGGGATCATTACCGTTTTGTGTTGCGTGACAAGTCAGGCATAGCTTTGTCGATTCGCGATTCCATGCCGGTTCCCTACAAGGAAACCAAGGACCCATTTGTCTTCACGATGCGTGTTGATGAGTTCATATGCCCCACTCACTACAGCCGGATGCGGCAGTTGGGTGAGCAAGTGAAGGTAGGCGTGCATACTCTCGACGACTGGGCGGAAGTGACGCGCAGGCACATGGAAGGGAACCTCAACGGTCAAAGCCGCGTAGTGTGCCTGAAATGCGGCTTGGCCTATAGCCGCAGCCTGCGCTTTGAGAAAATTGGACGGTCTGATGCCGAACGCGCCTTTGCTGAGTTCTTCCAGGACTGCAATCTCCCGGACTGGTGCCCGCCGATCAAGGCAGCCAAGGCTCTGAGTGACTGGATGATGCACACCGTGTGCGCCGTAGCAGACGATCTCGGTCTGCCATTCCAGATTCATACGGGCATTCAGGAAGGAAACGGTAATTTCATCTATAACTCCAATCCCACACTACTAAGCAACCTATTCCTGGAATACGGCAATGCCCGGTTCGATATATTCCATATGGGTTATCCCTACGTGATGGAACTCGGAAACTTGTCCAAGAATTTCCGGAACGTCTTTATCGATATGTGTTGGGGGCATATCATTAGTCCTGAAGCGGCAAGACGTGCCCTGGTCGAATGGTTGGATGCCGTACCGGCGAACAAGATCAGCGCGTTTGGAGGCGATTACTGCTTCGTTGATGGCGTTTACGGACATCAGGTCCTGGCGAGGCAGAACGTGGCAGCGGCCTTGGCACAGAAGGTTACGGACGGTTCGATGAGTCTCGAACGGACCAAGGAAGTGGCAACCTGGATGTTTATTGACAACCCAAAGAGGCTGTTTTCTCTCGATCGTTTCCTGGATGACAAGGCAGACATGAAGGCACGAATGCCCAGCAAGACGGCTCAATAGTCTAACCCAAAGCGCAGACGTTCTGTGAAACCCAATGATGAGAAAAACAGATCACAACACGTTTGATACCAATTTCTCAGCGAACTTGGCGGACATCGATGCAAGGGGTATCTTGTCGCATGCGAAGCGAGCCTTTGTTCCGAAGCATGACAACTGGTCCGGTCAGTGGGTTTGGCTGAGCAACTCTGTATTTCCAGATCGACAAAAGTGCAGACCCACAACATTCTGCAGGAATGATTTCCCTTACACGGTCGCCATTTTCCGCAAGACCTTCGATATTCCCTTTGTCCCCTCCAAGGCAACGGTGTGGACCAGCGGGGACACGAAATACAGATGCCGGGTAAACGGCACTCTCGTCACCCGCAGGCCGACGGAGGTCGGAGGGGATTGTGGAAACTGCGAATCGCCCAACTGGTGGTTCTATGAGGGATTAGAATTAGAGGACTGTCTGAATGAGGGGCGCAATGTCATTGCTGTGGATGTCATGCTCGGACCACAAGTCCAAGCCGACTACTCCATGGGGCGGGGCGGCTTCCTTCTCGAACTCTTGATTGAAGGAGCGGGCGGAGAACATGTCACCCTCTGCACGGATGACACCTGGCGGGCAACGCTCTCCATAGCTGAATCTCAACTGAATACCTATGATGCGCGGAGCGAACCCCGTGGGTGGACAACCGAAGATTTCGACGATTCTGCGTGGCCGTTTGTTGATAGTGTCGGCACGGTAGAAGATTCACCATGGTCTCTGCTCCCTAGAGAAATCCCGATGCTCGCAGAGATCCCCGTCCAACCCATTGCGGTTGCGTTTGCCAACAACCCTTCCCATGACGCCATATTCCCACTCACACTGGAACCTAAAGGACCGCAGACTTTTCGGCTACAGTTCCCCCGCGAACTGGCAGGTCATGTTTTCTTGGACATGGAAGGCGCCGAGGGGACACGCGTAGACATTGACTTTCGAGAATTGCCCACCGTGACATCGGAGCGACAGGAAACATATATCCTTCCCGGACACCGGTGGTCATACCAGTCGAGGCGTCTGCAGGGATTTGAAACCCTAGAGGTTACAGTCACCTTTCCCGCCGGATCGCAGTGCGGCATCCCGTTAACAATCCATGCGATCGATGCCGTCTTTACATCATTTCCTGTCGAGTACCGCGGGTGTTTCGAATGTTCCGAACCTTTTCTGAACCAACTCTGGGCTGTCGGTCGATGGACTAACCAGTTGTGTATGCAGTCCTACCATCTTGACTCGCCGATTCATCAAGAGGGATTGGGCTGCACAGGCGACTACATGATCGAGGCATTGATCAGCTATTCCTGTTTTGGCGAGACTCGACTCGCCCGTAAGGACATCCTGCGTACCGCCTACCTCTTGAAGCAGAAGCAGGGGCAAATGTTCCACACCAGCTACAGCCTGCTTTGGGTGTGGATGGTCAGGGACTACTGGCTGTACTCCGGAGATAAAGAGATCGTGGGTAATGTGATGGAGGCAATGCACGAGTTGCTTGCCCGCTTCGCTTCCTATATTGGGGAGAGCGGTCTTATCACCGAAGCGCCGAACTACATGTTTATGGATTGGGTTAGTGTGGGCGACTATACCCTGCATCACCCACCCGCATCCATGGGACAGGGTTACATGAGTGCATTCTACTTCCGCGCTTTGCAGTATGGCGCCGAGTTGTCTCGGATGTGCCAAGACAACGCGCGAGCGGAACTCTACGACCAGCGCGCAATAGCACTGAAGCTGGCGTTCAATGATCACCTCTGGTGCCGGGCGTGCGGACTGTACCGCGACGGTATGCCGGGCGCAACCGAGACTACACCCAATCAATGGCTGCCGGAAGATGCACAAAAGGACTCCTTCACGGTTCACACCAACGCCTTGGCCGTTGCGGTCGGAATCGCTCCACCAGATCTGGGCCGCACCATCATGAGTAAAATCATGGCGGATGAGACGCTACCCATGGTACAGCCATACTTCATGCACTTTGTCTTCGAAGCTCTTGCGAGCGCAGACCTGTTTGAGGAGTATGCATTCGGCATCATGGATCGCTGGAAAGGACTCTTGGAAGAACACCCGTCAAGCCTCAAGGAAATGTGGGATCATGGCGACTATAGTCATGCTTGGGGAGGTACTCCCACATATCAACTGTCGACAAGGGTTCTTGGTATTTCGGTTTTAGAACCAGGTTTCCGTGCTCTGTCCTTGCGCCCACGCCTGGGACCATTACAAACAGCAAAGGGCATGCTTCCAACAGCACGTGGTCCAATTGAAGTCTCCTGGAAAAAGGAAGGCGGTTCGTTGAAGGGGTTTCTCAGCGGACCTTCCGGATGTGAAGTCTTCCTTGATGTAGGCCGTATGGATTGCTGCAGCATCAATGTCTCTCAGGCCGGGCGCCGGATCAAGGACTTGAGGACGACAGCGAATGGCGTCTGCTGGACAATTGACAAAGGCGAGTATGGTATTGATATCTTCACCGAACAAGACTCCGCAGAACGGAGTCACTAAACGCGCCGAGTCTGAGTGCATAGAAGAACAGGAGCGCACAAGCGCGGCTACACGCTGCTTACAGAAGATCCGCTTCCGGGCCGGGAAACATCATCGCCATTCCAAATTCCATTTGGAACTCGGGATCCATAGACAGATCAACATGCTCAACCTTGTGCCGGATTTCAGTTGCATAGCGCCGTTCGTTTTTTGAAAGCAAAACCAGCTTTGCGCCAAGGGATGCAGCATTTCCAATAAAGCGGATATGCTCCGTTGGCAAGGACGGTAGCAGTCCAATACGCCGCGCATGATTGCGACGGATAAAATTACCAAAGGCACCAGCCAAAAGTACTGATCCGAGATCCTTCGCGTCCAGTCCTGCCTTCCGTAGCAGAATGTTGATGCCGGCTCGGATGGCACCGCTGGCAAGCTGCAACTCACGAACATCGCGTTGCCACAGATAGACAGGATCGTCGTTGCCAGACTCCTCCGCAGAGGCCAATTCAAAGTTAAAATCATGCTCCCCCGCAATCAAACGCTGCTTCAGCATATCACTCACAGAGTCGGGCACCTCATCCGGCCCCAGAATGCGCCCCGTATCGTCAATGATCCCGACGGTCAACAATGCCGCGACAGCATCAATCAACGCGGTTCCACAAAGCCCAATGGGCCGGGTATTGCCAATCACATTCAGCACAACATCATCCGTGATGATGACCTTCTCAACAGCACCAGTTGTCGCGCGCATACCCTGCTTAATGCGGGCCCCTTCAAATGCCGGACCCGCCGCCGTCGATGACGACAGCAGCTTATCGCCATTTGCCAACACAATCTCACCATTGGTGCCAATGTCGACAAACAACACCGGAGCCTCCTGGCGATCCAAGCGTGCCGCCACCATCCCCGCAACAGTATCCCCCCCAACAAAACCTCCTACTTGAGGAAACAGATACAGCTCAGCAGCAGCGTTCACACGCAGCCCCAAACGATTCGCCGACAGCGTGGTGGCTTTATCAAAGACCTGCACAAAGGGAACTTCCCCAAGCGCCGACGGATCATATCCTGCCAGAATCTGCTGCATCGTGGAATTACCCGCCACCACGACCTCATAAATGTGCTTCGCAGCAACACCCGCTTGGGATACCAGCGTATCGAGAATATCGTTCACCGTCCCCAAAACCGCCTCCTGGAGCTGCGTCAGCGCACCCGGCGTTTCGCGGATCTTTTGGATTCTTGAAATGACATCGTCACCATGGGAAATTTGAGCATTCATACGCGATGCCACGCCCTTTTCTATCCCCGTCGTAAGATCAAACAGCGTTCCCACAACCGTGGTCGTACCAAGGTCAAAAGCAACACCATAGGCCTCAGCTGTAGTGTCCCCCTCCTCCAACGCAATCAGTCGATCCGCAATCAGAACCGCAGTTCCCTTCCATTCATTGCGACGCATAAATATTGGTACCGTGCGGATTAGATCTGAAGGTGCGACAACGAAATCTCCCAAGGCATCATAGAGGCGTGCCATATCCGACCGGGCATCGACCTGACTCGGAGGATCCAAAACAAACGGAACCTTCCGCACCACAGGCGATAGTTCCCCTGTTTCTCCACTGTCCGTCACCAGAATCTGCTGCCGTGAATCGAAACGAGACTCCATGGGAACATCGACCACCATGGTTTTATCCACCCGCGTCTGACAGGCAAGACTCGGTTCGGACTCCCCCACGATCTGGACCTTGCATTTTCCGCAGGTGCCAAGCCCACCACAAGGTGTCTGAAGCACAATTCCCGCGCGACCAGCAGCCTCAAGAAGGGGAGTTCCCGGGAGCACATACACACTGCGCCCCGAGGGTTCAAAAACAACTTTAATCTCTTCGTTTTTCATAGATTCTTTCTATTGCTCTCGCGGACACACACCCACAAGCACACATACTCATATAGTAGCATCATTCATTTCCATCATCAGATTACAGCACAAAAGCATGGCACACCCACAAGCGGCGAGCAAGGAATCGTGATAAAGGTTCTGTGATTTTGTTATTAGAAGGAAACTGTGAACATCATTTGGACCTAAATTCA
The DNA here is from genome assembly GCA_964576795.1 of uncultured Victivallales bacterium. Classification (GTDB taxonomy): domain Bacteria; phylum Verrucomicrobiota; class Kiritimatiellia; order UBA8416; family UBA8416; genus JABGOW01. The sequence continues at coordinate 6,132 of CAZNWT010000069.1, forward strand.
GATTGCGCAATCGCTATTCAAACAAAGCCTAGGCAGCGTTCATATAGCGTTGGCCAAGAGGCATTTGGCTGTTGGATAAAATGATGTTATTAGAGCGAATCCAGCCTCTGATTTTTTGATTACGCCGCTTGAGTGGGACGCACAGCTATTCGTTTCGTCGGACAAAAAGCAGTTGTGTGCTGCTCGACAAACGGGCATGAAGACACATCAGGTGTGGCAGGAAAAAAGCACCCCCTCCCCCATTTCACCTTTCAGCTTTCAAAATTTCAGCTTTTCTCCACTCCTATATCACCGTCCCTCGCGCAACCCCTGCTCAAGCGCACGGCTCCGTTTGACCGCCGACTGCGCGGCAAAGCGATCGCGTAACGTTTTAATCGCATCGGTGTAGCGGCGAACATCACCACGCGATACGTTACACGGCTTTCGTGCCGTTCCGTATAACGTTGGTAATATATCGGGCAGGTCGATCAGGTCTTCGATCTGGAGGGCGTGATGAACGGGGCACTTCACGAGCGCCAGCGCATTCAACACAATCAGCATCTTGGTGCAGAGCTGTGTGGTGCACGTAATGGGGCGATGCTTCTTAAGCTGGCAACCTGTCTCACTCAGCGCCGGACACGGACCATTGCCGGGCATACTGCGTCCCATATCTTGCCGCGGCAACTTTTCGTACCAATCGCGATCCGAACGCACTTGAATGGCATTCAAGGCCTCCCAGTTGTCATGCACCTGATTATCAATCATGCAGCAACACCAGGCGGCACGTCCCTTGCGCTGCCGCTGCCCGACCTCACTCAGTGTTTTCACGGCACACCGCGAACACAGATCTTCAAACTGATCGAAAAGTGACCATAGCGCCTTTTCAATCTCATTGAACCACTTCAAATACTGGCTGTTTGTCATAGCATTCCTGGCTTCCTGTTTCGCGTGCACAGTCGACCCCCAAAACCCTGTAGCTACGGCTCTCCGACAATCCCTGCCGGAGTTACCAACTCCAGAGCTGTAGCACACACTGCACGATTAGCTCTAGTGTCATGTCTCAGAATTGCATTAGTAAATGAGGAAATACTTGTCATTCCGAGCGAAGTCGAGGAATCTCGTCCCCTCACGAGTGGAGATTCCTCGACTTCGCTCGGGATGACACCTTGATATTGCAAGCCTATTTACGAGATATGACACTAGAAATCTGATCTACTTTCAAAGACGTTACCTCACCGCGTTCCCAGAAACTTCGCCAGAAACGTCCCCGTATGCGAGCGTTTGGATCGTGCGATCGCGGAGGGAGCTCCCTTGGCAACCACACGCCCCCCTTTATCGCCACCCTCAGGCCCCAGGTCAAGAACCCAGTCCGCCTCGGCAATCACGTCAAGATTGTGCTCAATAATTACAACCGTGTTGCCAGCATCCACCAAACGATGCAAGACGTGTATCAGCTTTGCAATGTCCGCCATGTGCAAACCAATGGTAGGTTCATCCATAATATAAAGGACATGATGAGATGACCGCGCTTTGGCCAGTTCAGTCACCAATTTAATGCGTTGAGATTCCCCCCCGCTAAGCGTGGGGCTTTGCTGCCCCAGTGTCAGATAACCAAGACCCACATCCTGCAAGAGTTGCAATGCATGATGAATAACCGGATGCGCCTCAAAGAGACCCAATGCCTCGTCAACCGACATGGCCAGGACATCTGCAATACTCTTGCCGTTGTAGATTACCTCACACGTCTCCTGCGTGAATCGACGCCCCCCGCACCCTTCGCAAGGAACCATGACGTTGGGCAGAAAACTCATTTCGATTTTTTGCGAACCCTGCCCACCACAGACAGGGCAACGCCCCGCTTCGACGTTAAAGGAGAACCGGCTCGCCGCATAACCGCGCATGCGCGATTCCGGGAGTTCGGCAAACAGTTTTCGGATCTCATTCCAAAACCCGATATAGGTCGCCGGGCACGACCGGGGTGTACGGCCAATGGGTGTTTGATCCACCTCAAGCACACGTTGAATCGACTCCCACCCCTCAATCCCACTGCACCCAATTGCCATCGCCGGTCGAGACCTCTTTCGTCGACGCTTCGCTATAACCCAAGGCCTCAAACTGTCATGTAGAATGTCCCGCACCAGCGTACTCTTGCCACTGCCACTCACCCCGGAAACACAAACAAGCCGCAGAAGCGGAATATCCACATTGATGGCCTTGAGATTATGCAGCGTCGCACCACGCACCTGAAGCCATTGCAGGGCTTTCGCCTTGCCACAAGGGCGCGGGGTCACAAGGGGATGCTGTAATGGCGATTTCAGATAGCGTCCCGTAACAGATCGTGGGTTGCGCATCAGCGCCTTAACCGATCCTACCGCCACAACATGCCCCCCATCCACACCGGCTCCGGGACCGATGTCGATGATGTGCTCAGCCCGTCGGATGGTATCCTCATCGTGTTCGACAACCACCACGGTGTTGCCCTTGGCCTGTAGCGCATGCAACGTATCCAAAAGCTTGGCATTATCACGAGCATGCAACCCGATAGTCGGCTCATCGAGAATGTAGCACACCCCTCTCAGGTTGGACCCCAGTTGGGAGGCCAAACGAATGCGCTGCGACTCGCCACCACTCAGCGTCGGCACCGCACGATCCAGTGCCAGATACGAAAGCCCCACCTCACTGAGGAACTGAAGGCGGGAGCAAAGTTCAGCCTGAATGTCGCGCGCAATGGCCTCCTCCTGAGGCGACCATTTCAGAGCAGAAAAGCGTTGATAAGCGGCCTCAACAGAGAGGTGGGTATAGTCGACAATAGAATGCCCCCGGAAGCGCACAGCCAGAGCCTCTGGACGCAGACGGGCACCGCGGCATTGTCGACACGGAATGTCGCCCCCATCCCGCAACGTATTCCATACCGCCTCTTCCCCCGTCTGCTCCTCATCAAATCCTGCCAGCTCAATGCCTGTACCAAAACAGTGCGGACACCATCCCTGTTTGGAGTTGAAGGAAAACAGGCGCGGATCCAACTCAGGAAAACTTCGACTGCAACTCAGACATGCCCGTTCAGTGGAATACAGTGTCATCCGCGCACCAGGAGAACCCGACCGCGTCAGCGGCACCACGCAAACGGCATCGTTGCCATAATCCATACCCAGAGACAAAAGGGCGCTGATTTTGGAAGCGTTGCAAGGGTCAACCCGCACCTTCCCCACGGGCAGCTCAATATCGTGCTCACGAAAACGATCCAGACGGGGCCATGCCGATGTCGACAGCAGTTTGCCATCAACGCGAAGATTCGAAAATCCCTTCCCCGCCGCCCATTTAGCAAGATCGGTGTAGTATCCCTTGCGGGAAACCACAAGAGGTGAGAGCACCATAACCTCACGCCCCCGAAACTGCTTCATCACACACCCTTCAATCGCATCGACGCTCTGAGCATGAATAGGGATATTACACTCCGGGCAATGTTGAACCCCAAGCTTAACAAAGAGCAGCCGCAAAAAGTGATACAACTCCGTCACGGTAGCAACAGTGCTCTTACGACCCCCGCGACTCATGCGCTGCTCAATCGCCACCGTGGGCGGCACGCCAATAACCGCATCGACATCCGGCCGGCTTGACGGCTGCACAAACTGTCTTGCATAGGCATTGAGCGACTCCAGATACCGCCGCTGCCCTTCGCTGAATAGGATATCGAAAGCAATCGTGCTCTTACCGCTCCCGCTAATACCCGTGATCACGGTAAACGTGTCACGCGGTATGGTAACATCCACATTCTGGAGGTTGTGCTCACGGGCACCGTGAATGCCAATCCGACGAGTCCCGCGTTTCACGCGATACGGTGCAGCCATCTCGCGCACGATCGAGGGCGGGACACTCTGACTCGCCTCCTTCAACGCCCTGCCCGTGTGACTGGCGGCGCAACCCATGATCACATCAGGAGCCCCACAACAGACCAACTCACCCCCATCGTCACCACCCTCGGGACCAAGATCGACAATCCAATCCGCAGCACGGATGACATCCAAATTGTGTTCAATAATAACAACCGAATGCCCACGTGCCACAAGCCGACGCAGGGCCTGCAACAGAACGGTGATATCTGCAAAATGCAACCCGGTCGTTGGCTCATCAAAAATGAAGAGATTGCGCTGCCCCTTCTCCGCACCCTTGGGGGTTTTCAAATGTGCCGCCAGTTTAAGTCGCTGCGCCTCACCACCACTCAGCGTCGGCACGGGTTGCCCCAATTTTATATAACCCAGACCCACCTGCAACAACGGCTCCAAGGCGCGAATAATCTCGCGTTCGTCAGAAAACAGGACGCATGCCTCCGATACCGTAATCTCCAAAACATCCGCAATAGAGCGTGGTGGGTGCCCATCCACCATCAATTTGACGTCAAGAACTTCGGACTGAAATCGCGTTCCATTGCAATCCGGACAACGCAGATAGACATCACTGAGAAACTGCATCTCTACATGCTGAAATCCATTACCGCTACAGGTAGGACAACGCTTGCCAGAGTTGAAACTGAAAGTGCCCGCCGTATAGCCACGCTCCTTTGCCAGCGGCTCTTTAGCAAATCGTTTTCGGATTGGCGTCAGCGCCCCCACATAACTTGCCGGATTTGATCGCGTCGTCTTCCCAATCGAAGATTGATCTACCAGCACCACATCATCAAGGGCTTCATACCCCCGAATTGCACGATGTGCTCCCGGTTGATCAACAGGGCGGTGCATCAACTTGCGTAACGCACGATACAGGACATCCTCAACCAAGGTTGATTTTCCCGAACCGCTAACACCTGTTACGCAGACAAGTCGCTCAAGGGGAAATGCCACATCGATCCCTTTGAGATTGTGAGCCGATGCACCACGCACTTCTAAATGCTGTCGGGCCACACCGATCGTGCGAGCCTCCACGTCAACAACACGAGCACCCGTCAGATACTGTGCTGTCAGCGACTTCTTCGTTCGCAGCAATTGCGGCAGCGTGCCATCAAAGACGACCTCACCACCCCGCTCACCCGGCCCCGGTCCCATATCTAAAACACGATCTGCCGCACGAATCAAATCCGGATCATGCTCCACCACCAACAACGTGTTCCCCGCATCCCGCAGTCGATGCAAGACCCCGATCAGCCGCGTGATATCACGAGGATGCAAACCAATGCTGGGCTCATCCAACACAAACAGCGTATTGACCAAAGTCGTTCCAAGCGCAGTTGTCAGGTTGATACGCTGAACCTCGCCACCACTCAGCGTACGAGACTGACGATCCAGCGTCAGATACCCCAATCCCACCGTAACAAGATACTTCACGCGAGCCCGGATCTCTCCCAACAACATCTCGGTTGCCTCATCCAATGGCGCTGGAAACTTAAGCGTCACAAAGAATGTGGCAAGGTCTCGAATAGAGAGCAGTACAAGCGCATGCAACGACAGCCCGGCGCCAGGCCCTATGCGCCATAAGAGTGAATCCGCTTTGAGCCGCGCCCCTTCACAATCCGGACAGGTCAGATACGTACGATACTTCGAGAGCAACACCCGAATATGCATGCGATAGCTCTTAGTTTCCAGCCAATCAAAAAAGCGCTGCACACCATACCAAACACCATCCTCCCAATCACCCTCTCCCTCCAACACCCACGCCTTGTGGGCGTCTGACATCGCGTCCCACGGCACATTCGTGGGTATGCCCTGCTTCCTGGCAAAGCGCATCAACTCATCCTGGCACTCCTTAAAGCTGGGCGATTGCCAGGGTTTGATCGCTCCTTCGGCAAGCGTAAGCCGTCCATCAGGAACCACCAAATCATAGTCAATACGGATCGCGCGGCCAAAACCGCGACAGGTCTCACACGCTCCCAGCGGCGAGTTAAACGAAAAGGTGTTGGGAACAGGATCGCGATAATGGATATCGCAAGACGCACAATGCAAATCCACCGAGAAGTGAAGCGGTTTTCCGACAACGCCCTTTGCAGATACCGGACGAATAGCAACACGCCCCCGCCCGTGCTTCAGAGCCGCTTCAAGGGCTTCAATCCATCGGGATTTTCGTCCAGAGCTTAGCGTCAGGCGATCTTGAATAACCTCCACCTCGCTGTCCGATTCCGCATGCAAACGTCGATAGCCCTGCGTCTCAAGAAGCGCCTTCACCTCATCGCGTGAAAAGTTGTGCGGGACAGGAACGGTAAAGGTGATCAACACCCGAGAGTCCTTCTTGCAACCCTTGCTAACGTGTTTCCAAATCGACTCGGGAGTATCGCGCTGAACATGTTGCCCACAGTCACGGCAATAGAGCCGGGCAGCACGGGCATAGAGCAGCTTGAGATGGTCGTTCAGCTCGGTCATTGTCCCCACGGTCGAACGGGATGTCCGGACGGGATTCGTCTGATCTATGGCAATTGCCGGAGGAATGCCCTCAATGCGGTCTGCACTGGGTTTGTCCATACGATCCAGAAACTGCCGGGCATAGGGAGAAAACGTCTCCACATATCGACGCTGCCCCTCAGCATAGATGGTATCAAACGCCAATGACGATTTTCCGGACCCACTCACACCGGTCACAACCGTCAGTGTGTTCAGCGGAATTGAGACATCAATCCCTTTGAGATTATTCTGACAGGCGCCTTCAACAACGATACAGGACGATGACATACAAACTCCTTGCGTGTTGTTCATCATACGCCACCCCAAACACGGCGGCAATGCAGGAGCAGGCATTGCGGAACGGGACTGCGCATTGCTCAAATCGAGATTCCTCGACTTCGCTCGGAATGACAGCCATAAGGCAGCGAAGTTCCTTAAGACAATGTCATGTTGAGCTTGCCGAAACATCTCGCTGTAGGCGCTTTTTCGGGTTAAGCAACACGCCGGAGATAGATTAGCTTTGATGTCTTCATTAGCTTCTGCTGAAATAGCGGCAGGGTTACAGAAGGGAGAAAAAACCATGTCCGTATCTGACGAATTCCTAGTTTTTGTGCTGGATCAATTCTCGGCGTGGGGGGGGGGGGGGGGGCACGGCCCACAAAATGTTCGGCGGAGCCGGGCTGTACGGAGATGGCAAGATTTTTGGCCACATCGCCGATGATGTTGCCTATCTGAAGGCAGATGATTCAAATCGGAATGACTTCACACAGGCGGGATCCGAGCCATTCCAACCCTATCCAGACAAGCCCGCCGTCATGCCTTACTTCGAAATCCCTCCCGACATTTTGGAAGATCTGGATGCGCTCCCCAAATGGGCAGAACGCTCACTGGCGATCGCAGTAAAGAAGAAGAAATAGCCATCATATGTGCAACTCTCCGAGTTGGGAACCCCGGCAGGGATTGTCGGGGATGCTCTCCGCGCACAGCTCGGCCCGGCCAAAGGCCGTGGGGCTACACCTCGGAGATGTGTGCCTACTTGGTCGTTTTCCAAACGTTTTCGCCCTTATGCAATCACCGCACCCGATCTCTCATATTACAACGCAAATTTCTAAATATCACTTTCCCCTTTGAACGAAGAGCACACCCGTTGTACTCTCTGCCACATGTTAAGCACACTACGCGTAAAGAATCTGGCCATCGTGGACAATATCCGTGTCGATTTCCGTGAGGGGCTCAATGTCATCACAGGGGAAACCGGAGCCGGGAAATCCATTCTGGCAGATGCTCTGGGACTCGTCCTCGGCGATCGGGCCGACCGTACCATGATTCGTACCGGTGAAACACAATGCGGCGTCGAAGCCTGTTTTGAACTTTTGGACCCAACCGAGATCAATGCCGTCCTTGACAAAGTGGGGCTGGAACCGTGTGACGGCAAAACACTACTAGTGCGGCGACTCGTTACCGCATCCGGCGCGGGCAAGAACCTGATCAACGATTGCCCAACCACCGTGCAGACCTTGAAGCGCATTGGAACCCTATTGGTCGACATGCATGGTCCACACGACCACCAATCCCTCTTAAATCCCGACTTCCAGCTCGACATCCTTGATTCCTACGGAAACCTATCCGAACCCCGCTCGACCTATGCCGCAGCATATCGCGCCATGCACGACCTCCAACATCAGCGTTCCAAAATCGACGGCGATGACCATGCCGTCGACCAGCAAATCGACATGCTCACATTTCAAATCAAAGAGCTGGAGGATGCTGACCTCACAAATGCGGATACGGATGATCTCCAGCAGGAACATGTCCGCGTTGCCAATGCCAGCCGCATTCTTGAGCTGGCCGATGCCGTGCGGAATGCGCTTATGGAGGATGACACCTCCGCCTTCAATGCCCTGGCCTTCGCACAGCGCACACTACCCGAACTTGCGGATCTCATCGAAGAAGGCGTCGAGTGGCGAGACGAGGTTGAGTCGATATCCGTTCAGCTGCAGGAACTCTCCAACACCATGGCAGGATTTGTGCAAAGCATTGATGCAGATCCCGAGCGACTCGTATGGTTGGAGGATCGCATGGCGCTTTTGCAGAAGCTAAAGCGAAAATACGGCAGCTCAGTTTCGGAAATGCTCGAATTTCTTGAGAAAGCAAAAAGTCAGCTAGCCGATCTGGAATTGCGCGGAGAGCGACTTGCATCACTGGATGCTGAAATCGCGAAAGCGCAGAAGCTAAGCACAGGGACAGGAAAAGCACTGCGAAAGGCACGCATAAAGTGTGCAGGCACGCTCGGAGATGCCATCACAAAACACCTGCATGACCTCGGATTCCAACATGGCGAATTCAATGTTGCCGTCACCCCGGCAGAAGACTTCCGCCCTTCAGGGCTCGACGATGTTGACTTTGGATTTGCCCCGAATGTTGGCGAAGCCATGCGTTCATTAAAAGCCATAGCATCCAGCGGCGAGATATCGCGTGTTATGCTGGCGGTAAAAGCGGTTTTGGCAAAACACGACCGAATCCCCGTTCTTGTCTTTGATGAGATTGACTCCAATGTTGGCGGCGAAATGGGCAATGCCATTGGCATCAAGCTGACGACGGTCGCGAAGGCGCATCAAGTCATTTGCATCACCCACCTGCCACAAGTGGCGGTGCACGGCAACGCCCACTTCGTGGTTGCAAAAGACGTCCACGAAGGGCGAACCCGCACATCCATTCAACCGGTAGAAGCAGATGCCCGCGCCGAGGAAATCGCACGAATGCTCGGCGGCAAAGACCTCACCAGCGTCACCCTCCGCCACGCCCGCGAAATGCTGGGACTGCTTACTTAATCTTTTGAGTCGTGTGTCACTCATACCACCGCAAACGCATGGACTTCCTTATCCAACTCGAAAAGAAAAAGACAGCGAGCAGACAACTGTGATGGATTTCCGACTGATCGTATTTGCGCCGCGTTAAACATAAGGAGAAGACGATGCAGGTTTCCGCATGGTTGGCCAGTTCGCTGGTGCGCCACTACCCAGCCACCCCGGCCCATACTAGGAACAGAATGACTATGGCGGTCGCCCGCAATGAACGTTTCCACTTCCAGGTCGCCCTGCGGCAAGATGAGTGCGATGTCGCAAGCATAGCCCTTGCGGCGGCAGCGCCCAAGGGTTGGAAGCTGCGCATCCGACGCGTCGGCTATGTGCCGATGGCCCACCTCAACACACCGGTCATGCCCAGCGATGAGGACGTGGAGGGCCGAGCCTTCGTTCCCGGGCTCGTACCAGACCCACTCTTTGACGAGACAGTCATCCAGATGGGGCGCCAGGAGACTCACGCCTTCTGGGTTACAGTTGTTCCGGCCGCCTCCGTTCAGCCGGGAAAGCATGCGATCAAGCTGCAGGTCGATTCGGAGGGGGGACGCGTCAAAACCCTCATCCTGACGGCGAACGTGGCGGCGATGAAGATCCCGCGGCGCAAGAAGTTCCCGGTCACCAACTGGTTCTATATCGACACGCTGATGGACCACTACCAGGTCGGACTGGCGGACAAGCGATTCTGGGAGATCCTAAAGCCCTACCTACGCAACCTTGCCGAGCATGGACAGGACACGGTCTATACCTCGGTCTTTTCGGTGCAGCTGGACGGGGAACGGACGCCCTCGCAATTGCTCAAGGTGCGGCGGACGAGCAAGGATTGCTACCAGTTCGACTGGAGCGATGTGCGCAAGTTTGTGACACTGGCAAAGAAGGCCGGTGTCAAAAATTTTGAATGGAGCCATCTCTTCAGTCAATGGGGAGTTCATTTTGCGCTCAAGGTGTACGAGGGCCAAGGCGAAACCAGCACGCTTCTCTGGCCGCGCCAGACCAAGGCGACCTCCAAAATCTACCGGGAGTTCCTGACTCAATTTCTGCCCGCATTCCACGACTTCCTCACGGCGGAAAAGCTCCTGCGGTGCTCCTTCTTCCATGTATCCGACGAACCGGGTGCCTCGGACCGCCAGAACTATCAAGCTGCACGCGATCTGCTCAAGGAGTTGGCTCCCTGGATGAAGGTGATGGATGCCATGAGCCACATCGAGCTCGCCGCCCACACCGACATGCCGGTTTGTAGCATCTCGGAGGCTCTCGGCTTTCTCGACGCTGGGATCGACAGCTGGTGCTACTTCTGCTGCGGGCCGCGCGAAAGCTTCCTCAACCGTTTGATGGATACCCCCCTAGCCAAGATCCGAATGAGTGGCTGGTTGTTCTACCGCTGGCCCTTCAAAGGCTTCCTGCACTGGGGTTACAACTACTGGAACCGTCATCAGAGGAACGAGATGATCGATCCCTTCCACGTGGCCGATGCGGGGAACTGGCCAGACTGGCCCTACGGGGACACCTTCCTGGTTTATCCGGGCGCGGACGGTCCTATCGACTCCATGCGCTGGGAAGTCTTCTCCGCTAGCCTGCAAGACTACGCCCTGTTGCAAGGGGCCGGACAAAAGCGCAGCGGCAAATTGCTTGCCGCCTGTCACAGCTTTCAAGATTTTCCAAAGACCGAAGAATGGATCACGCAGGCGCGTCGCAAGCTTCTTTTCGGCTAGCAGCCTCTCGGCCTTAAAAAGAGCAAGAACAGGGACACACCGTAAGTGAAAAGTTCGCACAGAGAGTTGAAGACATCAACCGAACCCCTCATTACTCAATCATTGAGTATGTTTACTCAATCATTGAGTACTTTACAGATTGGCATATTTGTGCATAATTATTGGGCATGAAAACCATCGTCAGAAAACAAACGTTAGCCGTCCTCGATGTCCTTCAAAAGGGTCTTCCTGTCATACAGGTGATTATTGGTCCCCGCCAAACCGGAAAAACGACCGGAGCACGACAGATTATCGAACAGCTTTCCTTTCCATCCACCTATGCAACTGCAGATGCAGCTCTGCCACACGGACCAGAGTGGCTTGAGACACAGTGGCAACTTGCCTGCTCAAAATCGAAGGATGGAGAGCCTGTCCTGTTGGTATTAGACGAACTTCAGAAAGTTCGCGGATGGAGCGAAACACTCAAACGACTATGGGATACCCGAACGAAAGATATTCGAGTACTCGCTCTTGGTTCGTCTGCTCTCCTGCTTAATCAAGGAATGACAGAAAGCCTGGCAGGGCGGTTCTATCTAAATCGGTTCACCCACTGGAATCTAGGGGAATGCCAAGAGGCCTTCGACTGGGGAATGGATCAGTGGCTCTATTTTGGGGGATATCCAGGAACCGCCATTTTTGCCAACGACGAGGAATCTTGGAAGCAATATGTTGTTGATTCTCTAATTGAAACAGTGCTCGCAAAGGATGTCCTGCAAACAGAACGAATATTCAAGCCCGCACTTCTCCGGAATCTGTTTGGACTGGCTTGTACCTTCCCCTCGCAGATATTCTCGTACAACAAAATGCTGGGGCAACTGGCAGATGCAGGAAATACAACCACACTGGCGCACTATCTGAAGATACTGGATACCGCATTCCTTACAACCGGGCTGGAACAATTTTCTAAGGGACAGGTTCGCAAACGAGGGAGCAGCCCGAAACTGCTATTGTGGAACAACGCCCTCATTTCAGCGCTCTCCCAGAAGTCATTCAGAGAGGCTAAGCAAAATACGACATGGTGGGGGCGTGTTGTCGAGAATGCCGTAGGGGCTCATATACTGAATGATACATGCTCAAAGCCCGGCATCTCATTAACGTACTGGCACCGTGGTAACTATGAAGTCGATTTCGTACTACAACGGGGCGAAGATATTGTTGCGATTGAAGTAAAAAGTGGTCGCCCCTCAAAAACGGTAGGTCTATCTCTGTTCCGCAAAGCATATCCAACCGCTAGAGCCATTATCATTGGAAATGAGGGAATTCCGCTGGAAACCTTTTTTAAATCCCAGATTAACGATCTGCTCTTTGCTTAAAACAGCCCCCCCCCATTGCACCTACTCCTGCCGCTCAATGCGCTCCAGCTTGAGAATGGCATGTCCCGTGCCCGCCTGGGTTGTCGAGGCGTGAATCGTACAGCCCATCAGGCGAATGGGAGGGTGAAGGGCCTCACACGTTTGGACAAACGGAACCACCTTCTCAAGGGCAATGGCTTTCAGGCTGAGCTCAATTTGGTTTACAACAAAACCGGCATCGCAAGTCTCCCGATGTTGGCGACAATCCTCAATATGATCGGCTCCAAATTCACCGCTTGCCAGCGCGTTGAGATCTTCTAGTGCATCATAGCGTAACGCTTCAAAAGGCTCCGAAAGCGAAGCGAGTGCCGAAAACTGATGCTCCAGCGTTGCCAGATGCTCAGACGCGCTTATGGCCTTCGTGAGGGCCCTCTCGGTGACCGGGTAGCGCAAAATACTTGAGGATGAAAGCACAACCCCCATCGTAAACAGAACAAGGGAAATCAAACTCAGAACAGTCGATGTCGAGGCTCTACTCATGTTGCCCCCCATGCGTTGCATTCAACATGAAGGTGAAGCGGTTATCCTTATCGACTGGGTCTACCGTAGCATCAACCACATATCCCAGAGAAATCATCGCTTCGCGCAATTTCTCGCCAACAGACTCAAGCCCCGATGAGCCTTTGAGCTGAACCCCTTCAGCGGTGAGTGTGAGGTGCGTCACCTGAGCATCCCGCTTATTGATCTCCGGAAGTACGCGATGCAAATCTGCGAGAAGCGAGGGGCGAAGTGCCCTCGCTAAGGGTTCTCTCCGAACCCTGCGATCCGCAAGCTCCCGCTCGGCAACAAGAAAAGCGTGAGAGCCCTTCTCCTTTACGGAATAGCCCATCATTGTGTTCAATCTGGAGGTGAACTGTGCATCAAGAAGTCTACGTTGAGCCGCCACCCGATATTTCCACCCCGCAGCCGCACCACACAAAAGCAAACCTGCCACCATCAAGACGGCAGCACTTTGTATACGGATTCCCTGAGTACGGGATTGCGCTCCAACGTGGGCCATAGTTCCCGTTCGCAGATTCCCGCGAAGCGGTCCACGCAACAGCGCACGCGTTACTAAAGCCCGAGCCAAAAGGGATTCTGGTGAATCAAGGGTTATAGAATCGCCGGGCCAACGCTGCTCAACCTCCATACGAAGTTTCGCCCCGCTTCCCCCTGTATCCAGTCCAATGCCTGCCCAAACCCATTCCACAGACAACGACGACTCTGAAGGATTCATCTGCGCCCGCAAAAAGCGGCCCACAGACAATGGATCCGACACCTTAATCCGGTGGGCACTCCAAAAAGCGTTCCCGCGGCCAATAACCATAACGCCGCCCTCACGACGCATAAACATAACAACCCGAAGGGGTGCATTCGCTTCCGTCGACACAGGGCGTTCCCGTAAGGCTTGCGTCCAAAGGGCAACCCCTTCGTAATCCAAAACATGCGGATCAATACCCATGTCTGCCAGAACGGAAAGTTGGCGTTCCATATCAGCCTTTCGCGCAACAAGCGCCAACGCCGACACCGAGCCCGTTTGGGAGTCAGCCGCATCCCCCACGGGGCCACGCGGGGCCGCAGGAAGTGAATTTGAAAGACTCGCCCTCGTAAAGGCAATCGCTTCCGAAAAACAATATCCACACTCCTCAAGCGGAAACGGGAGCTGAATATCCAGAAGTGTTGGAAACACGCGAAGCGCCTTTGCCTTGGAAGCAAAGGGCGCACGAACCCACGTTGCCAACCCCACCCCTACCGGCAAGCCATACGCAACGGCAGCTCCGCTTTTCGTAGCTTTTGCGAGCACATCGCGATCAAACGGAACCACGGTCCAGTTAACACCCCGACCGGAGCGCTCTGCCCGAACCATACAAACATCGTCTCCCGCAACATCAACGCCGAAGCAGGTCGACGCCCAGGGCGTGGTTGCTTCAGATTCTGAGCTCATGAGGTCCGTAATGATTGTTTTTTAAAATCACGGCGACGTCTCCGTTCGTCATCAAGATGACCAAGGACGCCTCGAATGCCAAACAGGATCAAAGCCACAAGCGAGTAAAGCAACCCAACGCTGGCAAGATGCCAATTACGATGCAAACCAAACCACGCCATCAAGCCCAGTCCCAGCGCAAGACCTGCAGTCCCAAAGGCCCACAGAAAGACTCGCGCCTTGCGATAACTTCGCACGCGTTTCGTTCGAACTCGTCTAATTCGCGTATTTGACATGTGCCTGTTCTACTCCAAACCCTCTATTCACGAAAGGCTAAATTGCCGCTGCAATGGCATCACCCATGGCAACAGTTCCAATGGCTGTTGCGCGATCTTCTGCAATATCACCCGTACGCAGACCCGCATTCAGAACCGACTCCACAGCCATCTCAATCGCAGCGGCCACATCCTCACGACCAAGGCTATAACGGAACATCATGGCGATAGAAAGAATCTGAGCAATGGGGTTTGCAATCCCCTTGCCTGCAATATCGGGGGCGGAACCACCAGCAGGCTCATACATCCCAAAACGATCCTCACCAATACTGGCCGATGGCAGCATACCCAGCGACCCCGTCAACATAGCGCACTCGTCAGAGATAATATCGCCAAACAGATTGCCGCAGAGCAAAATATCAAACTGAATGGGCTCCCGCAGCACCTCCATCGCAACCCGATCTACATACATATGAGTAAGTGGCACATCCGGAAACTCGGCGGCAACCTCGTTAACGACCTGACGCCAGAGCACCATTGTCGTCAAAACATTTGCCTTATCGACAGAGGTAATCCTCAACCCGCGCTCGCGGGCAATCTCAAAAGCCGTTCGGGCAATCTTGGCAATTTCACGACGTGTGTAAGTCATCGTGTCAAAACCACGTTCATCATCCCCAACACCTTCACGCCCCTTCGGCTTCCCGAAATAAATACCCCCGGTAAGCTCGCGAACGCAAAGGATATCAAAGCCATCCTTTACGATACTATTGCGCAAAGGACTCATGTCAGCAAATGCGCGATAGAGTCGAGACGGACGTAAATTGCAATACAGTCCAAAATGCTCCCGAAGCGGCAACAACGAAGCCCGCTCAGGCTGCTCAGCTGGAGGAAGCCCCTCCCACTTCGGGCCTCCAACGGATCCCAATAAAATAGCATCACTACGCTCACACAAAGCAATCGTCTCGGCAGGAAGCGCACAGCCATGGCGATCTATTGCACAACCCCCTACATCACCGCTTTCATATTCCAGCGAAATCGAAAAACGGTTCTGCACAGCATCAAGAACCTTGATCGCCTCCTGCATCACCTCTGGACCAATCCCGTCTCCTGATAAAACTGCAATTTTGTGCATCATGTCTTCACTCATAGCGTTTCCCATATTCAATGCTTACATTTACGAAAGGCGAGAATTATAGCCTACGGAGGCACCGCCCTTCAATGCTTTATCGAACGCATCGTGTTCTTCCGTTCGCACCCTCCACTCCCTTTGCTCTTAACCTTCGACTTGTCCTCCATAGCTTCAGCGAAGTAAGTCAGGCATTCCTGCCTGACTTGATCTGCAAAAAACCACAGTCCACCCTCAACCCCATTTCATATTTCTAAATTTCAGATTTACTGCTCTGCTCCCTTTGCTCTTGACCTTCGTCTTGTCCTACGTAGCCTTGGCGAAGTTGGAAGCCTTTGGCGGAGTAGGTTCCTCTTTATTCAAAACCAGCAGAGTCTCTAACTTTTAACCCCGAACTCAGAACCCGGAACTCAGCCCCCCCCCTCTCACCCCAACAAATCAAGTGGACTGCGCGCACGATTGCGCAACGTCTTCACCACATGCGTATAAATCATCGTTGTTTCCACACTGGCATGGCCGAGGTACTCCTGAATTTCACGCAAATCCACACCATTGAGAAGTAGATGAGTCGCAAAAGAATGGCGCAACGTATGAACAGAAGCCGGCTTTTCAATACCCGCGGCCCTGACCGCATCGCGAACAATTCGCTGAACCGTGGAAGGACTCACATGGTGACGGCGTACCTTATTAGCCCTCGGATCCATTGACGGCTTACCGCTTGGGAACATCCAATACCAACCAAACTGGCTCGCAGCACTAGGATACTTTCGAGCAAGCGCACCAGGCAGATAGACCTCAGCACAACCACTCTCAAGATCCATAGCATGCAAATCTCGCAGCTTCCTTACATGATCCTGCAAATCCGGAACGAGTGACTCAGGAAGTAACGTTGAGCGATCCTGATCTCCCTTTCCTGAACGAACAAAAATAAGCTGATTATCAAAGTCGATATCCTTCACCCGCAAACGGCACAACTCCATCAACCGCAGTCCCCCGCCATAAATCAACCGCACAATCAACCCCTCGGTGCCCTCAACTTCCGCAAGCAACCGCTCCGTTTCATCAACCGAAAGGACCACAGGCAACTTTTTGCCCCTTTTCGCACGAATACCAGCCTCCATGCCTTCAAGCTCCAACTTTAAGCACCGGGCCATAAACAGCAATGCATTGAATGCTTGATTTTGAGTGCTAGCGGCGACCTTACGACTAATAGCCAACCATGCAATATAATCCCGAATCGCACTTTGAGTGACACAGCAACGCTCTGGTAGCGAAGCCTTCCCTCCCTCCCCTTTTGTGGCGTCTGGATCACCCGTATAAATCAAAAAGCGCTTGATCCAATCCATGTACGTCTGTTCCGTACGATACGAATAATGCTGAATACGAATAGATTGCCGAACCGATGCAATAAGATCCAAACAGACCAACTCACCACCATCTTCAACATGAATGCGGGAAGGGGCTGCAGCTATAGCCGAATCCCCTCCTTGAAAATTATGAAAATAGAGCCTAATGGCAGAGGACGCCTGTTCCACTTGCCAATCCTCAACAGAAGGATCATCTCGAAGGGTATTGATGAACTGCTGAAGCAACACTTCCCACGAGTCGGGCTGCCAGTCACGGGAGAGCTTGAAAAACCGTTTCACCCAATACAGGTAAAACTTAACCTTTTTCTCTGGGCATAGAGACTTTCGTAGCAGATGCTCACCAAATTCATCTAATCGTAACTCACTCATAAACAACTCCTTAGCAACAAACTTATTTCTGTTACAACAATAGACGTCATGATGTATATCGCGCTATTAACAGCTTTATAAGTCATACAAACCTGCCAAACAAGCAAAAAAACACCCATTTACCAAAACCCAATACCTTGCTATACGTCATAAACATCTTGCTCTTAACTAAAACGATCCAGTTGCGCTGCCTGACCAGTCAATCGCGCCTATGCTTGCGCCATATGGCATCTCTGAGCAGGAAAATCCCGCATGATGTGTCATCCCGTGGAAAAATCTATTATCCCGCGGCGAAATTTGTCATCCCACGACAAAATCTATTATCCCGCGGCGAAATTTGTCATCCCGAGCTTGCCGAGGGATCTCAGGCCTCAAGTAATGCTTATGAGACTCTTGCAAAACACCTACAGGACGAGAACGCAAGAGAAGACCAAGATTGATTTCAAAATTAGAACAACGAACAACTTTGGCTCGACGAAGCCAACCGTCGTTGGAAGCAGAATGAAAACTTTGACATTAAGCTATCATAGATCAATACTTTAGAAACTAGGGGCGATTAAACAGCCCAGAAATGAGTCAAAACCTCTATTAAGAGTTGGACGAAAAAATGAGATTTGGAATTGATGCTTGAGCGTGACACCAAAGTCAT
>CAZNWT010000070.1:0-24065 GCA_964576795.1 uncultured Victivallales bacterium
TCTCTTTTCTATGCAAGAATTATTTTGAACCACGAGCTAACATAAGGTCTCGGATCCCCTTAACCGCCTCACCTCAACCGTCGACACTCCGAACCCCTCATAGAATGGTGATCGCGAGTACCACGAGTAAGTCGACAAGCACTTGGCCATCAACGAGTAAGCGGGTCGGTTAAGGGTATCTGAGTAAAAGTGGCGGTTAAGGGTACGTTTAAGTGTGGGAGTAAGAGTCTCCTCGTTTTCCGTTCTCATCAACCCAAACCGGATGCAATACACACCCGGCACGGGTGATATTACTACCGCGTAACCTCACGCGGGGGGCGGCGCAGAAAGCGTTCCGTGAAAATCGCATCTTTCAGGCCAATATCATACTTAACATCCCCGAAGATGATTTCGGTTTTTGTACCGCCAGCCAGATCATCTGCAATCTGTTTAGTCGCCGTCGGATGACCCTGAACCGTCTTTATGTCTTCGGCTGTGATGCGACGATAGAGCTTGCCGTTCTTGTCCAGGTATTCTGCCTTAACAGGAACGAACGTGTTCTTGTCGATCCAGACGTTGTATGAACTGAACTTCGTAGACTGTGCGTCTTTCGGCACATTCTTGACGATGTACTGGGTATCAGTAGTCTCTACCAGCTCGTGGCTATCTTCGGCTAGGCTGCGTCCCGAGACATCCTCGTACAGGAAGTCGGAGCCCACAAAGCTTGTGCGCTTGTCGCCAGGGGCGATACGCTTAACAAGATTGAGCGCGGGCAGGAAAAGCCAGCGGGCATCATCCCCTCCGACATGCTTTTTCACCAAATACGCCATCTTGCGCACATCGGCGGGAGCTTCGAAGTAGACGTAGAACTTCTGATCCTTAGACGCATCCACGTTCTTGCGAAGAATGACGAACTCACGCGAACGTCCATCCGACAGGCTCATGGTTACCCGAGAGCTTCCATCTTCGCCCGCGTAATAGGCTGCGTCGTTTGCTTTGGATACAATCTCGTCCGCCGTAAGTTCCGCACTTTTGGCTGTCATCATTGTTCCTGCCAGTATCGCCATGATCCACACGATTCCCTGTTTCATACTACACCTTTCTTTCGGTTTTTCTTTGTGGCCTGTACGGCCATTTACGCGTTATTTTTTCCGTGCGTCGACGATTCCTTCTTGAACAGACGGCTCTCCAGCTTCCGGATAAGCGCCGGCAGAATAAACAGCGTGGCCAACCAGGAAATCAACATGATCATTGCCAGGAAGAAACCGACCGTGCGGTAGGGCACCAACGGTGCCAGAAGCAGCGGCAGAAAGCCCAACGCAATCACAATAGCATTTCGGCTAATGGCCTTTGCCGGGTCGCCAAACATGCGAATTCTGGTTTCTTTCCAGTTTCCGATAGTCTTGTACATCTCCCGGCTCCGTTCTAGGAAGTGAATGGCGAAGTCAACACTGAGACCAAGCGTCATGGCCGAGAGAATGGCCACGGGCATGTCGTAGTCTTTTCCAACCCAGCCAATCAGTCCATAGATAAAGGTGATGGTGACGGTTAACGGAATCATCGCCAGTGCCCCGAAAAGTAGCGACCGGAACAGGATGAACATCATGATCAGCACCACCACAAAACTGCTGGCCAGCGAAGAAAGCATTCCTTTCACCATCTTTTCCTGCCAGACAATATTCAGATAGGTCAATCCCGCCCAGTTGAGTTCCAGCGGCACCGGTGGCTCATGGGTATCGAGGTATTTCTCTACGCTGTCGACGACCATACTCATGTCCTGATTGTCACCACTGGTAAGCTGAACCCAGATGTTCGCTTCGGTGAAGTCTCGTGTGACGAGATGGAACAGCGTTTCCTTCTTCTTCATCCCTTCAAGCTGGATATAAACCTGCCCTACCTCCGCAGCCGATCCGGGTACTGCGAAGTTGGAATCGTTGCGCGCTTTGATTGCAGCACATTTCGCTTCCGTAGCCTCGGGCGCAGGCGCGACAAACTTCAGTTCATAGGCCGCCTTCTTGAGTGCATCCGACGGAGACGTCGACTTGCCCACTTTACCAAGCGTCAGTAGGTAGTCTTGCAGACCTTCAACATACCGCAGCACGTCAGGGCGTTTGAAGGCCGGCGCATTCAATTCTGTCTTCATGCTCAAAACAAACTCGCGCAAGGAGGCTCCGGCAAACGTATCGCAGATCTCCAGTGCTTTATCCAACAGAGCACCGCCGGTAAAAGCCTCTGACGTACTGAGCCGTTTGAGAAGAATGTCCTTGTCCGCATCCTTTGATCCCATTGCAGCCTTTACCGCGGCAGTCAAGGATTCAAAGGTCAAGTTTGAGGTATCCAGATAGTTGATTGTATCGCCCAGATTATTCCAGGATGAATCGGCACTTTCATCAATCTTAGCGGTTGCGTCTTCGAGGGCCGCGTAATTTGCATCAGCATCCAATTCGGATGCTGTTTTCTCAATCCCGTCCAGCGCAGCAAAAAAAGCCTTGGTTTCTTCAGGTTTGATCTCACCAAATCGGGCTTGTACCTCGTTCCGTATAGCCTGCGCATCTTCCTGGAATGAGGCCTTCCGGTCCGCATCGCCACTAAGAACCATATAGGCAGTATAGGTTCCTCCAAAATGCTGATTGAGGACGGTGTCTGCCACACGCAGCTCATGCTTTTCCGTGAACCACTTGACCGGGTTGTCGTTGACGTTGATCTTGAGAATCCCAACGACCGAGAACAGCAGGACAAGTATCGTAACAACCATGATCGTATTCGGTCGTCGGAACGTGATGCCTCCCAGACGACGGAGAAAGCGAATCAACATGCTGGAGTCGACATCGCACTCCTCCGTATGCTTCGGATCCACACATAGCTTATGGAGGGACTCTTCTGAGATGAACAGCAAGATGAAAGCCGGCACAAAAGTCATCGTCAACAGCCAGCCAATCGCCACGCCAAAAGCAACGTGCAACCCAAAGATACGCACGGGCGGAATCGGGGTTGTTGCCAGCGAAGCAAAGCCCGCAATCGTAGTGATGGTCGCATACAGCATCGGGGTGAATAACTCTTTGGTCACATGCTGCAGCGTTTCAAGCTTGTTCTGATAGCGCCGGTAAGAATCAAAGAACTCGCTCAGCACGTGAATGGAATTGCAGACCGCAATGGGCATGATGAAGATCGGAATCATAGAGCTCATGATGTGGACATCGTAGCCCAGCCCGATCAACAAGCCCATGGTCCAAACAACCGAAACAATGGCCAGCAGAAGCGGCGCCACGATGAGGGAGAATCGTTTGAAGAAGAAGTACATGAGGCCAAAAAGAATCAACATTGCCAGGGGGGCTGACATGGCCATTTGAACGAGCATTTCCACACCAAAGGTGTCTTCAGCAACAGGAAGCCCGGCGATATAGATCTTGTCAGCGCCCTGCCAGTCCTTTGTCAACTCCCGGACAAGGGCTGCTACGTTGTAACTGAAAGGTTTTTCCGTAATGGGAATGTAGACGCAAACGGCCTTTTCATCCTCTGAGACCAGGGTCCCCTTGTACATCGGGTTGTTCATGGCGTCATAGCGGATAACCTGCGCCTCTTCCCGAGTCGTCGGGACATGTTCCATGAGGTATTCGAGCTTCAGCGACCCCATCGCGGCCTGCTTGATGTTATCTACAACGCTAGGAGCCATCATCTCGCGGCCAATGATCGCTCCGTTTCCGTCTTCGTCGAAAAGGTGATTCGGGTCATGCATGAACACGATGTTCATGGCACGCTTGAAAGCGCTCTTAGGTTCGAGATCGACTGACATCCAATTCGTGGCGGTATTGTCCGTCACCACTTCCGCTAACCCATCCTCGCTCTGGCGCAGACTGAGGAGTTGTGTCGTCAAGGTATCGACGTTACGAAGCGTCTCCACATTGAAAACACCATCTGGGTTCGTCTCGTTTACAACCCCGACAATGACAAAATCATAGAGGCCGAATTTGGCCTTCGTCTCGTGGTTAAAGACCCGGACAAACTCATCTTCGGAGAGCATGTTTTCCGGGTCATTATCAAAATGAACCTTCGGAAACTGCAACCCAAAGAATACCGTGACCGCCGCGACAGCCGCCAAGATGATCCAGGGATGCCGGAGGCTAAAGTTGGTTAGTGCTAATCGTTTCATCGTTTCCTCTCGTTTCATTCTAAGTCAGCGTTTTCCTAACGCGCCGGCGCGGCAATCAAACGATCGAGCACACGCTCATAATCCTGTTGTTTCCCGAGCCCCACGATGCGCTCCACCTCTTTCCCATTCTGAAAGAAGAGGACGCAGGGAATTCCACGAATCGCATAGGTTTTCGCCAGTTCAGGAACCAAGTCTACATTTACCTTGCACAATCTTGCCGCATTCTGGTGCTTTTCGGCAAGGTTGTCAATGATTGGTGCGAGCTGACGACAAGGCCCGCACCAAGGGGCCCAGAAGTCAACGAGGCAAGGCTCCCCGACATTGGTAACTTCGCGCTGGAAATCCTCGACGCTGTTGACATGAATGACGTATTCCGAGGGCGTTGCATCTGCTTTGCCTACAGGAGAATGGTTTGCGTTTGCGCCAGCAAAAGAATACGCAAAAAGAGCACCCATGACGCCGCCATAGATGGCACCACGAAAGGGGTTGGCCGTCAGGGGACACCCCCCGCTGCTGCATTTTCCGAAATACCCCATCAGGCCGCCGATGCATACGCCTATTCCTATCCCAACCAGCAATCTCGTTATCATAGTCTAATCCTCCCTTTGCAGAAAATGCTCGTCATCATCCCGCGCTGGCGTCCCTTCTACAAAGCCGATTCAATCGCACTCACGAGTTGAGCTTCCGACTGCACGCCCACAAACTGCTGAACAACAGCCCCATCCTTGAAAACAATCAACGTCGGAATCGAGCGCACCCCAAACTGCGACGCGACTCGCTGCGACTCATCCACATTAATTTTGGCAACCGTGGCACGCCCACCAATCTTCTCGGCAACGACCTCCACGATAGGACCCTGAGTCATGCAAGGTCCGCACCAGGGAGCCCAAAAGTCAACGAGACTCACACCCGTTTTCACTGCCGCATCAAAACTTACATCCGTCAAATCAACTGCTTTTCCTGACATAGTGTTACCCTCCTAAGTACTGTTTTCAAACAACTGCTATTTCTATACAGCTATACATATCGCAGAACCCATACCAACTTCACCTATACACCCGTCGGACATGCGTTATTGGACCGATTTAACAGCTAGAAACCCAATAAACAGAGTGCTATTGAGCTCTAAGACAAAACTGCATACATTCGCGTAGGGGCACGCACACAAACAGCAAGCGTTGTTGCATGCAACACCACAATCAACACATGCAACACCACCCGCAACAGCGATATGTAAGGGATACACGCCTGTTGTAGTGCGTCATTGCCTGACGTATTCCCGCCTGTCAGGTGGGCCGGACTGAAGGCCGGAAGACCAAACGCAGTCTGGTGCTACACCTCAGAGAAGCAAAGTGGCCCACTAATCGCTAGACGCCCCTTCGTTGCGTAGGCTATGATCATAGTCATAATTTTTTATCAAATACAGCATCATCATTAGGGAGAGTGAACCATGACTAAACATGCGTGCAAATCAAAACACAATCATGCCGGACATCTGTGTGTCCTCTTTGGTGAGGGAAAAATGGACGAAGTCAAAGCGCTTGTAACCAATCCACAATTCATTTGTTTTAACTGTGGACGCGTTGCCAATGATGCCCAGAATCTCTGCAATCCCATGCCGCTTAACGAAAAGTAGCCCTTTGATAAATACTCGAGGCATGAAAACAAAACTCTTAGCTCGCATACTATGCATCACTCTGTTGACGGCAGTCGTCGGCTTGGCGGGCGAGCTTAAGGCTTTTACAAATGCCACCCTTGTCGAACCCTTCAAAGGCGATGGGGACAGTTTCCGTGTAAAGCTAGGCGACCGCGAGACCACCATACGGCTCTACTTTGTGGATTGCGCAGAAACGTCTTGCGACAACAGCACCGACGCCCGACGTGTCCGTGCCCAAACGCGCTACTTCGGCCTGACAAGCGGCAAAGATACAATTCGCTTTGGCAAAGCAGCAGCAGCCTTTACGCAAGCGCAACTCGCCAAGCCCTTTACCCTTTACACGGCATTTGCCTCTGCTCCGGGTCGGTCGGCTGGCGGCCGACAGTATGGATTTGTCAAAACTTCAGAAGGCAACGACTTGGGAGATCTTCTGGTTTCGTATGGATATGCGCGGGCTTACGGCATCCGTCGGCGCACGCCGGAAGGCATTCCCCACGATGAGCGAGCGTCCCAACTCACCGACAAAGAATGCGGCGCCATGCTGGAGCGGCAAGGAATATGGGCAGCCTGTGACGCAAAACGTCTCGTTGCCCTGCGCGCCACCGCTCGAGAAGAGGAAGCCGAACTCCAAGAGTTCTATGAAGCCAACCGTGAACAGCGGCCTACCTCTGTGGATATCAATACAGCCGCCCACAATGTACTGGTGCGGCTCCCGGGAGTCGGCGACGCCACCGCGACCCGAATCATTTCCGGTCGCCCCTACCAAAAACTCGACGATTTGACAGCCGTCCCGGGCATTGGAACCCAAACGGTCAACCAGATCCGTCCCTACCTATCTCTGAATCCGTAGCGGTGCACCGCAGAATTTGCAGTGGCGGGCGTCAGCGTCATGCCCCAGGGTTCCGCAAGACGGACAGGTTCGGGATTCTATAGCAGAGCCCGAACGTGCAGCCTCCACCGATACAATTCCTGTCGGCACCACAATAATGCTGTAGCCCATAATCATTAGGATTGCGGCAATGGTTTGCCCCAGCGGCGTTCCCGGAGAGATGTCACCATAACCCACAGTGGTTAACGTCACCACCGCCCAGTAGATACTAGTCGGGATGCTCGTGAACCCATTCGCTTGCCCCTCCACCACATACATCAGAGAGCCAAGCACCACGACGAGCGTCAGCACGAAAAACAGAAAGACAAGAATACGGCGGCGACTGGCTTTCAAAGCCAAACTCATCGCCCGCAGTTCGCCTTCATAGGAGGAAAGCTTCATCACGCGGAACACACGCAACACACGCAGGAAGCGAATGGCAACCAAGTAATGGCTGCCATGAAACAGTAATCCCAGATAAGTGGGGATCACTCCTAGAAAATCAACGATGCCAAAGAAGCTGAATGCATAGCGTAGCGCTTTGTCACCGCACCACAATCGAATCGCATACTCCAGCGTGAAGAACAGGGTGAAGCCCCACTCAAAGGAATATAGCACGCTACCATATTTAGCGTGCAACGACGCGACGCTGTCGAGCATCACCATCAGAACGCTTAGGCCAACCACACCCAGAAGCGCAATATCATAAGCCCGCCCAAGCGGCGTATCCGCACCAAAGATAATGGTGTTCAGTCGGGCTTTGAGAGCATTTCGCGGATTAGTTTTCATGATCATGCACCCCCACTTAAACACGAAATTCACCACGTTTCAAGCAGCGGGGACGGCCTGTGGAGTGTGGACTGTGGGGAGTAAAGGGGGAAAAGGATTACGATTAGGCGTAGGATTACGATTAGGAATGGATTAATGGTTGGGTTTGTGCTCTCTCTTCGTAATCATAATCCGGCTGGTAATGACGCCTATATTTGTGCCATATGGCATTTCTACATACGCAAAGATAGCGTGATCTGTCATCCCGAGCTTGCCGAAGGATCTCAGGCCCCCAATAATGCTTGAGATTCCTCGACAAGCTCGGAATGACAACAGCTTCTTTTATAGTACGTGTTCAGTGCCTTTCAATGCCATATGGCGATATCTAAGGCGGACAGGTCCTAATCGGACTTGTCTTTCTGAAGGCAATTACCCCTGATTGTGAGATGTGCCGCCTCGTAACGTGCTCAACAATGGGGTCAATGCCTCGTTTTACTCTCCACCCCTCACAGTCCATTTCCCACAGTCCCCCAACCCACGCTGCTAGGGCAAAAAAAAACGGGGTCAGCCCAGAGCGCATACACGCCCAAGCTGACCCCGAAAAAACGCTAGATCGCTCTCACGTCTTTGGCGCAAGGTCCCTTGCGGCCTTCGCCAACTTCAAACTCGACGCGGTCACCTTCGCGGATGGCGCTCGATACGTCGTTCTGGTGCACGAAAAGATCGCTACCACTCTCCTGCTCAATGAATCCGTAACCTTTTTCCGTACTGAACCACTTCACTGTTCCTTCTGGCATCATCCGTCTCCTATATATCTCTTCACTTAACGCGAGCTTACGCCCATTCTTATTATACTGATTGGATTTGCCGAAGAGACCAAGCAAAACCAAAACAGACCGGTAATGTAATGTCTTCAGTTGGGTAAGGAATTCAAAGAAAGGTCTAAGAGTTACTAGCCGATGAGAAGATCGAACCGGATATTTCGAGGCAGACTACTCTTGCGTTTCAGAGAATGCAACCCCCTTTTTTAGTTTTTTTTATCCCTTCTTCTGCCCCACACGTTCTTCGACCCAAACGTAAACCGTTGGAATCACAAAGAGCGTCAACAGCGTAGAGGTCGTTAAACCAAACACCACAACGGTTGCCAAGGGACGCTGGACATCGGCTCCAATGCCACGGGCCAACAACAAGGGCAAAAGCCCAAGCACCGTTGTCATAGCCGTCATCAACACCGGACGCAACCGAAGTTCCGCACCCACGACAACGGCATCATGAACACTTTTACCGCGCTCACGCAGATCATTGAAGTACGTCACCAACACCATGCCATTCTGTACCGCAATACCAAATAGGGCAATGAACCCAACCGAGGCCGGCACCGAGAGATACTGACGTGTCACCAACAATCCCAGGACACCACCAATCAACGCCAAAGGAACATTGACGATAATGATTAGCGCGTGCCGCATCACACCAAAGGACATCCAGAGCATGACGAATACCAACCCGATCACCGTGGGGACAATGATGGATAGCCGCTTCATCGCGCGTTGCTGGTTCTCAAATTGACCGCCATACTCAATAGAATATCCGGGAGGCAGAGCCACCTTTTCGGCAATACATTTCTGAATATCCGCCACAACGCTCCCAAGATCCCGCCCACGCACATTTCCCTGTACAATCCATCGGCGCTGATTCTTCTCGCGATTAATCTGCATCGGCCCCGTCACGTGACGAATATCAGCCACCTGCGACAGCGGCACAACGGATCCCGTTCGGGTTGAAACCAGAATGTTCCCGATCGCTTTTGCATCGGCGCGATACGACTCCTGAAACCGCATATGAATGCCAAAGCGCCGCGTATTAAGATAGATGTTGTCAATGACTTCACCTCCGACCGCCAACTCAACCATCTCCATAATACGGCTCACCGTCACGCCGTAGCGGGCACACGCCTCACGGTTTGCTTCGATCTGCACCTGGGGCTGCCCAAAACTCTGCTCTGACGCGAGATCAACCAAACCCGGTATCATGTCGATCGCCCCCCGGATTTCTTCCGCCTTCTGACGCAGCACATCAAAATCCTCGCCATAAAGCTTGATCGCCAACTGGGCTTTTATTCCAGAAAGAAGCTCATCAAATGCATTCTGAATTGGCTGTGTAAAGTTAAGCTGCACACCGGGAAATGGCTTGAGCCGGGCACCGATCGCTTCAATAAGCTCCCCCTTTGTCTGGTACTCCTTCCATTCCCGCATC
Organism: uncultured Victivallales bacterium; assembly: GCA_964576795.1. GTDB lineage: Bacteria > Verrucomicrobiota > Kiritimatiellia > UBA8416 > UBA8416 > JABGOW01. The sequence goes on from CAZNWT010000070.1 coordinate 9,679, forward strand.
GGCTTCAGTTCAATATGAACCTCTCCATAATTAACGGGATGGGGATGACTGCCAGCCTCGGGGCGTCCAATACGTGAAATCGTCTCGTCCACGGCATCGAACTGGATGATCTCCCGCTCCATGGCCATCACAAGCTTTGTCCCCTCCTGCAGCGAAATCGAAGGGGCCATGGTAACGCCAATCAGAATGGAGCCCTCTTCGAAGGTTGGAATGAATTCCGTTCCCAACTTTGGCACAAGAGCCAAACTGCCCAGCAACCCCACGATGGCAACCGTAACCACAACCGCCCGTGCGCGAAGTGCCCGAGACAGAAGCGGGCGATACACCGACTTCAGAATTCGCACGAGAACAAGCTCCTTGGACTCGCCTCTTCGAAGCAGATACAGCGAAAGCACGGGGGCCACCACGATCGCAACCAACAGCGATCCCAGCAGCGCAAAGGCAATGGTAAATGCCATCGGGGAGAACATCTTCCCTTCCACCCCTTCCAGCGTAAACAGGGGAAGAAAGACCAAAATGATAATGGCAATCGAAAAGACAATCGGTCGGTTCACCTCACAGGCGGCTTCGTAAATAATTTCCGACTTCGGCTTATCCTCATGATACGGCTCACCCAGATGCCGAAATAGGTTCTCCACCATCACGATCGCACCATCACCTAACATGCCGATGGCAATCGCAATTCCTCCTAATGACATTAGGTTTGCTGAAATGCCCTGTACCCCCATCCCCAGGACGGCAACCAGCGCGCAGATGGGCAGCGAAAGCGCCACAATGAAGGCGGTACGTAAATTTCCCAGAAAGAGAAACAAGGTTGCAATAACCAGAAAACTGCCAATCAAGAGCGCCTTCTTCACCGTCCATGTCGCACTCTGGACCAACTCCGCCTGCTCGTAATATGGAACCAACGTCACACCCGCCGGCAACGACCGCTTCACCTCAGCAACCTTCTGATACAAACGTTCGATTACTTCCGACGTGTTTTCGCCAAAAAGTTTGAGGACCATGCCCGAAACCACCTCGGCTTCACCATTACGTGTGATAACCCCGCGGCGAATCTCGTTGCCATACTCCACATCGGCAACATCTGAAAGCAACACAATGCGCCCTTCAGAACCCTTAACCGCAATATTTCGAATATCGTCAAGACTCTCCACCAACCCCACCCCGCGGACGAGATGCTCCTCCGACCCCAGTACAAGGAATTGACCGCCCACATTACGGTTGTTGGCATTCACGGCATCAACCAACGCTTCCAGCCTCAGGTCATACTTCAAAAGGGAATTCGGATTAACACGGATCTGATACTGTAGGACATGCCCCCCAATAGACAGAATCTCGGTCACTCCCGGCACGGTCTGTAACTGGAACTTTACAACCCAATCGTTCAACTCCCGCAGCCATGTATCCAGCGGCTTGCCCTCCGTTTCAACCACATCGGGATCCGCCTCCAGGTAGTAGAGAAAGATCTGCCCCAACCCCGTGGAAATGGGACCCAAGCTTGGCGGTTCATCCGTTTCCGGCAGTTCAGCCATCACACTCGACAGGCGTTCCCCCACAAGCTGACGTGCAAAATAGATGTCCGTACTATCCTCGAAGTAGACGTAGATCACCGCCATCCCAAATGCAGATGTCGATTTGATCTGTCGCACCCCCGGCAATCCATTCATGGATGATTCAATCGGATACGTAATCAACCTCTCGATCTCTTCAGGTGCCATGCCATGGCCCTCAGCAAACACGGGCACCATGATTGGAGAGACGTCAGGAAACGCATCTACCGGCATGTGTTGATACTGGTAGACACCAAGGCCGAGAGTGGCGATAACGCCAAACAACACCAACCCCGGTACTTTTAAAGCAGATTCAGTAATTCTATTTATCATGATAACTCCTCAATCAATGACCATGTCCGGCATGTGAGCCGAGATTGCTTGTGATCACGGTAGCTTTGAGTTGATAAGCCCCTTCCGCAACGTAGGCTGTTCCCGGTTTCAAACCTGAAATAATCTCAACCGCCTCACGATCCATGTGACCGAGTTTAACGGGATTCGCTTCAAAAGCGCCCTCATACTCAACGAAAACCACATCGCGCCCCTCGATACTCTGCACTGCAGAACGCAGAACCACTACCGACAGATTCGACTCGGACGTTGCGATGTGGCCCGTCACGAAGGTGCCGGGGAGCCAACGCCCATCTTCATTATCCACGACCACCCGCGCTGTCGCCGTCCGCGTAGACACATCAACAAACGGTGTGACCATGGCAATCGTTCCTCGGGTTTGATCGCCACGTTTCCCCGCACGCAACACAACCTCCTGCCCTTTGCGTATCGTTGACAGGTCGCGAGCATATACAGTCAAGTTGACCCATACACTACGGGTATCGACAAGCGTGAAAACATCCGACTCCTCTGAAACGCGTTCACCACGGGAAATGTGCCGCTGCACAATGGTGCCATCAAATGGAGCCTTGATCGCATACACACCCAAATCGCGCCGCGACGCCACAGATGCGGACGCCGAAACGTCGTGTGCACTACACCCCTTGCAATTGGGATCCGTGCAGGGCTTGACAGGGGCGGCAGGAGCATCTGCCACGGTTGTGGACGCCGTCTCAAGGCTGCTGATCTCTGCATCCGGCAATCCAAGCATGCGCAATTTCTGTTTTGCGACCTCAGCTTGAAACTCTGCAAGCTGGCGGGTGCGCGAGGCTTCCCGCAGTGTCTGCTTAACTTCAAAGGTTACCAAATCCCGCAAACCAAAGTACTCAGCCTGCGCCTTTTTGAAGGCATTCTCTGCTGCCAGAAACTCGCCTTCACTGGTAATATTCTTTGCCATGAGTGCGTGCTCTCGCTCATAATTCTTCTGCGTGAGACGATATTCCGCATAAGCAGAAATCAGGCGACTCCGATAAACTCCCATTTCGCCGGGAGCCGTATCCCGGAGCGCCTCTACGGATGGTGACAACTCCAGGGCTGCCAGCATTTTCAAAACATTATCGTGGATGGCCTGTGCACGCGGCAACTCGAACTGACAACAGCCCACTTCCGTTGCAGCAGCAAAATAGTCAAGCTTGGCAGATGCCAAATCCGCACTATCTATTCGGGCCAGATCTTCGCCGGCCTTCACAGAATCCCCTAATGTCTTGTAAATTTCGGTCGCAATCCCTGCCGCCCGAGGCACCATATGCACAACACCATCTTCGTTGAAGACAATCTCTCCCTGAAGCGTGAGCTCATTCTTAATGCTACCCGCGCTCGCCGCCTTCACAACAATTCCGAATCGCTCGCGCTGCTCAGGACTTAGCCGCAAACCACCCGCTTCATCAGCATGTGCGGCATGGTCATCGCCCTCAACATCATGCTCGGCATGCTCATCGTGTTCGTCATGCTCGGCAGTCTCATCGTGTTCGTCATGTTCAGCAATCTCATCGTGCTCGGCACGTTCGCAATTGTTCTCCGCAGCTCCACATCCGTCGCATCCCTCACAGCCCCCACCGTGCTCATCCTGCTCCACCTCAACATGTGCAGCAGGCTCCTCCTGAGGAGCACCGACAGCCACGCCAACGAAATGCCATCCCAAAAACAACCCCATCGTCAACAACACGCTAAGACTCACGTGATATCGTCCAGTTCTCTGTTTCATCTTGTATACCTCCATTTTAATCGTCATCCCTGCTTACTCCCCCCTCTTTTCGTAAACTGTTATCCCGAGCTCGCCGAGGGATCTCCATGTCACCGGTAACGCACGAGATCCCTCGACTTCGCTCGAGATGACAGGATCGAGCCTTTCCCCGTTCTTTTCCCTTATTCACTCCCCACTTCACCAAATTCTTCAATCGGCGTTCCCGTAAGCCGTTGCACGGCACTAACAGCACCATGGTAATCCTCAAGTGCATCCACCAGCGCACCCTTGGCCTCAAACAGACCCCGCTGCGAATCCAGCATGTCTAGAAATCCAAACTTGCCCAATCTGTAACCCTCTTGGGCTGTGGCCGTAGCATCCTCCATGGCTGGCACAACCTTTGACCGCAACGCCAACACGCGATCACGAGCCGAGGTTAATGCCCCGTGGGCTTCCGACAGCGCAGTCGCCAGCGCAATCTCGGTGGCCCTCCGTTCAGCTGCTGCCTTCGCAAGACCAAGCCACGCCGCAGCGACATCACTTTGATTACGGTTGAACAGTGGCAACGGCAACCCGACTCCCAAGGCAAGTGCATCGGTCCCATCCTCCTCATAGCGCTGCAGGCCCAATCTGACCTCTAAATCTGGAATACGTTCTGCCTTTGCGACAGACAACTGCCCCTCATGCATTCGGCGTTCGGCATCCCAACGCGCCAAATCCGGGTTTGCATCCAAATGGCTCCGCATCGTCTCTAACGACGGGATCACCTCAAGAATGGTATCAATATCCCTCTCAACACCGTCGAACTGCGGATGTTCAGATCCCCACATGGCCGCCAACCGTCTTTGCGACGTCCCGACATCACGCTGCGCCTCGAGTCGCGCAAGTCGAGCCAGTTCAAGCTGCGCCTGCGCTTTTGTCGCCTGAAGCTGCGGTTCCTTACCCGCCTTCACACGTGCGGCAACTGCCTGGCCGGTCTTTTCCCATACCTCAACGGTCGCCGTCGCAAGTTCAAGACGACGGTTTGCCGCAATCAGCGCCACAAAACGTTGAACAGTCGATGTGAACACATCCAGCCGCTTGCTCTCATAGTCCCAGCCAGCCAACTCTCCCTGAACCGCCGCCAGACGAGTGCGCCAACGCCGCGTCCCGCCTAAATCAAACGTCTGACCAATTGACAGCACCATTTCAGAAGAGTCCATCCCCGCACCGTCTCGATCATACTCCTCAAGTTCGACCTCAAATTTCGGGTTGGCATACCGACTTACTTGCAACACGTGTGCTTCTTCCACTCTCACCGCATACGAAAATGCCGCAAGTTCAGGATTCATTAGCAACGTCTCAGCCAGTGCATCTGTTAACGACAGCGTGCCGACAAGACGTTTCTGTTGCGGGCTATCTTCCGCGGGCGATGCAGTCATTCTCTGACCAACCGTAACGTGATCGGCCCCCAACGGCCGGGGTTCAGGTAAAGCAGGCGCCTCAGGAGTAGAGGCACAACCTGTTACGAGAGTCCCAGCTATCGCGACCAGTAACGCGCTATATATCATCATGGGGTACATACATTTTTCCTTATATTTGCATCGGAGTGAAAACGTCGCACGCAGGTGCGAGAACGTGGGGAAGCGTTCCTGCCATATACATAACGCGGATAGAACTTACGCGTCAGGTGGCAGGAGTGAGGAGGAAAAGGCGTATCAAACGCGCAGAACGACAGTGCTCCGCGCAAAAAGCTGGGGAGAGATCCCCAAACGTTGCAGGGCGCCTTGTGATGCAGACACTCGATCTATCGAGAGATCGGCAGAACTCTGGGATGAAAACAAATTGGAAAGCGATCGAGGGGAAGCCAACTTCAAAAGCGTTTTATGCCCAACCGTATGACTCCACGACACGATGGCATCCGGAAAGAGCGACACATCGACACACGCCTCAGCAGAACAGTCATCATGCTGAGCAAAGCCACCTTCTGCGGAATATGGGCTGGCACCTTCGTGCTCGTTATCCGTCTCAGCGCAGTGATACCCCTGATGAGGAAGCTTAAACGAAAGTTGACCATCTTCGCCAACACACAAAACCGCCCCCGTCAGGCCAGAGACCATCATAGCCAGCGCAAAACAGGCCGCCGCGATACGCGTTATAACTTTCCGTGTAATTGTCATACGGGCTGAATCATTGCATATTGCGTCCCCATTCGCAATAGCAGAGTGTTTCAAGCGATGGGCGTGTAAGGATATATCCGCGGATAACTCGGATGGGAAGGATGGTGTAGTGCGTGACTGTGTCGCGCGTTGTAGCCCGTCATTGCATGACGGATCCCTGCCCGTCAAACAGGCCAAGCTAAACGCCCGGAAGACCAGACACAGCCTGGGGCTATAACGGAAGCACAACACGGAATCACTTTCTCAAGTCCTGAAGCAGAGCCAAGCTCCTAAAAAACACCCCTTACCGCGCAATGACTCGCGCATAGATCACCTGTCCCTATTCGTCTTCTTTTGATTGGTAAACCAGCGTTCTAAAAGCACCATTAGGTTATGCGCTGACGCCGCAAAATGCGCCTGCTGGTAGAGCCAAACTAATTATTGCCGCGGTTCATCCCGCCCATCACACCCATCATGAGGCCGCCAAACACGGCCTGGAGTTCCTCCTGTGTTTTGGCTTTCTCAAGCTGTGTCAACAGGGGTTTGATGGCTCCAATCTGCATCAACATCATCGTTTTTTTCTGTTTACCTTCCGCGCTAGTGAAATCAATCTTTTTCAGATTCTTCTGAGCCTCGGCAATGCCTTCCTTAAAGCCATCCACCATCTCCTGGGGAATCCAGATTCCTTCAACGCGCATCATGTCGATCATGTCGGGCTCCTCATCAGGTGCTTCAACTTTGACCACGGCGCTATCCCCATCTTCAGAAACCACCGATACACGCATGGCCTTGAGCTTGGCCAGTTCCTTTCCCATCTCGGCACTCTGCTCGCTGTTTGCCATTAAATGGGTCATCTGTGCCATGATGGCAGCACCCTCTCCTGCCAGCAGACCTTCAACATTCCCCTTGCGCAAACGATCAAGCTTAACAAAATCGCTATTCAGCAAGGTCTGTAAGATCGAAACCCCGGTGTCCCAGTTCTTCTCAATATCGGCTTTATTCGGCGTACTGGCCATCATCGGGCTTGCAAGCAGCAGAGTGCGCTTGCTTTTCAGAATGCCAACAACCTGTTTAAGCAGATCGCTCGATTGGGTCCATAGCTCGACATCCATACGCTGAGCGGCATCGACAACCAGGGCGTCAATATCCGTGCGATAACTGGTGGGAAGCGCCTTGAAAATCTGGACAGGATCATTGTTGATCACCGATTCCTGGATGTTTCGCAGTGCACCGTCCGGTGTTTGCAGTTTTGTTTTGGAGCCACTACAGCCAACGACCATCGCTGTCATTGTCACCACTGCCAATAGTCTTGCAAGTTTCATTCGATCATACCTTTCAGTCAACCGTTATCGTCATGTCGGCATGACAGGGAATCGACCCAATCAGAACGCCCAGCCATGTAGGCGTGGCCAGTCTGATCGCGACAACGCAATGTTTCTAGCGTGCCTGCCCGAAACGCAACGGTCAAGCGTAAACCCAAAACGGCGAACGCGATTTTCGTTGTTACCGCACGCCCGGCAGGCGGGCCGGGCTGAACACCCAGAATACCAAACACAGTCTACTCTCCCGGATCAGGCTTGAGCAGGTGCTACGTGCAATTCGATGCCCAGCGCCTTAATACCTTTGAGGATGATATCGAATCCGGGCGTCCGGTCTTGATCATTCTACAAAGGGATTCTTGACGGGGATACCAGCGTAGAACTGCCCGGCATTGAGGTCTTCTGTCATGATGACATCGCACGAGGCGCTTTCGGCCGCTGCTACAATGCCGGCATCCCAAAAACTGATTCCATAGGTTTGGCGAATCTCGACGGCACGACGCACCGTCTGCGGCGTGGGCTCAACAATATCCATCGCCTCAAGCAGATGAAGTTGGCGTAACACGACATCGGCTTCCTGAGAAAGCTTCCCCAACGCAACGTTTGCATATTCCTGAAGCACTTGAATAGAGATGACGCCTGTCCCGTCCCGCATGCAGTCGCTTACAAGCTTCAATGCCATGCCTTGTCGTTTGGAATCCCTGTCGTCGTTGGCATAGACGACGACGTTCGAATCAATGAATACGCGCATCAGGAACGTTCTCGGCGATGTGCATCCTCACGATCAAACTGAAAAGCACCATCAGAGCGCCCTGCTGATTGAATCGCCAACCGCGAGAACTCTGCCGCCGCTTCATCGCGATCTTGCACACCAACAATCGACTTCATGTAGTCCCGCACCAATCCGTTCAACGTCGCCCCATGCGCTTTTGCATATTGCCGCGTCCTGTCAATCAATGCCGAGTCTGCTGAAAGCGTAATATTCATAACACATACATCCCTTATGTGTGATAAGTGTACATTCAGAAATGCTTTACGTTCAAGCTCAAATTTAAACCCCATCAGAAAAGGGAGACATAGCCATGCCTGGTTCTTCTTCCATATTCATTTTTTTGTCCAATGCTTGGCTCACACTTTTCACACAGCTCAGCTGTGGGAAATAGCGTGCAGCCGGATGCTCTAAATATCCTTTTCTCAGCAACTAAATATCTCAACTCCCATGAACCAGTAAAGATAGAGAATGCAGCCAACAGCAAGAATGCCGGAGACAGTCTTTCCAAAATCCATAAAGGGGGCAAGTTTCTGTGAGTTTCCCCAAAAATAGTGGAAGTGAAAGAAGGAAAAGATTGCAAAGAGAAGGAAGCCAAGGATGATCGCTTGCGTGCCTGCAAGTTCAAATCGAGAACCGCCTCTACCAGGGATGAATCCCTCTTGGCTCAGCCAGCAATTGATTGCCCCCCAGAGAGGAATTAGCGGAAACACTACGCCACCAGTCCACTTGGCCCAACCAGACTGAGGAGGATCGCCAGACCATGCATCAGCAAGGTCGGTATTTTCTTTTCCAATTGGGCGGTTCCAAAGTGACATTTCTATTTCCTAATCCGAACATTCGCACTCACGGGACGCTGTCAGACACGCTTTCGCGGCTGTCAGTGGCGTCTTGTAGACCTTGGTTCGACATTCTCTCCGTTTCAATTGTCCAATCAACTCTGTAGCACAGGCTATAGTCCACAAGATGTCTAGTGTCAGGCGTGTTCATATTCAAGAGGACGAGTCGGCGGTGGGCGCCAGCATATAAGGGCATATGACGCTGAATCTCAGCAAGGATCATGTCGCCAGCTGGCGACACTACAGCTATGCGGGACCCGAGTCGTGAAAGATCCACCCTCTTCTTCTGTTTCCCCGAAGTATCAAGCAGAAGAAGGCCTCTGTTATCTCGCACGAGGATGTCGTCCGTTTCTGCTGCAAGCGATGGACTGTATCCGTTAGCGAAAAAATCTATTTTTCCTGCGCCGACATCGAATACATATAGACTCCGTTTGAACATGTCGTTTCGGCCGTAGCCGATTCCATAGCTTGTGCTACCACTGACTTCATATTTCATTGTCTGATAGAGCGATTCATCATCGAACGAAGGGAAAAGAATCCGATGGGAATCCGCAAGCCAGCAGAGCCCCTCACTTGAAGCCCACCGAGAGGCTCTTGCCATTTCCTGGCCAGAGGCAAGATCAATGACAATCAGTCTACATTTACTTCCAAGGTTAAAATAGCTGGAGCTGTCCTTCGGAGCGACGGCATCAGTAAGTCGGAATAGAATGGCGAGTTTCTTCTGATCTGGTGAAACCGCTATATCTGTCACGCCCTGCCAGTTGTCCAGCTGTGGATCAGAAAATAAGGTTAGAGAAACATCAAGAAGGGTGGTGAAATTGGGAAGCTGGGTAGCGACGAGATGTCTGTCTTTCCAGTCACCAGTTGTCCATGGGATAAAAGCACAGATGTCTCCTTCTACATCCCACTTGTTGGGGTCTAGTGAGGGACAGTTTGTGAGCGTGGTCCATTGCGCGTTCTGCGGGTCATACACCCGTAAACCATGCTGCGAACCCACCGTCTCGGTGGCGTAAATCAGACCAGACACCTGTTTCAAAAGGGAAGGGTTATTCCACTCCGCCAACTCTTGCTTATCGAGGTGTCCCGCGTAGGAAAAGAATCCGAAGAGAAGTCCAATCTCCAGAATGAAAACCGCAACATAACTGGCTGCGTTGATTCCAAACCCGAGAATAGCCGCACGTTTCCAAGAGAGAGAGACCGTCTTGAACAATACGTAAAGCAGCGGAATCTCTGTTAGGAGGGTAATCAGAAACAAGGGTAGAACCAGAGACATCGTGTCCCACATGAAAAATGAATTCCGCGAAAAGGCGATCAGGAGTACGGAACCCGTCAGGCTGGATGCGACATTGAGCAGTAAGCTCCTCCACAATGTGCCAGTGAAGCGAATGTTCTTGATGCGCCACCGCAAGAGGCCGCTTTCCAAAAGGATGATTACCAGTGTGACGATGGAGGCAGGCAGCCAAGTGTCTTTATGGAAGAAATTCAGGATTGGAGAGACTCCATCCGCGAATACCATAGTGGGGACCGTAAGCAAGAGCATGAGACACAGATATCGTTTTCTATTCATCTTCTTGCCGAACCCTATAATTAACAAACAACCGTTCCTGATTCTGTTTTCACTATGTTCTCTATTTTCGGGCGATCATAAGGGGGAGAGGCTGTTGTTGGCAAGTGGTCTCTGCTCAAGAATCGCGGTACCAGATCTCATCGTAAGACCCTTTGATGTATTCGATAAGACAACAGACATCACTTGTGCTGAAAACGCTGCGAAACGGCGCTGTTCATGAATATGATGCAGAGAAATCTTGTTTCTTAGGCAAAGGCTTTTACAAGCAGTACTACTGCTGCACCCAAGCCCGTGCAAGCAATTAGGGCAGATGCGCATCCTGCACCCTGAGCGCGAACTAGTGCTTTGTACTTCTCGGGATCTTGCTCGACAAGTTTCGGAATGAGGGCATCGATAAAGTCCTTAGCGTCCCCCAAACCTTTACCCGTGGCTGTACGATAGATCTTTATCGCCTCGAGCCTGCGTCCACCGATGAGGGCATTTGCGATTGCTTCGGTTTGCTCCTGAGTGGGTTGGTCTTGCATTTTTCTATTTCTCCATTTCGTCGTGAATGACCATCTATTAATAGCAAGCGGAGAGCGGTTTTGAAAAGTATGTATCCATTCTTCTTTTTGACTGCCCTACTTGTATTGATCAAAGAACTCCTGATCTATGTCATAGTCTTTCTTGAGGCTCAGACCCAAAGATAAGTTTTCAAACATTTCAACCAGCTTGTCACCATTAACGAGTTCAATGGGCGTATCAGCAGTGGACGTCTGACAGAGACCCCGTTCTTGTTGCCACACTTCGGACACGTTCTGGCTCGTTCGGCCTTTTCTTCCGCTTCATTCTTTGAACTCACTTCGAATGTGTTCAATACGTTTTCGGTTCGCACCAAGATCTGAATGTCCAACTCTAGAAGCGGATCGAATATGTATGGTCATTTCCTTTAATTTTGTGTCAGGAAAATAGAATTCCACATCATCAACAAAACGGAACATTTTAGAAGTAAACTCAGCTCGAATATAATTATTTTTAGTCACTATGATCTTTGAGCTTTTCGTTTTATTAAGAATTTTCAAGATATGGGTTCTCACTTCCAATGGTGTACCGGTGGTAAGGATCGGTTCGATATAATGTTTTTTATCTTTTGCCTGACTGTTAACACAGTTTGGTGTTGTTGGACATTGGGTCAGTTGGCCATTCTCAATTCCCAATTTAGGCTTCACTCCTGTACATCCTGTTAAAAGCAGCAAACTTGTTAGAGCAATCTGAATTTGTTTATTCATATTAATCCGAACGATCGTGTTCACACTGTGGCGACCCTAGGAACGCATAGGGATACACAATCTATGCAAAACAATGTCGTTGTTCGCCAATCCTATATCTTGTACGGATCATCGTCAGACAGGAAGGCAAGGATGGCCTGTTTCTACGAATTATCCTGAATCCATTGTCAGATCTCTTTTGCTTTCTCGTACGATTCTGGGCCCAAACGGTTCGTATAGACCTGATCAAGTTTGCTGGCCATTTGGTCTTCACAGATCTGGCTTTTCCATGAGGTAGAAAACATCTTGTTTCTTAGGTAAAGGCCTTTACAAGCAGCACGACTGCTGCACCCAAGCCCGTGCAAGCAATTAGGACAGATGCGCATTCTGTACCCTGAGCGCAAACTAGTGTTTTGTGCTCACGCATTTTGCGATATTCGGACCTCCGATCTCAGACTTCCGACCTCTGTCGGATGGTCATTCGGATTAGAACTCAGGCCGTTTTCTATTTTCTCGGTCTGCCCCTAATTGACCCTGAACTACTTGTGTATCCCTATTCTTCCCGGCTCAAGAATGATGCCATCCAAGGCTCGCTTTGGCACGTGGTGCCGATCTTGGTCATCTCGCCAGTATTTGACATTCCCATTCTTGACCGTGTCAATGATGACGGTCTCCTTCGGTTTTCCTAATGCGAGAACGAGCAAAATCTTGTACTGCGCCGTGATGGCTAGAGTTTCGCGTAATCCTTTTCGTTGAATGGATCCAATCATGCATCCGCCTAGCCCTTGTTCTGTCGCACCAAGCAGAATGCTCTGTGCGGCAATTCCCTGATCACACCCCGCGTTCTCGCTTATATCTGTATCGAGTACGACAATGATGTAACCCGTCGGACGTTCGCCCTCTGCCGGCCCGGGCCAGTCAGGGAGGCCAGCTGCCCATACCAGATACGGAAAAATCGTTGCGTTTGTTTCCGGATTGCAGGACAGGATGAACTTCAAGGGTTGAACGTTGCCGCCTGATGCTGATAGCCGCGCCAGGTCTACCAGCTCCCGCAACGTTTCTTCATTAATGGGCGTACCTGGGTCAAAACGACGATAACTCCTGTTAGCCTCAATAAGGTCTTTCAACATGACGTTTCTCCCCACAAACTAAGCTTACCGACGCCCTGTCGAATCTTATAATTAACAGGAACGCATAAGGACACACAATCTATACAAAAAAGATGCGACTTTTCCCGGAGTTATTCGAGGTTTATTCCTTCTTCATAGTAGACGACACGAGTGGCGTACTACGCTCTTTAGAGCAAGCGGCTAGAGTCAAAGAAGATGGCCAGTTCACAGATTGCTGGGCAGACTGGGCTTTCTTTGATCCTGATGCGAATGCGTTGGGTCGTGCGGGTGGGTCCCTGCAGCAGGCGGCGGTTGCCTATAGCCTCTGCGCAACCGAACTCGGTCCAGTTTCCGTCCTGTTCGGTGTCGATGGCGAAACAGTTCACGCGCTGTCCCAGGGGGAGATATTCTCTCAGGCTTACGACATTGAACGTGACGGGGGTGGAAAAATCGAGAACGGCTTCAGGAGTACAGGACGCGTCGTCCGTCGCCCAATAGGTCTCCGGGTTTCCATCGAGCAGGTTTGCCGGGGCGAATCGGGGGCTGGCACCACGCGTGTTGGTGGCGCTCACCTGTGCGTCTCGTGCTAGGTCACGGTCAAAGATCTCGTCGAGCCGCTTGCGGAAGCCCTGCAGGCTCTGGATATCGTTCTCGTGAATCCTGCCACGCCGGTCGGGCGGCAGATTGAGTAGGAATGACGCACCGCGACCTACCGACTTGAAGTAAAGGTCCAGCAGGTTCTCAGGGCTACGGACCTTATCGTCTTCGTGGGCATGGTAAAACCAGCCGGGGCGGATGGATACATCGCACTCCGCCGGAAGCCAGGTCCGGCCATTTCGATCACCCCGGTTCAGTAGATCTCGAGGAGAGCTCCAGGCCTCAACCATGTCGGTTTCGAGACCGGTGGTCTGTGGCAGCTCGTCGAAGCCGGGATATAGGCTGTCGTCGGTAATAGAGGACCAGCAGGGATCACCGGCGATTCCCTTTTCATTGCCCACCCAGCGCACATCTGGGCCCCCGTCGCTGAACATGCAGGCGTCAGGCTGGTTTCGGCGGACAATTTTCCAAGTGTTGGACCAGTCGTAGTAGGTGCTACGATTGATCTGGCGGGTTTCGCGTGAACCCCCGTAGTAGCCGTCGCCGCCGTTGGCACCATCAAACCAGACTTCAAAGAGATCACCGTATGCGGTGGTCAATTCTTGCAACTGTTTGCGATAATACTCGATATAGGCCGGTCGGCCGTACTCGGCATGGTTGCGGTCCCAGGGAGAGAGGTAAACGCCGAAACGGATACCATGCGCGCGGCAGGCATCCGCGACTTCACGTACGATGTCGCCTTGACCGTCGCGCCACGGGCTGTTTTTGACAGAGTGCTCCGTGTGTGGCGACGGCCAAAGGCAGAATCCATCGTGGTGTTTACATGTGAGGATGAGCCCCGCCATACCCGCCTCAGCCGCAGCCTTGACGATCTGGTTGGCATCGAAATCCGTGGGGTTAAAGAGCTTCGGGTCCTCATCCCCATAGCCCCACTCTTTATCCGTGAATGTATTCATCGTGAAATGGATGAATCCGTAGAACTCATGCCGGTGCCATTGCTGCTGGCGGGATGATGGCAGGGCGCCGAACGGCGCAGGTGGTGTCGGTTCTCGTTCTGTCATGTCAAAGTGCTCCTCAATTTTTAAAGGTTCCGGTTTGCTTAACCGTAGACTCCAGATTGGTCTGTGCTAATCCGAGTGGGATCAGGCAATCATTCGCATAGTAGGGATCACCGT
>CAZNWT010000071.1:0-23464 GCA_964576795.1 uncultured Victivallales bacterium
TTTCCTCGCGACAGGATCAGACCCCCGGCATTGCCGCCTATTTGGAACCGCTGGCAGTCTTTGGACAAGCGCCCTTCCTGCCCTGGGGATGGGCTGGGCATGGGTATGTGGTTTTCGTAAAGCGTTACGGCATAGCGTTCAGCCGCATCTCATGTTCGCCACAATTGCATTGGACCATGATAACGGGAGACCCAGCCTTCGCGCTGCACTTGCTACGGCGGGCAGGCTGAGAACGGATAACGAGAAGAAAGATTTCCTAATCTTGCACCGCTCTCGTCACCCGTTCTCCGACCTCCGTTACGGTCTTGCACGGCAACGGGGAAGTCAGTAGTCTCGCACATGTTATGAAATACATCAGTACAAGAGGTGAATCAGCGCCACTTTCGTTTTCGGAAGCTGTCATGGCAGGGCTTGCCCGGGATGGGGGATTGCTGTTGCCCTACTCCATTCCACAGGTTTCTGATAAGTTTGATCGCTGGAGTGATCTGTCTTATGCAGAGCTTGCCTTTGAAGTTATGCAGCCCTTTGTTGATCTTCCGGATGATGATCTCCGTTCACTCGTGAACCGTAGTTACGCAACGTTTCGTGATTCGGAGGTGGTGCCACTTAAACATGTGGGCGACGTCTACATTCTTGAGCTGTTTCATGGCCCGACGCTTGCATTCAAAGATATTGCCCTTCAGTTTCTAGGCAATCTGTTTGAATACCAGCTTGAGCGCACGCAGGCGCACCTAAATATTGTTGCGGCAACCAGCGGGGATACGGGCAGTGCGGCTATTTATGGAGTGCGCGGAAAGAATCGTATACGGATTCTGGTGATGCATCCACAAGGACGTACCAGTGAAGTGCAAGCACGACAGATGACGACAGTGCTTGATTCTAATGTATTCAATGTGGCTGTGGATGGAACATTCGATGATTGCCAGTGCATGCTTAAGCAACTGCTTAATGATCTGACCTTTCGTGATCAACACTGCCTTGGGACTGTAAACTCGATTAACTGGGCGCGTATCCTTGCGCAGATGGTTTACTACGTTTATGCAACCCTTAAGATCCGGAAGCGAACGGGAGCTGGTCGGGTTCGTTTCTGTGTGCCGACGGGAAATTTTGGGGATATTTTTGCCGGATACATGGTGGCACGTATGGGGATTCCGATTGGAAAGCTGATTTTGGCTACCAACGAAAACGATATTTTATCACGCTTCTTTCGAACGGGACTCTACGATCAAGGGGATGTTGTTCCAACGTTGAGTCCTTCGATGGATATTCAAGTGGCAAGCAATTTTGAACGCTATCTCTACTATCGGCTGAATGAGGATGCTCAAGCGGTTCGCAAGGCAATGGCGTTGTTTTCTGATGGACATCCAATCCAAGTTCCCCTTGGTAAAGAGGGGGTGGATTCAATGGTTGTGGCGGGAATGGGAACAACGGCTGATACGCTGTCAGCTATTAAATCCTGCTATGTTGATGAACACTATCTGTTGGATCCTCACACGGCTGTTGGGTACCACGTTGCTCATCGTTATCTGGATAGCGAAGAGCCGATGGTTTGTCTCGCCACAGCGCACCCTGCAAAGTTTGGTGATGCGATCCAACAGGCGCTTGGAGCCCCCCTTGCGCATCATCCGATACTGGATGCCTTGACCGACAAGCCAACGCGCTGCGACTCATTACCTGTAGACATTGATCAGCTAAAGACCTACCTGCTTGATAAGGTCTTAGGATCTTCAAGCGAATCTGTGGGTGGTGCGAATAGCGGGCAATAGCTGACGTAGTGTTTTTACGGGGAATCTCCTAGAATTGGCAAGAAAGATGCGACAAACTATCTTGTATCGAGATTCTGCGCAGGTGGAGTAGGCACCGACAAAGCAGTTCGACGAAGCGTAACCAATAAAGTGTGGGAACTAAGAAGGCGACAAAGTGTGAGCATCCTACACTTTGTCCTACACTTCGTCGCTTTCTTAGTCGGTTACGCTTCATTCACCCGCTTGGTCGATCATGATTGCGGAAAGAACTCACAATTTACCCGCAGATTATTCAGAAGAGTACGGATTTTAAAAAGGACTGCATTGCGAATGGATACTCTGGAAACCAAGTCAGATTTTGTATGTCTTCGTTGCGGTGCATGTTGTCGTGAATCTGGCTATGTTCATCTTACGGATGAGGACATTGATGCGCTTGCTAAATTCTTGGAAATGGATGTGCGTAGCTTCACAGAGCGCTACACACGATTGACGCATCATCGCCAGGGGTTGAGCCTCACAGAACAGGATAACGGGGCTTGCATCTTCCTTGAGGAGGGAGGAGACTGCCATGTCGAAGCCGCTAAGCCAGAACAGTGTCGTCAATTCCCTTTTACGTGGCGATACGCTGACATGCAGCACATCTGCAAAGGATGGAGTATCAATGAAAAAGAGAAGCCTTAACGATCGGATTGTTGCATTGTTGAGCGAGAAGAACCAACGTGCACTGTCCTCACCCGAAATTGCAGATGCGCTGGCGCTTACGGGCAAGCAGCGCAAGCAGCTCCAGAAGCATTTCAATCAACTTGTTACGCAGGGAGCCATTGTTACGCTTCGCAACGGATGCTACTCGCTTGGCGAAGAGGCGGATCTTTTCACCGGCCGTTTTGTGTCAGTGCGCTCTGGAAATGGGTTTGTCGACGCTATCGGGGGTGCCGAAGGAAACTCGGTTTTTGTGGTAGCAAGGGATCAGGGAACGGCCCTGACGGGGGATACGGTGGTTGTGCGCCTTTATCCTGAGACACCTGCCGATGAGAAGGGGCGTTCGGGAAAAGTGATTCGAATTGTTGAACGCGGCCGCCACGATATTGTGGGAACGTTGCGATCGACCGGAAAATTCTTTCATATCGTTCCCATTGATCCTGTTTATGCCCAGAACTTCTATGTGGGCGATACGATGGATGCAAAGGTCGGAGACCGGGTATTAGTGCGCTTTACTCATTGGGAAAATCGTCACGTTAGCCCCGAGGGGGAGGTCGTTGAGGTCCTCGGTCCGGCCGATAGTCCCTCCGTCGATACGCTTTCGATTATTCGTCACCATGATCTTCCAGAGGCCTTTCCAGAAGAGGCCTTGCGGGAGGCGGAGGCTGCGTCGGCTAGCATGGAACTTCCAGGAAAACGGGTCGATTTACGCGACGACTTAATCATTACCATTGATCCTGAGCAGTCTCGTGATTTTGATGATGCCTTGTCAATACATGAAGAGAAAGGGTTTCGCGTTGTTGGCGTGCACATTGCTGATGTAAGCCATTTTGTTCAGCCCGGAAGTGCTCTGGATGTGGAGGCCCGCAAGCGTGGCACAAGTGTCTACCTTCCTGATATGGTTCTTCCGATGTTGCCTGAGCAACTCTCAAATGGCATCTGTAGTCTGAACCCTGGCCGTGACCGGCTAGCCTTTTCTGTAATGATGAAAGTAGACGCTGAGGGCAAGGTGGTGGCGCGATGGTTTGCCAAGACGATCATCCGTTCAGGTTGTCGCTTGACCTATGCTGAAGCGTTGAAAGTGATTACGGGAAAGCGCCCGCGCAAGAAGGCAAGTCTGACGCCTGCGGTGGGGGCTCTGTTGCGTCAGTTGCATGAAATTGCTCAGCAATTTCGAAAGCGCCGATTTGCAAACAACGCATTAGATCTTGACGTGCAAGAGGTTGAAATTGTTACAGATGGAGCTGGTAGCATGACGGGACTGGTGCCCGTCGTGAATGATATTTCACATCAACTTGTTGAAGAGTGTATGGTTGCCGCCAATGAGGCTGTGGCATCAGAGTTAGCGGGGCGGCATATAGCAAGCCTGGCTCGCTTCCACGACGCACCAAAGCTGACGAAAATTGAGGAATTAACGGACCTGCTGATTGGCATGGGATACTCTCCTGGTGACCTCACGAAGCAGAATGTCATGGCCAAATTTTTGCGCCGCATCGAACATGATCCGCTTGCGCACCATATCCATGTGGCCGTGCTTCGGAGTATGAATCGTGCCATCTACTCTTCGACAAAAACAGGTCACTACGGTTTGGCAAAAGCGTTTTACTCGCATTTCACTTCGCCGATTCGTCGTTATCCAGATCTGATTGTACATCGCCAACTTGCGGCATGCCTCCGTGCTCCAGGGGGAATGCGCTATGACAAGCCTCAGCTCGCTGCGATTGCGCTTCACGCATCTGAGCGCGAGAATATCAGCGATACGGCAGAACGCGCGCTTACGGAAATAATAAAATTCCGCTATTTGGAGCGTGAGTTGGCGTCGGACAAGCAGACGGTCTACGATGCGGTTGTGATTACCGTTACCAATTTTGGTGTCTTCGTGGAGTTGGATCCCCTCCGAATGCAAGGCCTTGTGCATGTCTCGGCTCTTTCAAATGAGTTTCTACGTTTCAACCGTAAGCGTAGTGAATTGAGCAATAGGCGTGAGCGCTTTGGTGTCGGAGATAAGATGAAGGTTCGTGTTTCGGAGGTCGATATGGATGCCCGCCGCCTGACTTTTACGGTGGCCTAGGGCAGAAAGGGCTTGACCCGTTCGATCTGTTGTCAGAGACTGCCCCCCTTTGTAGGAAAATTCATCAATTGAGGTGTTAAGCATGGGTACAGGAAGAAAATTCAATAAAGCACCAGTATCTCGACCAAAGAAGAGTGTTGGAGAGCGTACGCGTCGCGTGGCAACGCAGCGGAAGCGTCTTGTAGCACGCGGCATGGATGAGGAAGCTGTTCGCAAGCTCAACACAAAACAGATCCGTGAGCTTCTCATGGAGACGGCGAAGGCTACGGCAAGTGCCTGATTTTGGCCAACACCTGCATTCTCTTGGAGTGCAGCGTGACGGCTAAGGGCGACATTGTCGCTCAGAATGGCCAGGGCCAGTGGCTGCGCTTTCGTAATCCGAAGCGTGTTCATGTCGCAACGGAAGTGTGCGCTGTGGCGGATGTGCTTTCTGACGTAGATGCCGCCATTGCTGGCGGTATCCCCGTCGCTGGGTTTGTGGCGTATGAAGCCGCTGGTGGTATTGACCCGTATCTCATTACGCATTCCACAGATGCTTGCCCGCTTGTCTGGTTTGGTGAGTATTCCGAACCAGACATTTTAGAGCATCTTCCCGAGCCCCAGCAACCGCCGCCAACGCTTTCGTGGCATCCGTCGATCACAGATGCTGACTATGTGGCAGCCATTTCTCGTATCAAGCAGTACATCCTCAGTGGGGACACCTATCAGGTGAATTTCACCATCCGGATGCAGTGCCGGAGTGTTGGAGATCCGTACTCCCTTTTCTATCGCCTTCAAGCATCTCAGCAGGCAGAGAATGCGGTCTATCTTGACCTTGGCGATATGGCCATTTGTTCTGCATCCCCCGAATTATTTTTTACGGTTGATGGCAAACAGATTCTTATGCGGCCGATGAAGGGAACAGCCCGTCGAGGCACGACGGCAGATGATGACAGGCAGCATGTTCAGGCGCTTTTTAAATCCCAGAAGAATCGTGCTGAGAATGTGATGATTGTGGACATGATTCGCAATGACATTGGTCGTGTTGCAGATCCGGGGACGGTTCGTGTGACGCGACTGTTTGATGTCGAACGTTATCCCACCGTAAATCAAATGACGTCTACTGTGGTGGGTATGACTTCGGCATCGCTGTCTGAGTTGATGCATGCCTTGTTTCCCTGTGCCTCTATCACTGGGGCTCCCAAAGTGCGAACGATGCAAATCATCAAGGAAATAGAGACAGAGCCCAGAGGGATCTATACCGGAACGTTGGGTTACTGGCTGCCTGGTAGAAAAGCACGATTCAATGTTGCTATTCGTACGGTGGCCGTTGACAAGGTTACAGACGACGCTACTTATGGGGTGGGGGGCGGTATTGTTTGGGACTCTGTTGACCATCATGAGCTGGCAGAGTGTCTCACAAAGGCGGATGTTCTCAATGCACCATGGCGACCCTTTTCAATTTTGGAGACTCTGCTTTGGACATCCTTGGATGGGTTCTATCTATTGGATAGGCATATTGACCGTGCGAAGCAATCTGCCGATTATTTTGAATACTGCTTTGATGAGGTGGCGATGCAAAAACAGCTTGCTGATGCGGTTAAAGAATGTGGTGCAGGCGCGTGGCGCGTGCGGTGGCTACTCGCTCGAGATGGTGAAGCCATGACGGAATTCTCAGCGTTAGATCTTGATCGGCAGCGTCCCCTGCGGGTTGGTGTTGTTGTCGACGCTTGTGTCTCGACCAATGTCTTTCTTTATCACAAGACTACGAATCGCACCGTTTACGGGGATGCTTTAGAACAGTGCCCTGACTGCGACGATATCCTTCTCATAAATGAGCGTGGTGAGGTGACAGAATCAACAATTGCAAATGTGGTCATTGAGATTGAAGGTGAGCGCATTACCCCGCCTGTGTCCTCTGGCCTATTGGCTGGAACGTTCCGCGGTGAATTGATTGAGCAAGGTGAGATCCGTGAGGGAATTGTCACCTCGCAGATGCTTGCTAAAGCAGATTTTGTTTTCTTGATTAACTCTGTTCGCAAGTGGATCCCTGTGACGATCATTGGTCTGCAATGATTTTCAGAAAAGTTCTACTGGACTTGCGGTTCAGATTTGCCAGACTGTCTGCGCTGTGAATTCAGAGTGGTCAAGTGCAATTGAGGCGAGGGTGGGATAGCGAGGTGATCGCCTCGGTTAGGTTCCTTTAAGGAATTTCGTTTCATGTTAAAGTTAGTATCAGAAATTTGGAGACGCCGCGAGTTGCTCTGGATACTTGTGGGGCGAAATCTTAAGCTTCGCTACAAACATTCTGTTTTGGGCTTCTTCTGGTCGCTGCTGAGTCCGCTGCTTCTGATTCTGATCTATGCGACTTTTGCGGCCATTCTCAAGTTTAACGTGGGACGCCCCAACTATTTGCAGTTTCTCGTCATTGGCATCGTCATATGGCAATTTCTGTCGATGTGCCTGAATGATTCACTAAATACGATTCTAGGGAGTGCGAATCTTGTCAAAAAGACGGCATTTCCTCGCATCATTCTTCCGCTTTCGATGGTCTTGGCGAATCTTGCAAATTTTCTGCTGACATGGATAGTTCTGTTTCTCTACCTACTCTTCTCTGGAATGCACTTTCAGCATATCGAATTCCTTGCTGTTGTGTTACTGGCGCAAACCGCACTATGCCTTGGGCTGGCGTTGTTCCTTTCGACCTGTAATGTATTCTTCCGGGATACTGAGCATATTCTTGGCGTGGGTACATTGGCGTGGTTTTTTATGACCCCGATCTTCTACCCGTTGAAGGATCAGCTCGCCTTCCTTCCTGATCGACTGGAATGGCTGGCGTTCTTCAACCCAATGACTGGGGTCATGTGGGGATATCGTACCGTTCTGATGGCTGATAAAATTCCCGATGTATCGGTGCCGCTATGGTTTCCCTCTATTTCAGCTGCCGTTTGCTTTGTCGTTCTTGGTATAGGTCTCGTCGTTTTTCAAAAACTCCAGAGTCGCTTCGGAGATGAACTCTAGTGCAAGGACCATTGTAAATGTCGGAACACCCAGTCATCGAAGTTGACCATGTCAGCAAGCATTATCGCCTGACGGGCGGGGCGCGCAGTCTTAAGGCTATGGCGCTTGAGATGCTGCGTCGCAAGACGTCCGGTGTCAAAATCCTCCGGGCTTTGGATGATGTCAGCTTTTCTGTATTCCCCGGCGAAACGTTGGGTATTATCGGTTCAAATGGTGCGGGCAAGAGTACGCTACTATCCCTGCTTACCGGAACCATTCAACCCACAGGGGGAAAGATTCAAACGCGTGGGCAGATGTCATCGTTGCTGGAACTTGGCGCTGGATTTCACCCGGACTTGAGTGGCCGTGAAAATGTGTTTCTCTATGGGGCCATTATGGGGCTTTCTCGCAAGCAAATGCAGGAACGCTTTGATGCCATTGTCGCTTTTGCGGGCCTGCAAGAATTTATTGACCAGCCTGTAAAACATTATTCCTCCGGCATGTATGTCCGTCTGGGATTTGCTGTTGCTGTTGAAGTGGATCCGCAGATTCTATTGATTGATGAGGTGCTTGCTGTAGGCGACTCCGCGTTTCAGAAGAAGTGCCTTGATAAGATGCAGGAGTTTCGTACGCAGCACAAAACCATGCTTATTATTTCGCACGATTTGCAGACGATCCAAAAGGTCAGCGATCGCATTCTTTTGCTGGATCAAGGCAAAATTATTGGGTTGGGGGAGCCCGAGGCAATGGTGGAGACCTATGGTGGATTGAATCGCAAGCGCCATGCTGAAATTTTCCAACGCGAGTGGGGGACTGGCAGAGTTCGCATCACAGGTGTTGAGTTCCAAAATGGCGACGGGATAGAGACGGATAAATTTATGTGGGGTGGGGCATTGAATGCGATCGTGCACTATCGGGCCGAGGAACGCATTGAGCAGCCCGTGTTTGGCTTTTCCATCGCGGACAACCATGGTCGTGTTGTGCACGGAAGCAACACGCAAATTGAAGGCCTATCTATTCCCTTTGTTGAGGGGGAGGGGGCCGTCAGACTGCATCTTAACGATCTTCCGATGGCGCAGGGGCATTATCTTTTCTCATTTTCATCTCATTCTGAAGATCATAAGGAAAACTACCACCGCATGGACAACTGCTTTCCGATCGTCATTGAGTGCAGCAAAGAATTTGAGGGTTATGCTTATATGCCGTCTTCCTGGAGTATTGAATCGTGAGCTTACAATTGTCAGACATCACGTCGAATGCCACGTGTCGTGAGCGAATTCGTCAGGCCCTGGATGAGGATATTGCCACGGGGGATGCCACAACGCTTTCGCTTGTGCCTGAGGATGCAATTGTGGATGCTCACATTTTGGCAAAGGAAGGGTGCGTTGTCTCCGGTTGCCAAGTTGCCGCGGCGGTGTTCAGTGCATTGGACAGCGATATCCAAATTTCGATCGCAATCCCGGATGGGGGGCGAGCAAGCAGTGGGGAGACCCTCCTTTCCATGCGCGGACGCGCACAAACGGTCTTGACCGGGGAGCGTACGGCCCTGAACTTTATGCAGCGTATGACGGGGATTGCAACCCTTACAGCAACCTTTGTGGAGCGCGTCGCATCGTACTCATGCGTGATTCTCGATACCCGCAAAACAACCCCTTGCTTGCGCCTGTTCGAGAAGTATGCCGTTCTGTGTGGTGGCGGCACAAATCATCGTGTCGGCCTTTTTGATAAGGTTATGATCAAAGATAATCATCGCCGTCTCTGGCGGGATGGCGGGGATGGCGATCTCGCGGAAGCCGTAAAAACCGCCCGTCGGAACTGTCCTGATTTGGAGATTGAGATTGAGGTGGAAAGCGAGGCGGAACTGCGTAACGCTTTGATGGGCGAGCCGGAGTGGATTTTGCTGGATAACATGTCGCCAGTCATGATGGCGAAATGTGTGTCTGTAACGGCGGGCCGTAGCAAACTGGAAGCTTCGGGATGCATTACGCTTTCCAATGTTGAAGCCGCCGCGAAAAGCGGCGTTGATGCAATTTCATTAGGATGTCTCACGCATTCTGCACCATCAGTAGACCTCTCTCTGGAGATTTCAGAACTATGAGTTGCTTGGCAGTGGATGTTGGTAATACCAGTGCCGCACTTGGTGCGGTCTCAAAGAATGGCGTTCGGTGCGTTGAGCATGTAGAGGGTGGCATCGGTAATATTACTGATGTTGAGAAGGCGCTTGAGCGCATTCGGAAACGTTCGACGATCAAGGGCGTTATCCTGGGGTCAGTTGTGCCAAATGACAACATCCGCTGGATCAAACTTCTACGACGCGTTACGGGCCAAGACACATTTCTTGTATCGCACACGGCAAAGCTCTCTGTCTCGATTGATTATCCGAAGCCGACCAGTATCGGTGCAGACCGGTTGGCAAATGCCTGTGGAGCTGTCGCACGACATGGCTCTCCCGTCATTGTTGCGGACTTCGGAACAGCTCTAACGTTCGATGTTATTGCAGGGGGTGGGGTATATGTTGGCGGTGTTATTGCTCCTGGTCTCCCGTTGATGACCGACTATCTTGCCGACAGAACTGCACTACTACCGCTGATAAGCCTCAAAGGTCGTTGCCACAGCGTTGGGCGTAGCACAGAGGGGGCCATGCGTATTGGCGCGCGTATTGGTTATCGGGGTATGGTGCGCGAAATTATTGCTCATCTTATTGATGGTTTGGGTTCTAAGTCGGTGGCGTTGTGCGCTACTGGTGGTTTTGCCAAATGGGTGCTCAATGGTGCTCAAATGCCGTTTAGTGTTGAACCCAATCTTACCCTTGAGGGCTTGGGTCGGATTTTTGATCTAAATTGTAACCCTTAACCCACGACCTCGATTTTGAACCGTCTCATGGCCTTTTCATCCTGTGCCTTCGGCCCCATGCAGTTTAGCATCAGCTCCAAGTAGGTGTTCGCACGGAAGTTCTCAAGCTCAAAATCGACAAACCAATTCGCTTACTCATTGTTAACTCCTAATGTTCTATATCGTTGTTATTCGTTTAGAATTTCTCTGTAATTGACCGCACCAGCTGCACCCAACGTTTCAGTCTGGTGTTGTCACCTTCCAGCGTCTCTACATCTTTCAGGTGAATGTGCGGGAAACATCCCCGGCAGGCTTCGATGGCTTCGCTGACAATCCGGGTCACGAGATCTTCGTTGTATCCGCAACACACCATGTCGGCGGGGTTGGGCCGCCAGGAAATCACGTAGTCCTGGCCGATCTGTTCAGCGCATTTTGCCACATTCGCAGTTGGGGCAACTGCGATACTGCGCAGATTGGTGAACGTGCGAAGCATGTCGATCTTCCGGGTCAGATCCTCGCAGCAACCGTAATGAATCAGCCCAAAATGCTCCATGATGGGTCTCTGGTATTGCGCCATGAATTCCTCGTGGAACGCTGGCGAGATCAAGGTGTATTCCTGGGCCGCCACAAATCCAAAAAGGTCTTTCCGTTTACGCGGGCCGCTGTTGGGACAGGGATCTTCCAGAGAATCTGTGTAACACTCGGCCTGATTTAAGCCAGAGGTCATGCTGTAGTCACCAGCCTCTTCGGCGGTCTGGTTGTTGGCCAGAATTCCGTCGCGCATAAACGCCAGCAGACGATGGAGTTCCTCGGGGTATTCGTACATATCCATCATGAGCGTTTCGAGCCCCCGCAGTTTGGCGAGACTCGTGGAAATATCCCCTGCGGCCCCGTTGAGTACAGGCGTTCGACTGACGTCGATTGGCAGAATATCCCCTACGGCTTCACTGAGAACTTCCAGGTTGCGTGCCGTGTCTTTCTCATCTATTTCGTGCGGGGTCCACGTGAGCTTTTCCATGTCATCCCAATTGGTAAGCGGCGGATCGAAACTCGCGGCACCACCTTCCATATCGGAAGCATGCATCGCTTCGTTTACGCCCCAACAACCGCCCCAAACGCCTTTGACGCTGGCACGCATGGTGAGCCAGGAATGCTGGATCAGATCGTCGCCTACTTCTTCGTGATTGAATATCTGCAGTCGCAACGCGCGTTCATACTGTTGCAGGAACGGTGATTCACACTCCATTGTGCCTTTGCCCCAAAGCTGGTCACACCACACGTTCCACATGCCGTAAGTCGCCAGAATCGGGATCCGCGTTGGCTTCAGCGATAGGTGGTCGCGCCAGAGCCGTTTCTTCTCTTCCTGAACCGGCAGTTCGGCAATGTCTCGGTATCGCTCGGCCAGACCTCGCATGATGTCTTTGTCTTTCTGTTTCACAGTGCTTTCTCTTTCTTTGGTTCTTCTGGAATTTTCGGGGTGTTCTTCCATTTCCCGTTTAACTGTTCTTTTTAGGCTAACCCCTCTTTGTGTTTCGGCTTCGATACGAGTCCTGCGTACGTGCCCTGGACCCAGTCACGGAAACCGCAGTCGCCAATGTTAAGGGGACGATGCATCGCCTAGCCCTCAATCCTCCATGTCTGGTTCCAGGCCCCATGCAACTCGACTCTCAGCGCGCGTGCCATACCGAAGAGGTTTTTCAGCGGAATTATTTATCACGGTCTCTGACCCCGCCAGCACGAATCTCTATCCACTTTGTACCACGCACCTCCACATGCTTGGTGGCTCTACACAATAGAACTTATGCAAGAGATGAATAGTCTATGCCACCGGCGGCACCCTTGTCAAATACAGAAAAGAAGCAAAAAAAGATAATCGAGACGGCGGCCTATTTCCGGGCTGAGGCGTGAGGCAGATCTAGAAAAGGTTTTATAATCGAGTCCATTGGTGGCAGAATTCCGTGTGTTATCTTTGTGGGGGAGAGATTCATGGGAAGTGAAAATAGATTGGCGCACGCGACCGTTTATGATGTGGCAGAAACGGCAGGGGTGTCAGTGCGCACGGTTGGCCGGTTCTTCAAAGCTCCGTTTAAATTGGCCGAGGCCACGCAGGAACGGGTGCGTGAAGCCATATCCGAACTCGACTACCGACCCAATGTCTATGCCCATCGGATGAGCAGTCGAGAACAGAACGTGCTGGCGGCAATGGTCTTTTTCGCAAACGGGCACCCCCTCTCCGATTTACATCGTCTCCTGCTTGGTTTTGTCAGTCGCAAACTCTGTGCTTCGGGTTGGGATCTGCTCCTGATTGCGGTGGATTGGGAAAATGAAGCGCGGGTGATCAAGGAAAGCGTTCGCCAGCACAAATTCGACTCGCTCCTCTTGCTCTCCATGGTGACGGGCAAGATGCAGGCAGAGTTGGCCAAGTCCGGTATGCGTGTTGTGACGATAGATTGGATGCCGGACAGGACGAATGCGTCCTATACGTATGTGGGTATTGACTACTTCCAGTCGTCATATGACTACACCATGGCATTGCTGGCTAAAGGGTACCGGCGGATCGGGTATGTGGCGCCAGATACTTTCCATGCACGCGCCGCGGGGGCTGCACAAGCTGTGGCCGACTTTGGTTCGTCTGCCGAGTATATTTCCATCCCTGTCGATGGCGCCGTGGGGCTTGGCGAACAGGGCGACCTGGCTGTAGCGGCGTTGTCTGGATTGAACGACGCGCCCGATCTCCTCTATTGCTACAGCGATATGCTTGCCCTTGCCGTAATGGCATCCCTCCAGTCGGCTGGGCGACGGGTTCCAGAGGACGTGGGCGTGGCGGGGTTCGACGGTAATGAAATGGCGGCAGTGTCATGCCCGACGCTGACCACTATGGTGCAGCCTTGGGAGCAGATGGCCGCTCAGGCGGTGGATCTGTTGCTCGCGAGTGGAGAGACCGATACAGGGGCACAGCAGAAGATCATGTTGCCCACAACGATCCGGTGGGGGGAGTCATGCTGAGGTACACAGGACAGAAATGGCCAATAGGAAAGAGGAATTGTGTGAGAGTTTCTGCGAAAACGGGCATGATGATTCGATCACGAGATTGTTTGGGCGCATGGAGACCGTGTAAGGTTGAGTATGAATTGAACCCAATCTTTCCCTTGGGGGTTTGGTACGGATTTTTGATCTAAATTGTAAGTTAACTCACGACCCTGTTTGGGGCGTGTTGAACTCGGAGATACATCACATGCAGGATAATCGTTTTGCAGTCGTTATGGCAGGGGGGCGAGGCGAACGCTTCTGGCCCCTGAGTACGTCTAAGCGCCCCAAGCAAGTGCTTTCCCTTGTGGGTGGAAGACCGATGCTGGCACAAGCTGTTGAACGTCTTAAAGGGTTCATCCCTCCGGAGCGCGTAATCGTTATTACGAATGCATCACTTGTGGACGTCTCACGCGAAGCGGTTCCTGAACTTCCTGCAGAGAATATCATTGGCGAACCGTTTGGTCGGGATACGGCGGCCGCATGTGCGCTTGGTGCGGCTATTGTGAAGGCTCGGTGTGAGACGGGCAGCTTTTGTATTCTCACGGCGGATCATGTGATCAAAGACGTGAAAATTTTTCAGCAGACGCTTGATGAAGGGTTTACGCTTGCCGAGGCCGATGACAGTCTTGTGACTATTGGCATCACTCCAACTTTTGCGAGTACGGGATTTGGGTATATCGCATGCGGGGATTCCATTGAGACAGAGGGATCTGTTTCATTTCGCAAGGCGGAACGGTTTGTCGAAAAGCCGGATGCAACGACGGCGCAGCAATATGTGGACTCAGGCAACTACTTTTGGAATTCCGGTATGTTTATCTGGTCCGCGTCCACGCTGCTTAAAGCCCTAGGTGCGTATCAACCCTCTCTGTTGGCAATGGCTGAAGCTATGCAAGGCGTGGTGGATCGCGATAGCTTTGATACCTGTCTAGCCGTGGAATACGAAAAGCTGGAGAAAATATCCATTGATTATGCTGTCATGGAAAAGGCCGACAACATTGTAACGGCCAGTGGAACGTTTCGCTGGTATGACGTGGGATCCTGGCCTGCGCTTGAGGATCACTTTGAAAAAGATTCGGCATCAAACATCGCCATTGGAGATTGTAAGGCCTTGGATGCAACCGGAAATGTAGTGGTGTCGGAGAACCACCTGACCGCATTGATTGGCGTACACGACCTCGTGGTGGTTCAAGCCAAAGGGGTCACAATGATCTGCCCGAAAGATCGAGCTCAGGAAGTGAAGGCAATGGTTCAGCTGCTCGATGCCGATGGTGGCTACGCTGGTGTTTTGTAGTGCGGTCGCTCGGCATTGACTACGGTGTGAGACGGGTGGGAGTGGCGATCAGCGATCCGCTCAATTCTATTGCCATGGGAGTGGCGACACTTCAAGTCAAAAGCATGAAAGATGCCGTTACAAAGGTAAGCGAAATCTGCCACGAAAAGAATGCCTCGACGATTGTCGTTGGACTCCCGCTCAATATGAATGGGACCATTGGCCCGATGGCGGAAAAGGTTGAACGCTTTGTTGAGCAACTCAGGGAGGTCACAGGGATTGAGGTGGTGACCAGCGATGAACGCCTGAGCTCGGCAATGGCTGAACGTACCCTTTTGGAAGCGGACATGAGCCGCCAAAAACGCAAAGGTGTGATTGATAAACTCGCGGCTCAAGTGATTCTGCAAGGCTATCTTGACCGTATCGGATTTGAACAACTATCGGATATGACTGAGGATGAGTCGGTATAAGATAACAGTAGGGTATGATGGCACTCACTACTGTGGGTGGCAGGTTCAACCGAATGTCGTGACGGTTCAGGGATGTCTGGAAACCGCGTTGCTTCGTCTTGAGGAGCAACCCGTCAAGGTGCATGGGAGCGGTCGGACAGATCAGGGTGTACATGCGGTCGGACAGGTTGCCCACTTTGATATTGAAAAGCCTTTTACAGAGCAGACTCTCTGGAGCGCGCTCAATGCGCTAATCCCAGATGACATTCGCGTGATGCGGGTGGACTCTGTTCCCTTTGCGTTTCATGCCCGCAAGCATACGCGTGACAAAACGTATCGGTACTTTATCTGGAATCGCAAGAATATGCCGCCGACTTTGCGTTTATATCAATTGCATGTTCCCGAGCGACTCGATATTGATGCCATGCGAGAAGCGGCTATGCAGCTCCAAGGGCAGCATGATTTCGCGGCATTCACATCAAATTCCAGAGTGGTTGTTGAGGACACGGTTCGAAATCTGTTTGAGCTTCAAGTGCGAAAATCGGGAAGCGAGATCACGATCGTTGTACGTGGCGATGGGTTTCTCTACAAAATGGTCAGAGCCCTGACGGGCTGGCTTCTGCGGGTGGGGAAGGGAGAGGCTGATCCCTCAGAGACGGAGCGCATCCTGCAGTCAAATGTCCGCACTGCCCGTGTCCCCACCGCCCCGGCACGTGGCTTGTTTCTGTGGAATGTGAGATATCAAAAAAAACGAGAACAACGTTAGGACGTAATGATGTCAAATGAAACAGAGGATTTAATTCAGAAATACAGAATTAAGCCGAACTCAAAGTTCCAGATGAAGGATATTGATCCTCAGTCAAAAGATGGCGTCAAGGATAGAGAGACCTGTGAGGTTAAGTTTGCAGAGATGAGTCAGCGAATGGTTGAACTTCAGCAGGTTCTATATGCGGAGAATAAGCATTCCCTGCTGATTGTTCTTCAGGCGATTGATACAGGCGGAAAAGATGGAACCATCCGTCATGTTTTCGGTCCGCTGAATCCTCAGGGAGTACGGGTTCACAGCTTTAAGGCTCCTACAGCAGAAGAGCTGGGGCATGACTTCCTGTGGCGCATTCATAATCGGGTTCCACAGAAAGGGATGATCGGCATTTTCAACCGATCACACTATGAGGATGTGCTTGTTGCGCGCGTTCATGACCTTGCACCCAAGAGCGTTATTGAGGCGCGTTACGAACACATAAACGCATTTGAGAAATATCTCTCTGATAATGGTGTTACGATTCTGAAATTCTGTTTGCATATCAGTAAAGAAGAACAAAAAGAGAGACTACAATCGCGGCTTGACCGATCGGACAAGCATTGGAAGTTTAGTTCAGCAGATTTGGCCGAGCGTAAACTTTGGGATGAGTATCAAAAAGCCTTTGGAAAAGCTGTTTCAGAATGCAGTACAAAGTGGGCACCCTGGTATGTAATTCCTTCCAACAGAAAATGGTATCGTAACTGCGTGATTTCTGAAATCGTCGTGAATGCGCTTGAGGAGCTGAAGTTAGAATTTCCTCCCCCCGAGCCCGGACTTGATAAAATTGTGATTGAGGATTGAGGCGATCACTCGCGACGTTAACCTTGTTTTGACAGTAAGGTGGAGTCTGTCCCCGTGGTGCTTTTTATCTGCGTATCCCCCCTTTTCGGTTGCGTAGAGAATGGGTTGAGTATAGCGTTGCGCTTCATCCTCAAATGAAAGGTTACGCACAATGTCTTCATTTCTTATTCCTGTCCGTCGTTACAAATCCCTTCCGGGAACTTTCCAGCTGCCCAATAGGGTTGAATTGAGCAGTTCTCGTGATGCGGATCGCGTTGCGTTGGAAGGTCTACAGGCGCATCTGCGGCGCGAGCTGAAGCGATCTTCCCGGGTGGTGTGGACGGGGACAGACACAGGAACGGTGCGGCTTGTCAGGCAGGCGAGCGTGAAGGGAGTCGAAGCGTATCGTCTGACCGTCTCCGAAGGCGGCATCGAGATTTCGGCGCGGACGGATGCGGGTGCATTCTATGGGGTCCAGACGCTACAGGAACTGATTACGATGCACGGCGAGCGGCTGCCGTGCTGTCATATCGAGGACTCTCCAGATTTTGAGCGACGGGCGGTTTACTACGACTGTGCACGTGGCAAGGTGCCGACGGTTGATACGCTCAAGGCCCTGGTGGAGCGGTTGGCGCGTTGGAAGATCAACGAGTTGCAACTTTATATTAAGAACACCTTTACCTGGAAAGCGCATCCCAAGTTGAGTCGCGGATTCAGCCCGTTCACGCCGGATGATATTCTTGATATCCAAGCCCACTGCAAGCGCTATCATATCCGTTTTGTGCCGTCGCTGGCGACGCTGAGCCACAGCGAGCTGGCGTTACAGCTTCCAGAGTACCGGCATTTGGCCGAGTTGCCGGGTTTCAACGGTTGGGAAGGAGGCACCATGCTGTGCCCAACTGATCCCAAGTCGTTCCGTTTTGTGGAGTCACTTTACAGCGAATTCGTGCCGCTGTTTGAGGCGGAAGACATCAATGTCTGCTGCGACGAGCCGTGGGAGCTTGGAAAAGGACGCAGCAAACGCGTAGCGGACCGTAGGGGTTCGGGTCCGGTCTACTTTGACTTCCTTAAGAAGGTGCACATGCTCTGTGAGCGCCATGGCAAACGGATGAATGCCTGGGGCGACATTGTATTGAAGTACCCCGAGTTGATTCCGGACCTTCCCTCGGACATCGTGATGCTGAACTGGGATTATGCGGCCGATGCGAAGCGGATGGCGCGTACCTCGGAATTCGTCAAGGCAGGGCAACCCGTCATGGTCTGTCCCGGCACGAGTTGCTGGCAGAGACATGGCACGGATATGCCCGTCGCGATGGAGAATGTGGCGCGATCGGCCGTAATCGGTCGGCGGTGTAAGGTGGAGGGGATGCTCAACACCGACTGGGGTGACTTCGGGCACCGCAATCCGCTGGGCGTCAGTTTTCACGGCTATGCGCATGGCGCTGCCCATTCCTGGAATGGACGTGCTGTTGATGAAAAGACCTTCACCGACACCTTTGCGTTCCATGTATTCGGTGATTCAGGCGGCTTGGGGGATGCGCTGCGGACGCTGGGTTCCACAGGGCATATTGTGGGGGATTCCACCTGCCTCTACCACGCACTGGTTGAACCGCTGACCCCGCCGCTGCCGCGTTTTCTGAAGACCTTCCGGCGTGTCCCTATTGTCTCGCATTACCCTGCTCAATTCCCGGACGCGATTGCTCGTGCATCACGCGAGGGTCTGCAACGCGTCATGGATACGCTGCGTGCCCCCGGTTTCTGGCCGAATCCTGCGCGAAAGCTGGATGCCTTTGACAAGCAGGCCTTGCTCGACTGTCGGTTGGCGGGCGAAATGGACATCCTTGCTGCTCAGCGCGCGCTGTTGGGGCAGCGCTTGCGGTCCGGGGAAGCGGTGCGGTCAAGCGAGCTTGAGGCCTGTGCCGATCTTGCGTCTGCGGTGGCAACCATGTTTGAGTGGCTCTGGCTTACCCGCAATCGCCCCTCACGCCTGAAGGATAACCTGAAACTCATGTCTCTCGCAGAGGCGGATGCGCGCGAAATGGCCCGGTGATAGGGACTGCGGTGCAAGCCCCTCGGACCATGTTCTGTCACAGAACTATTTTGCATTTTGAGGGAGCCAAGAGTCATCCATTATAGGCGAGGTCAAGAGACAAAAGGTCCCCATGTGTGATTTCTCGGTATCGAATGGGGCGGAATGTGCGGATGCTGGATCGGTCCGAAATTTCAGGGCGGAAGCAAAACGAGCTATCATGCGATCTTCGGCGTGGGCAAGTGGGGAATGCTCTACAAATAGCTCAAGCAAAAGAATCGACGCAAAAATACTTTACGGTCTCAAAGTTAAAGACCTAAGAATCCTTGGATGCCGGTCATAATCATCTGGGCGGCCAGCGCGGCCAGCACCAGCCCTGTCAGTTTGCTGAGCATGACAATTCCTCTGGTGCCCAGCCGATGGTAGATGAACGCGCTCATGAGGAGAACTGCGCCGATACAGGTGACGACACAGAGTAGGGCGAGGCACCCAACGGTTTTGGTCGCTAGATCATCCAATTCCGCGCCCATCACGAGGAGTGTACCCGTGGTGGCGGGGCCCACAATGATGGGCATCGCCATCGGCACCACGGCGACATCGTTGTCAGACCTACTTCTCCCGCGCGAACGGCCAGGTCATGATGCCGCCTTCCATGACTTTGACGTTAGTCCAGCCGTGGGCTTCAAGCAAGCTTTCGGCTTCGTATCCGCGAAGCGAAATCTTGCAGTAGCAGATGATCTCTTTGCTCTTGTCTTCAGGAAGCTCATTCATGCGCTTGCGCAGTGCACCGAGCGGGATAAGGACTTCGCCTATGCCGAGGCGCATCTGGTCGAATTCGTCTGGGCCACGGGTGTCGAGTATAAAGCAATCTTCACCGGCATCAACCTTCGCCTTCACGTCGCGGCACGATATGCCGGTCATGCGGGATGTCATCTTATTCTCTAACACATGAGCCGTAGCAATGAAGTTGTCAATGGCGGGCGAGAAGGGTGGGGCATAGGGCAGGTCTGCCACCGTCAAGTCTGTGATTGTGAGTCCTCCTTGCAGAGCCATGGCAGCGGATGCAATCCGCTTGCTGACATCACCGGGGCCAACACACTGCACGCCAAGAAGTTTTCCGGTCGATTTTTCGGCAACCATTTTCATCACCAGGAGCTTGCCTCCCATGAACCCGGGCTTGTCGGGTGAAGCACTGACGACATTGACGGTTTCGAAACCAGCCGCTTTCGCGTTACGCTCGGAAAGGCCTGTTGCCCCCGCGCCGAAATCGAACACTTTGCAGATGCCGGTTTGGAATGTTCCGGGAAAAGTGACGGCAGGTCCGTTGACTACGTTTTGTCCCACGATGCGACCTTCCAGATTGGCCAGATCCCCGTAGGGAGCGTGTACGTTCTTGCCTGTAATGCGATTGGGGATTTCGATGCAGTCACCCGCCGCATAGATATCCGGGTCGGAGGTCTGTAGGAATGCGTTGACTGTAATGCCGCCGCGCTCGCCGACTTCAAGACCCGCCTCTGCGGCAAGCTTGGTGTTGGGGCGCACGCCCGTGGCGACAACCGCCAAGTCGCAAGGCATCTCCGTGCCATTCTTTAATTTTACGCCTGTCAGCTTGCCATCTGTGCCGAGAAATTCGGCCACCGGATTTTCGGTAATGATATGCGCCCCTTTGGCTCGCATATGATTTTCGACGAGCTTCGCCATTTCCCAGTCGAGAAACATCAGCACTTGCGGCAGCATTTCAACAACGGTGATGTCAATATTAGCCAAGTGTAGTGCTTCGCAGGTTTCAACGCCGATCAGACCCGCCCCCACAACTACCGCTTTCTTAATTGTGCCGTCATCACGGATCTTGCGCAAATAGTCGGCATCTCGCATGGATTGCAGTGTTGTGATGCCTTCAAGATCGGTGCCTGGAACTGGGGGCATTAGGGGAGTGGCTCCCGTGGTGATTACCAGCTTGTCGTACGGAATTTCCGACGCTTCGCCCGTTGCCACGTGGCGTGCGGTAACGGTTTTCTGGTCACGATTGATTGCGATCACCTCTGTCTCGGTAATGGCCGTGATTCCCTTGGCGTTCAGAAAGAAATTGGGATTACGCGTTACCCCTGTTGGCGTGCAGAGCAATTGATTGCGATCATCAAAGAAGCCGCCCACGTAGTAAGGATATCCGCACGATGCCATTGAGAGATCCGGAGATTTTTGGATGATCGTTACCTCGGCGTTCTGATCCATCCGCCGTGCCTTCGCCGCGGCTTTGGGACCCGCTGCCGAACCGCCGATTACAACAATACGTTTTGCGTCGCTCATGGTTTCTCCTTTTGATTCAATCAATTTTCAGGACATCGTGAATGTGAGATTCGAGGCAGTTAAAGAGTTGTAGAAAGGCGCGGGTGCGTAGGGAACAGTATTTTACGTTTCCCTCACGGCGCATGGTGATCAGTCCCTGTGTTCGTAGGATACTCAGCTGACTGGACATAACCGATTGACTGCAATCCAATTCGGCAAACAGCTCCGACACGGTCTTCTCACTATCTGCCAGCAATTCAATTGCACCAAGGCGAACAGGATGGGCCATTGCTTTGAGGACTGCTGCTGCAGCATTTCTCTCATTTGGTCTCATACACCGTCCCTGAAATATGATTAGCACTTTAGCACAGTGCAATATTGGAATGTCGTAAAGTATTGTTTGGGCACTCGTTTGTCAAGCTTGTCAGTAGTTGGCCTTTCATTGATCTTTCGCATGCGGTACGATCTGCGCATCGTCAATCAACAACGAGGCGAAATATGTCAAAGGAAAAGCACGAGAAGCGCAAGAAGTTGGACAAAAAGTTCTATGAGAAAGAGCTGGCGCGGTTGCAGATCGAGCTTGTGAAGCTCCAGGAGTGGATCAAGCAGAAGGAACTCAAGGTTGTCGTGGTATTTGAGGGGCGGGATGCGGCGGGTAAGGGCGGGGTCATCAAGCGTATCATGCAATATCTCAACCCACGCGTATGTAATGTTGTCGCCCTGCACACGCCGACGGAGCGCGAAAAAGACCAATGGTTTTTTCAACGCTATGTGGCTCATCTTCCCGCCGCAGGTGAGATGGCGCTCTTCGATCGTAGCTGGTACAATCGTGCCGGTGTTGAACGGGTCATGGGGTTCTGCACCGAGACGGAATACCGTGAGTTTTTCCGCTCTTGTCCGGAGTTTGAGCGTATGCTGATAAGGTCAGGAATCGTCCTGATCAAGTATTGGTTTTCGGTGAGTGACGAGGAGCAGGAGCAGCGTTTTAAGGCTCGTCTGGATGATCCGACGAAGCGCTGGAAGTTGAGTCCGATGGATGTGGAATCACGTTCCCGTTGGATTGAATACTCTAAAGCCAAAGATGAGATGTTCAAGTACACCGACATCAAGCAGGCACCGTGGTATGTTGTCAATGCCGATGATAAGAAGCGGGCCAGGCTGAATTGTATCAAGCATCTGTTGAGTATGATTAAGTATAAGGATCTCACGCCGGGGCCGATTGAGCTGCCGCCGCGCCAGGACGACAAGGGCTATGAGAGACCCCCAATGGAAGACCAGACCTTTGTGCCGGACGTTTTCTGATTCCCTGAAAAAGATAATAAGGCAAAGAATGGAGTCAAACGGTGGGATGCCAGAAAGGAAAATCCACGCACAAAGAAGAAAATAGAAAATTTTGAGTGCAAAAAATGTGGTGCCGTGATTAAAAAAAAAGAAAGACAAGATTTGCAAGCCGAAGACGATCAAGGATGACTGATCGCTATTTTTGGGTTTTCGGGAAGTCTTAATACAGTGCTAACACAATAGACATAGCGTGTTGTGATCTGGAGGGTTAAAGTCGTGTCAAAAAAGAAAAACCGTTATGTGGTGGGTTTTGATCTTGGTGGAACCAAGATGATGGCCGTGGTCTATGATGAAGCCTGGAAGGGGTGTGGGCGAAGTCGCCGCAAGACCAAAGGTTTCAGTGGTGCTGTTGCCGGACTAGAACGAATCCGAGAGACGATCGACAGAGCGCTGGAAGAGGCGGGTATCGAGCGCGACGCGCTTGCCGGGATTGGCATCGGCGTGCCGGGCCCCCTTGATTCTGAGCGCGGCATCCTGTTGGAGCTGCCGAACCTGGGATGGCAGAACGTTGCCATCAAAGCTGAACTGGAGAAGGTCTTCAAATGCCAAGTGGTTGCCAGCAATGACGTCGACGCGGGCACATATGGCGAATACCGCTTTGGTGCTGGCCAGGGAAAGCGTTGCGTATTGGGTGTGTTTCCGGGAACCGGCATAGGTGGTGGTTGTGTCTATGACGGTGTGATTATTCGCGGGAAGGCCATCAGTGCAATGGAGATTGGGCACATGTGTGTGTTGCCTAATGGTCCGCTGTGTGGCTGTGGGCGCCGCGGGTGTCTTGAGGCCGTTGCCAGCCGCCTTGCCATCGCCCAAGCGGCTGCTGGCGCAGCCTATCGCGGGGAAGCACCTTATCTTCAGTCAGTGGGTGGGACGGATCTTACCAAGGTGCGTAGTGGCGTTCTGGCCAAGGCTATCGCCGAGGGTGACACAAGTGTCGAAGTCATCGTGCGTCGGGCCGCCGGTTGGCTTGGTGTTGGCATTGGCTCAGTCGTGAATCTGTTGGCCCCGGATGTTGTCGTGCTTGGCGGTGGGCTGGTGGAGGCTATGCCGGAAATCTATCTTGAAGCCGTAGAGAAGAGTGCACGTAAGCACGCCATGCAGGCTTTTCATGATGTGTTTGAGATCAAGGCGGCAGAGCTCAAGGATGATTCCAC
>CAZNWT010000072.1:0-22772 GCA_964576795.1 uncultured Victivallales bacterium
TTCCTCGCGACAGGATCAGACCCCCGGCATTGCCGCCTATTTGGAACCGCTGCGAGGACACGGGAACGGTTGCAGTCGGGCGAGTTGCTACGTATCGTCATGCTTGGCGACAGCATTATCAATGATACCTTTGGCGGTGGTCTCGAACTCATGATGAGCAGCCAGTGGCCGAATGCGAACCTAAGCGTGATTCCATCCGTCCGTAGTGCTACAGGGGTCGGTTACTATCAGGAGAAAGGTCGGGTCAAGGATTATGTCATTGATTTGGAGCCGGATCTGGTCATTATCGGCGGGGTGAGTCATGGGTATGACCTGGAGGCGACGCGCAGTGTTGTCAGACAAATTCAGGCCGCAAGTGATGCCGAGATTCTGATGCTGACGGGGGCGATGGCCCCTGAAGATATGTTCCGAATGTCCATGAGGCGGCAGACCGGTCTTTCCCCGCTTAAGGCGGCAGCGCGTGTGCGTGCATTCAACCGGGGACTACCTGAACTGGCAAGCGAAATGGGGGCAGGTTTCTTCGATATGCGCCGAGTATGGGATGCATATATTTACGACTCTGGCTTGTTTTCCAATTGTTACCATCGTGATGCAGTCCATGGCGATATAACGGGAAAACTGCTGCTGGCCTCCATACTTGCACGCTATCTTGGTCAGTAAGCGGCATGTTATGAGCACTGGTGGTGCGGGTGGGGGGATCGGTCTGATTCTGTTTTTCGAGCTGAAGGAAAAGACGTCACGAAAGGTCTGCCCCGAATATCTCTATTGCCGCATTCGTAATATGAGTTTGAGGAGCATGGCCAACTCTCCTAGGTCGGACTTCTTGTTGGCTTTGATTTCGTCGTATAGGGCGGCTTTAGTTTCGGGCGGGGTTGTGGTTTTTGGCTTCTGTTGGAGGTGCGTTGATTTTGTGGGACAGGTGTTCACGGGTATGGTGCGCATCTGGGAGGGTTTTGCGGCTATCAACAGTCGCCCGTAAGATAGGGAGCGCATGTGCCGGGCGTCGTCGAGCGCAAACCGGCGTGTCAATTTGCCGACCTGTCCTTCGAACATCCCCACTACCAGAGGCATCAGACACCACCCTTGTTCGCCGTTGAGCGCTTTGCTGGCGATGGCACCTTTCTGAAACATGCCATCCCGTAGCGCTTGGATCCACTCGCGGTCACCGGCGGACCATGCGCGGTTCTGAATTTCTGATAGCGTTGCGTGTTTATGCGTCAGATAAAGTGCGAGGCGGCCTCGTCTGGCGTGAAGAGGCACTTCAAAAGCTGAATGTTTTCACCCGAGCGTCCCCGAGAAAATCCAACGGGTTACTGGTTGAGATGCTACTGCAGTTTGCAGTAGATCTGGTTGTCGGACTTCATTAGGAGAGTAAAGAGTAAATGGGGGAGTTTGGAAATGGGAAAACCGGAACTATAGGCTAGGACAACACCGACTACCGCCCACGTCGGGCTTGGCGGTAACGGGCGGGAGTCGTGCCTGTCATCTCACGAAACTGTTTGATGAAGTAGCTCTGATCCGCAAAGCCAAGACCATACGCGATTTCAGAATAGGGTTTATCCGTGGACTCCAGCAGTTCACTGGCGCGGTTCACCCGAAACGTTCGAATGTGCTGTGTGACTGTTTTTCCTGTACTGCGCTTCACTAAGCGCGCCACATGAAAACGGCTTAACCCCACCTCATCAGCCAATTGCTGCAAACTCAAGGCTGTCATGTAGCGTTTCGTGATGATGGAGAGAATCCGTTCAACATTCTCGCTGCTGCGGTTATAGCCTTGTATGAAAATGGCATCCATAAAGTCATCAAGCGCTCGGCGGAGCACCTCACACAACTGCTCAAAACTCTGGGCCCCAACGATGTAGCCCACCCATTCCTGGTGCCGTTCCATCAACGGTTCCTGCAAGGGGTTATCCTCAATCGCAGCGCGCACCAAAAATCCCATCATTTCAATGGCGCGTGCTCGAATCAAAAGTAACTTTGGAGAATAGAGAAACATGGCCGCCAACATTTCGTTGAGCACACGCCGCGCACCATTACGATCCCCAACACGCATCAGCGATAGCAAGATTTGCTCTTCGTGCATGGGATATTTGCGATCCACCAAACCCTTGCGTTCCTGAATCGCCTCTGCAATCTGACGCTGCTGCTGCGCATTCTCACGATTCCGATCCAACAGCGTCGGCTTCAGAGGCAGCATCTGATAGACCAATTCAAACAGTGCGGAAGCGGATTCGTGAGCACGGGACTGCGGCCACACAGAGAGCTCCTGTGCATAGCGAGAGGCCAACGTGCGGGAGGATCCCGCCTCTACTAAGTAGTTGATTGCCGCTGTACGGCTTTCATCTGCATCTCCTGCAACGACCTCCCCTCCCGTAATGCCTCCAAGTATCGTATTGCCATCCACCAACGGAATAACCCAAGTCATCACGCCAGGAGCAAGAAAGAACACATAGGGCTCTCCCCAGCGAACAGCCTGCTGAATAGCATTAGCTCGCCCTCGGGCAAGCACAGGCAAATGACAAGGGCATTCATCACGCTTGCAAGTAACCATAAAACCATCTAAAGCCACAATATCCAGCCGTAACCCATATGCCTTCTTATAGGAACGTCGCAAAGCCGACTCAGATCGTTGTGACAATATTTTCATAACAATACCCGCTGTCTGCCACTATAAATCATATATTCGGCACATTTTCAATCATAGAGAGCAATATCCTTATATGAGATGCAACATCTCATCTATCATCCAACGACAGAGCTGCTACAGTCTAATCATTCAGTGCAAGCAATCTCACACCCCACAGGAGTATTCAAAATGACGGGCAAAGAACTACTACTTAAGGCCATACAAGGCGAAGAGACCTCCAGACCCGCTTGGTTACCATTTGTGGGCTGTCACGGCGGCAAACTCATAGACAAGACCGCCACCGAATATCTTCAATCTGCAGACCTCATGGTTGAGGGCCTCAAGAAAGCGAATGAACTCTACCGTCCCGATGGATTGCCCATCACCTTTGACTTACAGATTGAAGCCGAAATTCTGGGCTGCGAACTGCACTGGGCTGATGAGGTGCCGCCCTCCGTCGTAACCCACCCTCTTGAAAACGACAGTGTAACTCTTGCCGATCTCCCTGAAATCACCGAGTCCAAAGGGCGCCTTCCCCTCATCATGGACGCACTGAAAACCCTGAACAAAGAAATCGGCGATGAAACGGCGTTATACGGACTAATCTGCGGCCCCTTTACGCTGGCGCTCCACCTCCGCGGCAACAATATCTTTCTCGACATGTTTGATAAGCCCGAGGAAGTCAAAGACCTGATAAACTACTGCGCCGACATCGGAATCAAGATGGCAGAGATCTACCTCTCTCACGGAGCCAGCGCCGTGGCCGTGGTAGACCCCATGACCAGCCAGATTTCGCCTGATCATTTTAAAGCGTTTGTGACACCCTCCGTCAACAAAGTTTTCGACGGCATTCGCGCCAAAAACGGACTCTCCTCTATGTTCGTTTGCGGCGATGTAACGCGCAATCTCGAAATCATGTGCAAGACCACTGCAGATAATATCTGCGTCGACGAACAGATCTGCATGCCGGACCTCCGCAAACTCTGCGAGGCCAACGGAAAATCCTTTGGCGGCAACATCAAACTCACCTCCGTCCTGTTGCTGGGCAACGAAGATGACTCGCGCCGCGAAGCCGTTGCTATTATGGACGCCAGTGGATCAAAAGGATTCGTCCTGGCCCCAGGCTGCGACCTGCCCTACAACACTCCACCCGCGAATCTGATTGCAGTTTCCGAGGTCGTGCATGACGAGTATCAGCGCAACGTCACGCGAACCTCGACATCCGAATCTGACGAAGATGCATTTGATGATGTCCACGTTCCGCCCTACCAACAACACAAAGAGGTCATCCTTGACGTCATCACACTGGACTCTACCTCCTGCGCGCCGTGCCAATACATGATGGAAGCCGTCGAACGAGCCGCAGCCCAAGCCTTCGTAAAGGTCTACATCAACGAGCATAAGATTAAAGCACGCGCGGGACTGGGAATGATGAAAAAGCTGGGCGTAAAGAATCTGCCAACGATCTGCATCGACGGAGACATCGCCTTTGCTTCAATCATTCCCGATCTGAAGACGCTCGTGAAAGCCATTGAAGCCAAAGCCATTCAGAAAAACATTGCTGGAATGGTCAGTCAGTAAAACTATAAAGATTTTAATTTCACCACGAAAGAACGTAGAAATCATAAAGAAACTAGGCCTCAGTCTTTACCGCTCTTCTTTGTGTTCCTTGTTTTCTTTGTGGTGAATTCAATTGCCATACAAAGGTTAAACTATCATGCAAGACACCACCAACACGCGCATTCCGATTTGTTTGGTCACCGGCTTTCTCGGAAGCGGCAAGACCACATTTCTGAAACACATCGTTTCTCAGTACCACACAAAGAAACTCGTTTATCTCGTGAACGAGTTTTCTCCCCACGATATTGACGGTGCCATCGTATCCAAAACCAATCCGAATGTTGTGTCCATCGCTGGCGGCAGCATCTTCTGCAAATGCCTAGTCACAGAGTTCATTCACCAACTGACGACAATCCCCTCTGCATACGACGGCGTTGAGGGCATCGTGATAGAAGCCAGCGGCATGGCAAACCCAAAAATGATGGAAGAGATGCTGCAAGAAACCCGACTGGATGATCGTTACCATCTGGCAAACATCGTCAGCATTGTTGATCCAGGAAGCTTCATGAAGCTGCGCGTGACACTGCCCAATATCATAACGCAAATTGAAGCATCCGACACGATCCTCATCAACAAATCAGATCTATACGACGCCGACACCATTTCCGAAACCCTTGCAGCGGTCGCCGCAATCAATGCGACGGCAACCATTCATTTCTGCAAACATGCCGCTGTGGACATCGAGCTTTTCACGCCACACACGACGCCCCGGAATCTGCATGGCGAATATGCCAAATGCAAAGACCCGAACTATGAGTCCGTAACCATCAGCTTGGGTCGCCCGATCAGCATGGATACATTCAAGACGCTGCTTCTGAATGCCAAAACCGATATCTTCCGCGTCAAAGGGGACATCCCAACACCTTCGGGATCCCACCATGTCGAGTATAGTAAGTCCGGTCTGACCACCACAGAAACGGCGACCGTATCCAATCATACTCTGGTGATCATCCTGCGCGGCACCTCATCCGCCGACGCGCAAACATTTATCACATGGCTCAATGCTCAGACCGGCTAGTTTCGAACTTGGTTTTTCCTAACATGTTCGCGTTTCACACACGGCTCTACAGCATGCACAACTCTCCGAGTTGATAACCCCGGCAGGGATTGTTGGGGTTGCACGCCGCGAAATGCGTGGCCCGGCAAAAGGCCGAGGGGGGGCTACACCTCGGAGATGTGTGCCTACTTGTCGTGAATCACGTTTCCTCTCTGAATGATTCGAGTGTACTCGGGGCGTTGCTCGTCCTGGTCATGAACAAAAAGCGTTCGCTTCAAGCATACTCCCAACGCGGGAGATTCTGATCACGGCAGTAGGGCAAATCTTCGTGGTCCGGGATCGGATCGTTCGGAAATTCACCGCGCCAATACGATCGCTCGGCCTCATCGTCGTAGTATTTCAAACTCGTCTGAATATCCTCATTGCTGCATCCGCCGAGGAGATCTACATGGTCGGCGGATTTGGAATCCGGAGGCATCATCTCGGTTTCCTCCCGAAGCACATTGTCCCACAACCGGATGTATAGGTCCCGATCGCTCAGGTGATCTGTGCGAGAGAGGAACACTTGCAGCTTGGCGAGCCCCTGAATAACGTCCCATAGCTTCGCGTGAAGCTGGGGTTCCGTCATGCTATCCGCGGGCGGCAACTGAATACCTGCCTCTTCAAGTTGGGCAAAGTTCGTTCCCAGCGGTGCCGACTCAAACGAAAGCACCCGCTCCCAGAAGGCCTCGACAACCGCCGAATTCTCATCAGTATCGCTACTACTGGCAATCATGGTGCCCCCACTCAACGCCTCAACCTTAGCTTTCAACCGGCCAATCCGCATACCGCGATCAACCTGCGCCAATTCTCGTGACAATTCCGTCGTTACTCCTTGAGCTATCATATTGACTCTCCTCTCCATTCGCTGCACCATGCAGCATCCTTTTGGTTACTCAGAACAAGCTTCCAAAGCCATCCCACACCTGTAGAAGGAGAGTCCCCCGGAAAATTCCGAAAAAAGATGAAAGTTTCTTTCCCTCGTGTTCTGGACAAGGCCGTCTTCGCCGCCTACGGATGGGACGACCTGGTATGTCAGGCATTCCTGCCTGACTCTGGTCGGGCAAGAATGCCCGACCTACCCGATCTCAACGAACAAATCCTCCCACCTCTCACTTCCCATTTTAGCTTTCAGCTTTCCCAATTTCAGCTTTTCTCTCACTCCCCGCTCCCCCGTTGCAATTCGCACGGCGATACGATAGTTTGACGGTATGAAAACAGAGCCAGAATCCTATGCAACCGTTCCGATGCAGTGGGTCGGCCCTATGCGGGTCTCCGGAGACATTCTTAAGGGTGA
Source organism: uncultured Victivallales bacterium (assembly GCA_964576795.1). GTDB lineage: Bacteria > Verrucomicrobiota > Kiritimatiellia > UBA8416 > UBA8416 > JABGOW01. The sequence continues at coordinate 6,580 of CAZNWT010000072.1, forward strand.
GCTATCCGCACCGCTGGCAACCTATGAATCGCCACTGTGGCCCTCGACAAATCGAGGGGCCCGCGTGTCAATGGACTGCGAGGGCATTCGCGTCTGCATTGCTCAAGATGTTATGGCACGTTCTATCCTGCTTGAGGCGCCCAGCGCCGCAGAGGCCGTTGCATGTGTGCATGTTATCGAGTCGCGCAAAAGCGAGATGGCAAAGGTTGTCAGCACAACCACCCGTCACGGGAAATTCTCAGACATACATTGGCAGATCGTCGGCAACCTGATCTATCTGCGGATTGAAATGCAGACCGGAGATGCCTCAGGCCATAACATGGTCACCGGAGGAGCCGATGCTGTTATGACCTGGCTGCTCGAGCAATACCCCACACTCTCCCACGTTTCCGTCTCAGGCAACTACTGCACCGACAAGAAACCCTCTGCCGTAAATGGCATTCTTGGCCGCGGCAAATACGTCATCGCCGAAATGGAAATCCCACTCGCGATCTGCAAAAAATGGCTCCGCACAACCCCCGAAGCGATCGTAGCACTCAACACCAAAAAGAATCTCATCGGCACATCACTGGCGGGTGGCGTACGTTCCGCCAATGCCCATTTCGCCAACATGCTCTTGGGCTTTTATTTGGCAACCGGTCAGGACGCTGCAAATATCATTGAGGGATCTCAAGGCTACACCTATGCCGCCTTGCGTGGTGATGATCTCTACTTCTCCGTAACACTACCCAACGTAATCGTGGGCTCGGTAGGCAATGGAAAAGATTTGGCGTTCGTACAAAAGAATCTGGAGCGGCTGGGCTGCCGTGAAGATCGCCCATCCGGCGACAATGGTCGTCGCCTTGCCGCTATCGCGGGTGCCGTCGTGCTCTGCGGGGAGCTTTCACTCCTAGCCGCACAAAACAACCCCGGTGAGCTCATGAAAGCCCACCGCAAGCTGGAGCGACGTCATCGTGAATAGCCGACTGAACGAACGCAAGCATGATCACCTCCGCATTCTTGCTGAAGATCCTGAGTCGGATCGGCGCAAGTTCTACTTTGATCAGGTTCGATTAAAGCATCGCGCACTGCCCGAAATTGATATGGCCGACGTTGACACGCGCATCGAATTCATGGGGAAGTCTCTGTCATTCCCGCTGCTTATTTCCTGCATGACAGGCGGGGTCGGCGAAGATTTGCGCAAGATCAACCGTAACCTCTCCATTGCCGCCGAAGCAACAGGCGTTGCTATGGGCATGGGTTCCCAACGCGTGATGCTCGTAGATGATGCCGCCCTACACAGCTTTCAACTTCGTCCCTTTGCTCCAAATGCTCTCCTTTTTGGAAATATCGGTGCCGTACAGCTCAACAACGGCGTCACGCCGGACGACTGCCGTACGCTCGTTGAACTCACCGAAGTCGATGCACTCTATCTTCATCTCAATACACTTCAGGAAGCCGTACAACCCGAGGGGGATACAAACTTTTCCCAGTTGGCGGATCGCATTGGCGAAGTGGTCGCGGCACTGGATGTTCCCGTTATTGTAAAGGAAGTTGGAGCTGGAATTTTTCCAGAAGATGCTGAACTCCTGATTACGAACGGGGTTCGCTTTATTGATGTTGCCGGTGCAGGCGGAACGTCGTGGAGTCGAATTGAATCCCACCGAGACCAAACGGGCGGCTCGCCGGGAATCCTCTTTCAGGATTGGGGCCTCCCTACCCCCGAGGCGCTTCGGCTGCTCCATCCCTATCGCGAGCAAGCCACACTCATTGCATCCGGTGGTATTCGCAGCGGACTTGATATGGCTAAAGCCATGGTTCTTGGCGCATCCCTTTGCGGCATCGCCCGCCCCTTCATTGATCACGCAATGCAATCTCCAGAAAGCGTAATCACCTTCATCAAAACCCTGAAAACCCAATTCAAAACCACCATGTTTCTCTTAGGTGTCGAAACGGTATCCGATCTTGTCGATACCCCATTGCTCCTATTATAAATGCTTTGCGTCGCAAAGTGCTTTACTTTAACAAGCCGTCACGCCATAATTGAGTCCATCATGAGAACCGGAATAGATCGCATCAGTTTTTATACCACGCGTTACTGCTTAGATCTCAAGGATCTGGCAGCGGCACGTGGCGCAGATTGGAAAAAGTACAGCGTGGGAATTGGCCAGGAAATCATGGGCATTCCCCCTCCGGACGAGGACATCGTCACCATGGCGGCAAGCGCTGCAAAGCCCATTATAGATGAGGTTGGCGTGGATGACATTGATCTCGTTCTGTTTGCGACCGAAAGCAGTATTGATCAATCCAAGTCGGCGGGACTTTTTGTACACGGGCTTCTGAACCTGCCTTCGCGCTGCCGGGTCGTAGAGCTGAAACAAGCCTGCTATAGCGGAACCATTGCGCTTCGTATGGCCGCAATGATGGTGGCAGCATCCCCCTCCAGCAAAGCACTGGTGATATGCTCTGATATTGCTCGCTACACTCTGGGCAGTCCCGGGGAACCCACACAGGGATGCGGCGCAGTGGCCATGCTGGTGACCACAAGTCCTGCGCTGCTCTCTCTAGATCCAGAATATGGCGTACACGCCGAAGATGTCATGGACTTCTGGCGGCCCAATTACCGCGAAGAAGCATTCGTCGACGGCAAGTACTCGACGCGCATCTACCTCAACAGCGCCACAGAATCCTGGAAGCAATACACAGCACTCACCGGGCGTACACTCTCTGACTTCGCGCGATGCTGCTACCATATTCCCTTCACGAACATGGCCTCAAAAGCACATGACCGCCTGCTTAAAGACTCGGGTGTCATTGAGGACCGTAAAGCAATTATTGAAGCCCAAGTCGGTGAATCCCTAAGCTACAACCGTATCACGGGAAATACCTACACGGCCTCCCTCTATGAAGGGTTAGCCTGCCTTTTCGACACTACGCAGGAACCGCTGGATGATAAACGACTGGGATTTTTTAGCTATGGATCGGGTAGTGTGGGAGAGTTTTTCAGTGGAGTTGTAACCCCGGGGTATCGCTCTTCCCTCTACTCAGCACGTCACAAACACCTTCTAGAATCACGCATTGCAGTCGACATCCAACAATATGAAGACATTTTCAACTTGAGTATTCCCTCCGATGGATGGGACTATAGCTTTACTGAGTATCAGACAGGATCTTTCAGGCTTGCTGGAATGCAAGCGCACAAACGCATATATGAGATGGTACGATGAAAGCAATTGCACCCGGAAAATTAATTTTGAGCGGAGAGCATGCCGTGGTCTATGGACGACCTGCGCTTGCTATGGCAATTGATCGTAGCGCCCAAGCCATTATTGAACCCACACTTACAGATTCCGTTTCTTTTTCGCTAGAAGACTATGCTCACCAGGAATCCTTCAAAATGCGGGCGCTTCGCGAATTTCAGAAGCGTGCAAAAAATAACTATGCACTATTTCTTCAGGGAGAACTGGGCATCCGAGATGTTCTCGTCAAACCCATTGAGCTGATGCAGTTTGCTTTCATCACAATCCTTGATGGACTGCACTTGAAGGTGGATCGCGGTTTAGACATCAAGCTTAGCTCAAACATTCCTATCGGCTGCGGCCTCGGCTCCTCAGCGGCAACCGTCTTGAGCGAAATTCGGGCAATGGGACATTTCTTCCGTGTCGATTTTCGCCCCGACTGGCACTACAAATACAGCCTTGAAGCCGAAAATATGCAGCACGGATATGCCAGCGGCGTCGACTCCTACGTCTCGCTTCACGGCGGATGTGTCCGCTTTCAGAACGGAGTGGGTGAAAAAGTCCCCCTCCCCTGTGTCCCCATCTTTATCGTGCAAACCGGAACCCCCGAAACCACCACTGGCGAGTGCGTCTCTCAAGTTGCCGATGCGTTTGCGACAAGCGGAATCTGGGATGAGTTCGAGGCCGTAACGCGTCAGATGGGCGAGGTGATTGGCGGAAAAGACATAGAATCCATGCAAGCCGCCGTGCGCGAGAATCACAGACTACTCACGAAGATAGGGGTCGTCCCAAAGCCGCTCCAACGGTTCATCCACGATGTTGAACAATGGGGTGGCGCCGCAAAGGTCTGTGGAGCCGGTGCTGTTGCAGGGGATGCCGGTGGTGTTGTGATGGTGATCGCAGAAACCCCACCCATTGAACTGTGCCGGCGTTATGGCTACGAGCTATCCGCCGTCCGCGGAGATCCCCTTGGCGTCCGCATCATCGGAGAGTGAAGCATTTCCGGGGAGAATCAAGGGGCTTGAATGACACGAGCTTATGCGTTCCTCTCCAACTTTGTCGGCAGCTTTGTCGCGAGCTTTGTCGTCGACAAAACCTGCTCTTATAGAGAATTCGACAAAGCTCAGAACAAAGCTCGCGACAAAGATATCTTGAGATCGAGATATCATACCCCCAGCGGAGTATGTTTCCCTACCCTCGATGCCGAGGCAAGTGCGGCAGCCACAAATGTCTGCGCGCGCTGCACAGCGACATGCAGCGAAGATCCCTTCGCCAACTCAGCAGTAATAACAGCAGCAAACGCACATCCGGTGCCATGGGTCTCTCCAACATTCACCCGCGGTACCGAAAAGACATCCACCCGCCCCACTTCGTAGAGAACATCCACGACGTCAGGGGCGCCTTCTGCGGAAGTCGCCGTCTCACACTCCGCCAGATGCCCCCCTTTGAGCACGCAGGCGACACCAAAGCGCTCACCAATATCTTTGGCCGCTAGCTTGAGTTCATCCAGCGATGAAATTGCATGACCCACTAAGACCTCGGCCTCTGGCAGGTTAGGTGTGATAATGCATGCCTTAGGAATAAGCTTCTCCACAAGCGCGACAACGGCATCCTCGCGGAGCAGACGCACCCCAGAGGTGGACACCATCACGGGATCGACAACCAACAGCTTCAGCCCACACTCTGCAATCACAGCAGCCACGGCCTCGATGATTTCGGCCGAGAACAACATTCCCGTCTTGGCGGCAGCAATGGGAAAGCCGTCGCAGACCGTGCGAACCTGCTCGGCAACCATCGCAGGCGAGATCGGCTCAACACCACGAACGCAGTCAGGATTCTGAGCCGTCACACAGGTAACCACCGTCGTCCCAAAGCACCCCAACGCATGAAACACCTTGAGATCCGCTTGAAGCCCTGCGCCCCCCCCACTATCAGAGCCGGCAATGGTCAGAACGGCAGGAAGCATATTATCGGACGACTCACTCATGGCATGTCTCCAAAATAAGTAGGTGCCTATCTCCGAGAGGCACCCCAGCGTGCACCTCGGAGATGTGCACATACACTAGGATTCTCACCAGATAGCATTCGGTATTGGTATAATTCCTATTCTCGTCTACCCCTAAGCCTTGATCTGCCCTGCAAAAGCAAGGGAACGTGCTTCAACAGATTGAATCTCGGCGAAGCCCTGCGAGCTCACGGGATTCAGTCCATCACTTGCCTCCATCGAGGAATCAGCCTCGTTGTAGAGCGATGCCGGACAGTCCGTTAAGCTATGAAACAGAACGTTTCCTTTATACAAATCCACTTTGACAGTACCTGTCGCATGCGCAGCAAACACATCAATTGCCACCTTGGCAGCCGTTGTTGCAGGATCAAAATAGCGTCCATCATAGATCTGATCTGCTATGAACTTTGAAAGCTGACCAAACAATGCAAGCGCCCGGCGATCCATAGTCGCTTGATAAACAGTCACCAAACACTGAGCCAGAATTTCCATGCCAGGAGACTCGTAAACACCTCGGCTCTTGGTGCCGATGATGCGATTCTCGAGAGCATTCTTGAACCCAACCCCATTGCGACCCGCAATTTCATTTGCCAACTGCATCGCCGCGAGCGGAGCCAGAGCATCTCCATTGATGGAAACGGCAAGGCCATTTTCAAAGCGAATTTCAACCGTTTCGGCCTCATCAGGGGCACCCGCCGGCCAAACGCCCATCGTCGGTTTCACGATCGTACAGGGCGTTTTCAGACTCTCAAGGTCTTCCGCCTCATGCGATAGACCCGCAAGATTTGCATCCGTTGAGTAGCTCTTCTCGCCACCCGGAAAGGCTTCAATTCCATGCTGGCGAAGGTATGCCACCATTTCCAAGCGACCGGGAAACTCCTCAAGCAAATCCGCATCTCTCCAAGGCGCATAGACCTTCATTTCAGGAGCAAGCACATTGGTATAGCGTTCAAAACGCATCTGATCATTGCCTCGCCCCGTAGCGCCGTGAGCCAACACCGTACAACCGTGCTCCCGCATTGCAGCCACGATGCCTTTGACAGTCACAGCTCGAGCAATCCCTGTAGAATTCCAGTATCCGCCATCATACATGGCTTGAGACTTGATCACCTCGAAGCATGCATCTGCCATCGGTTCTTTGAGATCGACGATAAACGTTTCCGCTCCACACGGCGCCATCTTCACAATGACGTCGTTGATATCGGATTCATCAGGCTGCGCCACATCAGCCGTAAAGCAGACAACGTCAAAACCAAGATCCATGAACTTCTTGGTTACCGTCTTGCTATCCAGTCCGCCGGAAACGCACATCGCGATTTTCTCGCCTGTCAGATCCTTCAGTTTCATACTTCGACTCCATCCTCTTCTGCTGCCGCTTCTACAGATTCATCGCTAGCGGTCTCTTCGGCTTCAACCGCGTCGACTTCAGGTTCTTCGGCTTCAGGGTCTTCGACAACACCATGCATTTCTGCGAGGCAGTCATCCAACATGTCCAATGCCTCTTCTAACTCGTCGTCCTTCACCGTCAGCGGTGGCAAGAAACGCACAACATCACCCGCCGTAGCAATGGTCAGCAGTCCGATTTCTGCTAAAACTGTCGTCAGCGGTTTTGCGGCCTGATCTAACACCAAGCCTAACATCAAGCCGCGACCACGCACCTCGATTACATGCTCATACTTCTCAACGAATGCCTCAAGCCCTTCCAGGAACAACGCACCTTTCTCTTTTGCACGGACGACCAGATCCTCGGCTTCAATCACATCCAATGTTGCCAACGCAGCCGTACACGCGAGAGGGGTTCCGCCAAAGGTGCTGGCGTGCTTCCCGGGTTGGAATACATCAGCCAGTTTCGATCCCGTCACAACCGCGCCAATCGGATAACCGCTGCCTAACGCCTTAGCGAGCGAGAATGCATCGGGCTCGACATCATAGGCCTGGAAACCAAACCAATCGCCTGTGCGGCCCATACCGCATTGGACTTCGTCACAAAGCATGAGAAGATCCTTTTCATCACAGAGCGCACGCACGTCTTTCATAAATTGGTCATCTGCAGGAAGGATGCCGCCTTCGCCTTGCAGCGCTTCAAGCATGATCGCAACGGTCTTCTCATTCACAAGCGCCTTCACAGACTCAATGTCATTAAAGACGGCATGGACAAACCCCTCGGGCATAGGCTCAAAGCCCTCTTGTATTTTTTCCTGCCCCGTAGCCGCTGCCGTAGCAAGCGTCCGACCATGAAAGGAGTTCTTCATGCAAATAATCTCAAATTTGCCCTGATCATGGCCCCACAATCGGGCCAGCTTGATCAGTCCTTCGTTGGCCTCAGCCCCCGAGTTGCTAAAAAAACACTTTCCCTTCAACGACACGTCTGACAGACGCTTTGCTAGCATTGCCTGCTGCTCGCAATAATAGAGATTGGACACATGCACCAGTTCAGCCACTTGCTCTTGAATGGCAGCAACCACCGTTGGGTGCGAATACCCAACATTAAGAACCGAGATACCTGCAGCAAAGTCCAAGTAAACTTTACCCTCTGCATCCCATACCTTCGTTCCCTTGCCCTTCACAAGCGCCACTTCCGGCGCATAGGTCGGCATCACATACTGTGTATACATCTCTGATATTTCTGCTGTCGTGCTCATTGCTTTAGCTCCAGTCTTCAATTCTTTATTCACCAATAATTTCAGTCCCTACACCCTTGTCCGTAAACATTTCCAGCAGCAGCGAATGCCGCATTCGTCCATCAATCATATGAACCTTGCGCACCCCCGCAATAAGCGCTTCCATACAGCTCTTTATCTTCGGCAGCATGCCACCAGAGATCACGCCTTGCTCCATCAACCACTCAATTTCATGCTGCTTCAACGTCGATATGAGCGATGTTGGATCCCGAGGATCACGCAGCAAACCGGGCACATCCGAAAGAAATGCCAGCTTACGAGCTCGCAAAGCTTTGGCCACGGACGCCGCGGCAACATCAGCATTGATATTGTGCGTTTTGCCACCCGGGCCAATTCCAAGTGGGGTAATCACGGGGATGACACCCTCCACAAGCATGGAATGAATGGGCCCGGTATTCACCTCGCCCGGCTCGCCAACAAAACCCCAATCCAACGCTTCACCCGTCTTGACATCCACATCAGTTTTTCGTGTGACATGAAAGATTGATTCCCCATGCAAACTCTTGGCCGAAGCGCGCTTTTCTGCAAGCAGCTTCACAATTCGAGGATTTACATCTGTTTTTAATACCCGCTCAACAACATGAATCGAACGCTCACACGTCACCCTGAGACCATGAAGAAACTTCGAATCAATGCCAGCCTCTACCATGCCGCGGGAAATGGCTTTTCCGCCCCCATGCACCACAACAATTTTCATGCCGACGCACTGCATGAAGGCGACATCCTCTAACACGCCTACCACGTGGTCTGGATCCTCCATCGCACTACCACCAAACTTTACGACAACAATCTCATTGCGGAAGTCCTGGATATAAGGCAATGCCTCAATCAACACGCTCGCTTTTTCAATCAATTTATCCATTGGCCACTCCCCCGTGTCAGGTCATGTATTCGGCATTTATTTTGACATACTCATAACTACAGTCGCAGGTATAAACCGTCTCAATGCCATCACCCAAATTCAAATCAACTCCAATTTCAAAGGCCTTCTTAGCAAACACCGCTTCCAACATTGAAAATGAGACATCATCTGCCATTTGACCACACTTTACGGCTACAACATCCCCAAAGGCGATATCAATCAAATCAGGATCAACTTGCGCCCCCGAGTATCCCACAGCAGCAATCACACGCCCCCAATTCGGATCCTCCCCAAACCATGCCGTCTTGCAAAGCAGCGAATTGGCAATCGCCTTGGCGGCTACGTTTGCATCGGCGTCTGTCACAGCCCCCGCAACGGTAATCGTTATGAACTTTGTCGCCCCTTCACCGTCTTTGACAATCTTCTTGGCCAACGCCAGTGACACGGTGAAAACGGCATCAACAAACCGCCCCCAATCCGGGTGTGTGTGATCAAGCACAGAACACCCCGAACGGCCATTGGCCAATATCAATACAGTATCATTCGTGCTTTGATCCCCATCCACACTGATCCGATTGAACGTTTTGGCGACAACCGCGGACAGACACGATTGCAGAGACTCGGCACAAACCGCGGCATCCGTTGTCAAAAAGGCAAGCATGGTCGCCATATTGGGCTCAATCATCCCCGAACCCTTTGCCATTCCGCCAACACAAATCGTAGTATCGCCAATCTGAACGGAGACGGCCATCTGCTTATCAACCGTGTCGGTCGTCATGATAGCCTTTGCCGCCTGCCCACCCCCGTCGGTGCTCAACGCCGCAACAGCCTCAGGAAGTGCAGTACAGATCTTCTCAAGCGGAAGGGGTTTACCAATGGTTCCGGTCGAACAGACAAAAACATCGCCCGCAGGCAATCCCAGAGCAACCGCAGTTGCCGTGCCCATCTCCGTGGCGGCAACCCTTCCAGCCGACCCCGTACAGGCATTTGCACACCCGCTATTAACCACAACGGCAGATGCCTTTCCTGATGCCAAAACGGTTTTACAGAGATTCACGGGAGCCGCTTGCACCGCATTCGTCGTAAAACACCCCGCAACCACAGCGGGGGTCTCGGACACAAGCAGGGCCAAATCCAAAGCCCCCACCTTGATTCCAGCACAAATGCCGGAGGCTTTGAAACCCTTCGGGGCCGTGGCGCCCCCCTCTATTGTTATGCAATCTTCCATATCGGTACTCCCAAAAATTAAGGGTGAAACTATCCAACATTCCAAAACCAAAGTCGAACAGAAAACAGAGATGAAGGGGGCGTTTTGACGGCATCCTGTGTATAAAACCCACCAAATCGAAATTGACACCAACAGGAGGGCATTATGCCAGTATTTCGGGAAATGCGGCAACAACTACAACTGCATGCCTGTCGCACAACCCTAATTTTAATGAAAAAACGATCGTTACAATCCTGCCCGACTGCGAAGAGCGTTATTTATCAACAGCGCTCTTTGAAGAGGCTAAGGATCATTCAGGGGAAAAGCTTGATTGTAGCCTCCGGCGCCAGCCGGTGGATGGCCGCCACCTCACAGACGAAAAAATCCACGCGTTGGCGCACGAGGCTACGGGGAGCAAAACCGCTAAGAAATCAGCTAGACGTTGTCCGAAAAGGTCCGAGGCACCAGAATCTTTAAATTCCTTAGTCTTTGTCGCGAGCTTTGCCGCAATCTTTGCCGATTTTTCTCTCAGACCTATTCCCCTTTTCGACAAAGCTCCTGACAAAGCTCGCGACAAAGGGTTGAAGCGTCCTCATGTTGGAGCTATTTGGCCATATTCGAACCTTTTCGCGTTTCAACCCCTTTTCAGACGGGCTCTAGCCAAGTGTCACTTCAGCATCTCAGTCAGGCGGCACCATTGCTCAACGCCAAGCGCTTCAGGCCGGGCAGAGGCTTCGGCACCAATCTGAATCAAAAGCGCACGACATGCATCCGCGTCAACAGTAAGGGGTGCAGGGGCTTTTGACAGGCATGATGCAAGCTGCTTGCGGCGGTGCTGAAAGGCATAGCGGGTCAACGCGTAGAAGTGGACCGTGTGAACGGCATCCAAAAGCGCTGCGTTCCGTCGATGCAGCGTTACGATAGCTGATTTTATATCCGGCCGCGGCCAGAAACAGTTTGGGCTAATGACCTTCACAAGGGCGACATCGCAGTGAAGCTGACACCACACGCCCATGAGACCATACGTCTTGCTTCCGGGGGGTGCCGTAATGCGTTGCGCGACCTCCAGTTGAACGGTAACTACAATCTCACGCGGCGCGTTTGCATCGCAAATTAGATCCAGGAGAATGCGACTGCCGGGAGAGTACGGAAGGTTTGAGACTACTTTATCAACGCCACGCGCCAAGAGGGACGGAATACCGACCTCAAGCACATCACCTTGAATCAGCTCAAGGCGTTCATGAGCAGAGAATGCCTCCTGAAGATAGGCAAAAAGACGGTGATCCTTCTCAACCGCAGTAAGATGCGCGGCATGTTTCAAGAGCGCCTCGGTGACCACTCCCAACCCCGGACCTACTTCCAGTACGCGATCTGAGGAGGTGATTCCCGCGCTATCAAGCAGAATGTCCAGGATGTTTCCATCGACGAGAAAGTTCTGTCCAAGCGCGCGACTGGGATGCAATCCCAGCTGCATTACAAGCGTCCGCACGTCGGACAAGTGCGTGAGGTTCGGGACGGTCATGGGACTAGTACATTGTCCACGATTTTGACGTAGGCATTCTTGCGAAGGTGGGCAATCCATGACTCGTAAAGTTCCCGCGCGTTCTCCATCCGCAACTGACGCTCAATCCGTGGCTGTGCCCGATCAAACGATACCGTCTCAGCATCAACCCGATCCTCAATCTTTAGAATACAAAACTGCTTACCGATATCCAAGGCTTCGCTAACCTCCCCCACACCCGTTGCAAATGCAACTTCCGCAATATCCTCACGCAGCATATCACGCTCCATCCAGCCGCGATCGCCCCCCTCAGCAGCCCGAGAATCTTGCGAATACGCTGTGGCGACGTCCGCAAAACTGTCTTCTGCTTTCAGCGCCAGTTTAACCGTCTTCAGTTTGGCACTCTGAGCCACCTTTTCCTCCTCAGACTCACCCTTCGCAATGACAATCATGCGGATCTTCACCTTGGGTTGCGTTGAGTACATCTCTTTATCGCGCTCGTAAATTTCACGCACTTTCAGCGGCGAAACACTTACCTTGCTATCAACGCGGAAGTTGCGCATGGCAGAAACAATAATCTGCTCCTGAATCTGTTCCCGCCAAGCGTCTTCAGTTAAACCATCCTCGGTAAGCGCTTCAAATAAAGCCGAGCGATCGCCATCAAACATTTCACTCACAATGCCATCAATGCGCTCATCCACAACGCTATCGGGAATGCGTATTTCCTTCTGCTGCTCATACTCATCCAAGATAAGCTTTCGGGCAATGACTTCCTCTATTGCCGCCTGATAGACAGCTTTTAAATCATCTGCATTGCGCCCCTTGGAAAGCTGCTCTTGCAACCCACGAGAGGTCTTGAGCACATCGCTAACCGTGATGACATGCTCGTTCGCATAGGCGGCAACACCGTCTATCCTGACATTGGTTTCTGAAAACCCAAGTATCGGCAGTACAGCCGCGATCACGATTCCGTAATACTGTTTCATACAGTCCTTTTCCTTTACCAAATATTCAACGACGCCAGTCTGTCACAGCGACTGCCACAGACACAGCATGAATTGCATCACCCGATCTGGCGCAATTACGACTCCGTCCGACGGCTTACATTACGGGCCTCAAGGAGTTGGCGAATCGCCCCAATTGGCACAGCATCCCGAGCCACTCCCGATTGTATTGCCGCCTCTGCTACCGCCACCGACACCTCCACAAACAGTCTTCGGTCAAAGGGTTTGGGAATCACATAGTTGGCCCCCCACTCCAGGTGCTCCATCGGATAATATGTCCGCACCTCTTCCGTAATGGGCTCACGTGCCAGCCTCGCCAAAGCCTCTGCTGCAGCCACCTTCATCTGCTTGTTAATCGTGGTTGCTCCTACGTCAAGAGCCCCTCTAAACAAAAAGGGGAAACCCAATACATTATTGATCTGGTTCGGATAATCAGAGCGACCCGTTGCCATAACGTAAGGATTGCTTCCCATGACATCCGCCACGAGCGAGGGACGAATTTCCGGCTCCGGATTCGCCATCGCGAAAATTGCTGGATAAGAGGCCATTCCCTGCACATCTTCAGGCGTGATGCAATCAGCCGCCGAAACCCCAATCAGCACATGCGCGTCACGAAGTGCATCCCCAACAGTCGATGCCGCACTCTCAACCGCATGCTCGCGTTTCTTCGCATTCAAATCTGTGCGGTCCGCACGGACTACACCTCGCGAATCGCACAGCACAACCGAGGTCGCCCCCGCTGTCTTCAGCATCTCCGCAATGCGAATGCCGGCAGAACCCGCGCCATTGATCACAATCTTCAACTCGCTCATCTCGCGCTCACAGAGATAACAGTAGTTTTTCACACCTGCCAGAGTAATGACGGCCGTCCCCCACTGATCATCATGAAACACCGGGATATCCAGCATTTCATCCAGACGATCTTCAATCTCAAAACAGGCAGGCGCAGCAATGTCTTCAAGGTTAATACCACCATACATTGGGGCAATGGCCGCAACCGCATCAATCACGCGCTGTGGATCCGTAGGCCCCATATTCTTGCCATCAACGCGGCAATGGTTCAGCGGAACGGGCCAGCCATCGACGTCACCAAAGACTTTGAATAGAACAGCCTTCCCCTCCATCACCGGAATACTGGCCTCAGCACCCAAATCCCCCAAACCGAGAATGGCCGTTCCATCAGTCACCACCGCCACGAGCTTATCCTTCGCCGTCAAGCGCGAGAGTGCACCCGGTGTCCGCGCAATCTCCTTTACCGCCTCAGCCACCCCAGGCGTATAGGCCAAACACAAATCCTCTACACTCTTCAGCGGGCGCGTACAACGCATCCCAATCTTCCCACCAAGGTGGTAAGCCAAAATATCATCCAATGCTATCGACATAAGGGTCCTCTCTATAGGGTAACACTCACAAATCTGAGAGCGCCAACTATCCATAAAACACGTGTAGCAGCATACTGTGAGCATAAGAAAAAGCAACCCTGCGCTAGAAGCCTGTCTTTCTCCTTTATTTGCAACGCACCACTCGCTAACGTACCTCCTTTCACACACCTTCCGACCACGTCGTGACTTTCCGACAGAAGGTGACACAACGCGAGAATGACAATGTGGGACTATACAGGAAAAGTGCTGGATCACTTCAGAAACCCCCGAAATGTGGGGGTTATTGAACATGCAGATGGCGTTGGTCAAGTGGGTTCACTTGCTTGCGGCGATGCCTTGAAGTTGATGATCACAGTCGATGCTGACGAGATCATCGTGGATGCCAAATTTCAGACATTTGGGTGCGCTAGTGCAATTGCCGCTTCTTCAGCACTGACCGAAATGATCCAAGGCAAGTCGTTGAAGGATGCAGCTGCGATCACAAATCAAGACATTGCCGACTATCTGGGAGGCCTTCCGGAACAGAAAATGCACTGCTCTGTCATGGGACGCGAAGCCCTTGAGGCCGCCATTGAAAATTACAGAACGGACGGATCGAAAAAGCGCGAACTCGAAAGCAAGGTTATCTGTAGGTGCTTCGGCGTTACCGAGGACGTCATCACCAAGGCCATTGCCGACACTCATTTGCAGACGGTTGAACAGGTCACGAATCATACAAAGGCGGGAGGTGGCTGCGGCGGCTGCATTCCTGAGATCGAGAAGCTCCTCAAATCCCTGGCTACCGACGACGTTCAACCGGACACACCCCACCCGCAAATGACGATTGTTGAGAAGCTGAAACGCATTCAAGAAACGCTCGATCGTGAGGTTCGGCCATTACTGAGAAAAGATGGCGGCGATCTTGAACTCATCGACGTTGTTGGCAACACGGTCGTCGTTTCTTTTAGAGGCGCCTGTGCCCGATGCAAAACAGCGGACATCACCATGAAAGAAATCGTGGAAGCAAAACTACGAGAGTTTGTCGCGCCCGAGATCGACGTAAAGGAAGAGAACTAATGGCGCGCACCATCTATCTTGATAACAACGCCACGACACAAATCGCGCCCGAAGTGAAGCAGATCATGCTCCCGTTTTTCGACGAGCTGTGGGGAAACCCCTCCAGCATGCACTTCTTTGGGGGGCAAGTTGCCAAACATGTCGAGGATGCCAGAGCACGCGTAGCCGCCCTGATCGGGGCAGATCCCTCCGAGATTCTCTTCACAAGCTGCGGAACCGAAAGTAACAACACCGCACTATATGGAGCCGCCGAAGCGCTGGGGACCGAATATCCGATCATTACCACGCGTGTCGAACACCCCGCCGTTCTAGAGCCCTGCCGCCATTTCAAAGAACACGGATACCGTCAGATTGAGCTACCCGTCGATGGTAATGGTAACCTCAACCTTGACAGCTTGCGCAAGGCTCTCGCAGCAGGCCCTGCGATTGTTAGCAGCATGTGGGCCAACAACGAAACCGGTGTTATATTCCCCATCCCCGAAATTGCCGAGCTCGTAAAAGAAGCCGGTGGTGTCATGCACACCGATGCGGTTCAAGCCGTCGGAAAACTCCCCATTGATGTCCGCACCATACCGGTAGACATGCTCTCAATCTCAGGCCACAAGCTACATGCCCCAAAAGGTATCGGGGCACTTTACATTCGCAAGGGCACAAAGCTGAAGCCTTTGCTCTTGGGCGGACATCAGGAGAAGGGACGACGCGGCGGCACGGAAAACGTGCCCTATATTGTCGGACTGGGAAAAGCCTGCGACCTCATGCGAGAAACCATGTCAAAGATGGAAGCCTCAATTGCTCGGCGGCGCGATAAGCTGGAGACCGAGCTACTTAAGACATGCCCGGACACCCGCATCAACGGCATTAAGGCAAATCGTCTGCCCAACACATCCAGTATCAGCTTCGAGTTCATTGAAGGCGAAGCCATCCTCTACCACCTCAGCGATCTTGGCATTGCGGCATCCTCGGGATCCGCGTGCGCGTCCGGCTCACTCGAACCCTCACACGTCATCAGGGCAATGGGCATCCCATTTACAGCCGCCCACGGCACCGTGCGCTTCAGCCTGAGTCGATACACAACCGACGATGACATTGATGCCGTTCTGGCGCACATGCCCGGTATTTCCAAGCGCCTTCGGCTACTTTCACCCTTTGTCTGAGACCGCGAAATAGATGTCGCTTTTTGCTTCTCGTGTGCCACTCACCTGCTAAAGTCGGAAGTGCAAACCTCAGCGGTTCCAAATTAGGAAATCTTCGAGTTGCGGGAGGGGCTTCGGACATGA
>CAZNWT010000073.1:0-22335 GCA_964576795.1 uncultured Victivallales bacterium
CGAGACGGGAAGTATAGTTGTCGTCACCCGGGAAGTGTTATTGTCGTTGACGAGAGTATCAAAGCCCTGCACACCTACAAGATGGGCCTCGCGGACGCGCCCCATTTTGAGGGTAAGGACAAGCGTTGGCATTTCAGAAGATATCAATTGACGTATCTACCGACTGTATATACACTAGCATCATAAAGTTCGAATGGGATGAAGAAAAGAACCGAGCTAACATGAGGAAGCATGGCGTCGACTTTGCCGATGCCATTGAAGTGTTTCGACATCCCATGCTCACCAGTCTCGACGATAGAAGGGACTACGGTGAAGATAGGTGGAGTAGCATCGATCTCATGAAAAGCACCGTTGTTGTAGTGGTGTACCTTGAATGGGACGGAGAGAATCGCATACGATTCATCTCCGCCCGAAAGGCCTTAGGACATGAAAGAAAACAATACGAAGCGGAAGTCCGGTACTGACTGGAAGCGTCTTGAGCGGATGACAGATGAAGAAATCGACGTTTCGGATATTCCTCCATTGGATGAAGCATTCTTCAAGAATGCTACTTTACGGATGCCCACCAGCAAGAAGGCGGTATCACTACGTCTTGACTCCGATCTTCTTGATTGGTTCAAGAATCAAGGTCGTGGATACCAGACCAAGATCAATGCCGTCTTGCGTGTGTACATGCGTGCCATGAAAACACATTGAAGACAAGTCGGATGCCAATCGGATGGCCGGAGACTGACCCAGTAGGCCAGCCCCGGCTTCCACGCCACCGTACATGCGGGTCCGCATACGGCGGTTCCGGCAGTTTATGCCACGCCCGAAGGCGCGGGATAGTGAAGATCTACCCATTGTTGCCGCATGTTTGGTACACCTTGATTCCATAACCATTGTTTTGTCAGGGCGCGCTGGACGATACTATTCCCAGCCATTCGCCAGTACCCCTTCCGGCTGCGTGAGGCCAAGTTGCCATTCCGCTTCGCTCCATTGCTGCCGAATACGCAGCCTGTCTCCCTTCGGTCGGCTGACATCATCTTTCGAGATATCCATAGCCAGCAGATGCCGCCTTCAGGTTCGCGGTCGGTTGCCACTCCCTTCGGTCATTGCCGCCGGATACGGCAGCCAATTGCGCTTCGCGCTGCGCCACTGTTTCCAGTAACATAGCCGCACACGGCGGCGTAGCCATTGGTCGAGTTCGAGCAGTTGCGTATAACTGCGGCTGTGGCCGTAGTAGTTCAACCAGCCTGTCACGTATCGGTACAGTTCGGGGATGCGTTGCCACATACTTTTCCCGTTGCTCCGTTTTGTGATTGCCCTGACGCGTTCTTTGAACCGACACACGGCGGCATCAGTCCATTTCAGCTTGCCCCGACTCATCCTGAACCCAAGAAAGCTACAGTCGCCTAAGCGAGCAGCTTTACTCTTTGTCTGGTTTATTATCAGGGACAGCTTACCTTCGATGAACTGTCCAACCGATTACGATTATAAGAAGGATTAGGAAGAGACACGACAGTCCACCCTCCACTCTCTACGGCTCACTTTACATTCTCCCCCATCCGTGCCCATCTGTGCCATCCATGCCATCCGTGGTTCTACTCAACAGACAACGTAAATTCCTTATGTGACAATTGCACTCCACTGTAGGCTCTGCTATAGATATCTCCTGATCTTAAGTGACAAGGAGTCTGCCATGATTGATATAAAACGAATTCGTGAGAACCCAGAGGCCATCCGCGAGGGACTTACAGCACGCGGCGCGGAGAATGATGTTGTCGCTCAGGTGCTGGAGCTCGATCGCGAACGTCGCGAGCTTCTAACAGAAGTTGAATCCAAAAAAAGCGAGCGCAATCGCGCCTCGAAAGATATCGGCAGGCTAAAGAAGAATGGAGAGAACACCAACGACGTACAGCTGGCCATGCGCGAACTCGGTGCCCGAATTGCGGCGCTTGATGAAGATGTTAAAGCCGTTGATGGGCGACTACACGAACGCTTGTTGACAATACCCAACATGCCCAGTGCCACAACCCCGGTTGGTCTGGATGAGTCGGCAAACCGCGTCCTACGGACTCACGGAGAACTCAAGACTTTTGATTTTAAACCCAAAGGTCACATCGAGCTCGGAGAGTCGCTGGGGATCTTGGATTTCCACCGCGCCACACGTATGACGGGTGCAGGCTTTCCCCTTTTAATCGGACTCGGCTCACGCCTCCAACGCGCCCTGATTCAGTTTATGCTGGATCTCCATGTCGACAAACATGGGTACACCGAAATGCTGCCCCCCATCGTAGTTAACTCCAAGAGCATGACCGGAACGGGGCAACTCCCAAAGATGGCCGAGGATATGTATCGCTTGCCCGAAGATGATCTCTGGTTAATCCCAACGGCGGAAGTGCCCGTAACAAATTATTTTCGCGAGGAAATCATTGATCGCCCCCTACCCGTTTACCTAACCGCCTTCACCCCCTGCTTCCGACGTGAAGCAGGAGCCGCAGGAAAAGATAATCGCGGCATGATTCGTGTCCACCAATTCGACAAGGTCGAGATGGTAAAGTTTGTCGAGCCGGCAACATCATACGATGAACTTGAAGCCCTACTCGGAAACGCAGAAGAGGTGCTTCAATTGCTTGGGTTATCATATCGTGTGCTGGAGCTTTGCTCGGGCGACATCAGCTTCGCGGCAGCAAAGTGCTACGACATTGAATTGTGGGCTCCCGGCCAGAACGATTGGCTCGAAGTCTCCTCCTGCAGCAACTTCGAGGACTTCCAGGCCCGCCGCGCCAGCATTCGCTATCGCGACGCCGAGGGCAAAACACAATTCGTCCATACCCTGAACGGATCCGGCGTCGCCCTACCACGGCTCGTCGTCGCCATCCTGGAAAACGGACAACAAGCCGACGGCTCAGTGATTCTCCCGGGGGCAATTGTTCCCTACATGGGCGGCATCGACCGAATCCCATTGCCAGCTTAGACGGATGTAAATAGAAATTGTCCGAAAAAGAGTGGAGAGAGATTAAGGCAAAGATTACGCTAAAGACGAGGGATGCAAAAGGGCTTTGCCAACACTTAAAGCGATCTCGTTGAACCCGTAGGCTCCGCTATTCGGGGCGAGGGCGCCCCAACTCCATTTTTGCAGGATGTCGCTTGATTCAGTAATGGAGGTAACCCGCCCTCGAGTGCTTGAACCCCGAACTCGATTCGGGGCCGCAGATTGCAGAAAGTGGCACCCCCGCTTTTAGCTCGGTTCAAGCTAAACTGTAGCCACGCACAAAACCCTTGTCTTTACCCTAATCTTCACCTTTATCTGCGTCCCTTTTCGGGAAACGACTACGGCAACCGGTTTCCCGCGTGCACGGAGAAACGCAAAAAGACGCACATCCATGAAGAGCCCAATTTAGAAACATATCAACTTTGCCTTGCAAAGCGCTTTGCCGAGTGATACACCATAACCAACACAAAAGGAATAACGATGATTGCCAATCACATTCATGATGCACTCAACCAGGTGCGGCGCATGCAGGAACTTGTGCATGAGAAGCGTCATTTCCATGGCTACTCTGGACTCGCACGGCTGGCATCCGGTGCGACCGCCTGTATGGCGGCCATCATTCTGAGCACAGAGCAGGTCCCCCGTGATCCCCACATACATCTTGCCGCTTGGGGTGTCGTGTTGACCATAAGCTTGATCGCCAATTACGCCGGGCTGGCTTACTGGTTCTGCACAGACCGCGATGTCCGCCACAATCCGATCATGCTGAAGCCGGCCCTCGATGCCGTTCCAGCTCTCGCGGCTGGAGCGGTCGTGTCGCTAGCGTTGATCCTGCATGATCACTACGATCTTCTTATGGGGTGTTGGATGATCTTCTACGGGCTCGCACAGGTAGCCTATCGCCTATCCCTCCCACAGGGCATTTACTGGGGCGGTCTCTGGTATCTATGCTGGGGCGCCATCTGCCTACTGCTCCCCAATCTGCATTTCACCACCCCCTGGCCCATGGGCATCGCATTCCTGATTGGCGAAAGCTACGGCGCTTACACACTCTATCAACTGAAAAAGGAGACCGGAAAATGAAAGCCGCCCCCCCAGCCACTACACTGGAAAAAATATTCCACGAACCCAACCGTCTGGCAATCATGTCCGCGCTCTGTGCCGCCGAAAGTGGCTTGAGCTTCCCGGAATTAAAACAGCTCTGCAATCTTACGGATGGAAACTTGAACCGACATCTGAAAGTACTTTCGGAAAATCAGGCCATTCGGATCAAAAAACAGTTTATCGATGCAAAGCCGAAAACGACTGTCTCGCTTTCACCGAACGGGTTACAACGCTTTCAGGAATATTTGCTGGCATTGGAAGCGGTTCTTGAGAATGCACGAGCCGCCATCGAAAGCGTGCCCCAAACCGCGCCCCTAAAAAGGGTCGCAAAGCGGGGCGCCAGAGCAACGACATGAAACGGGGCACTCCATATCTTGCCGTGCTAGCAACCACCGTGCTAATGGTACCGTTGCCGCTGCTAGGTCTTAGACTCGCCGGGCTCCTTCAGCCCCACACCTTCGAATTCCCCCCCGTTACGCACTATATCCAGCACGCCCCCTTTTCGTGGATCGCCTTCATCCTCATGGCCACTGCAATTGTCGCCTGCTGCCTTCCGATCATCACTCGCATCGTTACCTCCCCCCTCTCAACTCCTAAACTCAGAACCCGGAACCCAGAACTCCCCCACCTCCCACTTCCCACCTTCCCTTTCCCCCAGTGGGGATGGGCGGCGCTACTCTTCACGTCGATCACGTGGATCATCGCCTGGACACGCTTTTCGTGGGCCACCCCCATCCAATCGAACACCTTTGCTCCACTATGGATCGGATACATACTGGTCGTCAGCGCCTGGACGCAAAAACGCAAAGGTAACTGCTTGCTCACAGCACAACCCATGCGCGTTCTCATGCTGTTCGCTGCCAGTGCGATTTACTGGTGGTACTTTGAATATCTAAACCGGTTTGTTCAGAACTGGTTCTACTTCGGAGTGGAATCCTTCTCCGCACCACGCTACTTCTGGTTTGCCACGCTGCCCTTCGCCACAGTACTGCCCGCTATGCTTGCCACAGAGGAGTGGCTCGCAACCTTCCCACGCGTCAGCGCCGGATTGGATAACTGGCTTGCCATTAATGTTAAGCGACCCAAAACAGTAGCGGCAATCTGGTTTACCACAGGGGCACTCAGTCTTCTGACCATCGGACTCTTTCCAAATCTGCTTTTCCCTATGCTCTGGATATCCCCCCTCATCATGCTGACTGCGGGGCAAGCCGTCGCCGGCGCACCCACCCTTTTCGCACCTCTTCGAAAAGGCAACTGGGCGGGCCTTTTTCGCGCCGCACTAGCCGCACTTATCTGCGGATTTTTCTGGGAGATGTGGAATAGCCATAGCGCCGCTGGCTGGATCTACGAGGTGCCCTTCGTTGGTCGTTTCAAACTCTTCGAAATGCCGATTCTCGGGTTTGCAGGCTATCTCCCCTTCGGCCTCGAATGCGCCGTGTTTGCCAATCTCATTCTAAAACAGGACACGCGCTCATGATAGATTTCAGTTCATTCAGAAAACGCATCCAGCGGTGAGGCATCTGCTGCGTCGTCTTCGTTATCGTGACATGGACGCTACCATGGCGATGGTCGGGGCGCCACGCACGGCAATGGTACGAGGATGATGCGGCGCTTCAGATCGCCCTCGGCAACGGGGTTGCACACGGGATCACAGAATCCTCCCTGCAACACGACAGCTTCAACACGGGATCAGATCAATTCGATGGCGAGTGGTTGTTCGGTTCCTATCTGATGGCTGGAATCGGATTTGGTCAACTCATCTCACTACATCCCGAGCAGGCACCGACCGCATTGCCACTCATGGAACAGTGCATCGCGCGCATCCTCGAGGATGATGTTCGCGCATTTGATAGCGCCACCTGGAAGAACGACCCCCTTGAAACGCTGACCTCACTCGACGAGCATCACGCCGCCTACCTCGGCTACCTCAACATCCTTCTGGGACTTTATCGGTTGCATGCGCCCGAGAATCGCTATGCAGATCTACACGATCAGATTACAGAATCCCTGATTGCACGCCTTGAACACAGCAACATTGGCCTTCTGCTGACCTATCCTGATGAGGTCTATCCCGTCGATAACTGCGCCGTCGTCGGATCCATCGGATTACATGCCCGCGCCACCGGGGCAGATCATACAGCCCTGATATCAGGGTGGGTTGCAAACTGTCGAAAGCGCTATCTCGATCCCGCAACAGGACTTTTAATCCAAGCCATCGCCTCACACTCAAGAAAACCAGTTGATGTCGAGCGCGGTTCGGGAACGGCTCTCGGCAGCTTTTTTATTAACTTCGCCGATGCCCAACTCTCATCTGATCTCACAACGGCCATGCACAACCATCTCTTCGGAACCGTAATCGGATTTGGAGGCATGCGCGAATATATGCCCAATGCCGATTATCCGATAGGCGATATTGACTCAGGCCCCATTCTGTTCGGTTATGGCCTCTCCGCAACAGGTTTTGCGCTCAGCGGCGCCCGAACCCATGGCGACTATGCAACATTTCGCCGCCTCTTTGCCACCGCCTGGGGCGCAGGGGCACCTCTGAAGAAGGGGGACAAGCTCAACTTCATTACCGGTGCATCACTCGGGGATGGAATCCTCTTTGCAATGCTCACCGCGCATGCGTCCGACAAACTCCGCCCACTGGAGGTTGCAAAATGAAAGAGAGAGCCAACACCTTGAAACGCGACATCTTCAGAGAGCTGCAAACGCCCATCGCCATGCTAATACTGAACGGGATACTGCTACATGTTGTGGCCCATACAAACGCAATTGCGTCAATCTTTGCAGCAGGCCCCCATGTTCCCAAAACAACCCTACTGCTCGCCGTGTCCTTCCTTGGACTACGCTTCATGGTCGTTGCGCTGATTCCCGGTTTTATTGCCGCTCGAATCGTAGGCGCCGTGCTGAAAAGCAGTGCGCAGGAAATGGATGCTTCGTCGACTACGCTTAATTCAACAGCTTAGTCGAGGGGGCAAGCCCTGCCCCGAATAGCACGGGGCCAGCGAAATTGTTTCAAGTGTCTGCGAAGCCATTCTCTACAATCTGCGGTCCGAAGGCGGGCCACCTCCATTACTACAGCCAAAGCATCTCTTGCAATAATGGAACTGGGGCGCCCCCACCCCGAAAACTGCGGCCCTCATCTATCTATTAGACGATCTGACTTCCGACCTCCGTCATAGGGTCGGGCTACGCTTTCGCGTTAGTCTGACTTAAGCCGAAGCTTTGGTATACTGGGGATCTTAATGCACGGTTCAGATTCAGCAACCGTGTTCTTGCTCTGAGCCAGAGACCATGAGATGGCGTCCATCAGATCTTCATCGCTCTGCGACAGTCGCCGGGCAAGCTCTACGGCTATACCGCGATATGCCTTCATACCAATCATGGGATTTGCCTCGATGAGGCGCGCAAAGACCTCTCGCTCAAATTCCATGACTTCCACATCCTCAAGAGCAACAACACTTGCCGTTCGACTCTGTACGCCCAGAAAACCAATTTCGCCAATGAGATCGCAGGGGCCCAGCTCAACAAGGCGTTTGTACTTTCCTCCTCGCAACCCCTTGCGCACCTCCACCGTGCCGCTGAGAATCAGAATGAACGAAGAGCCCACCACTCCCTCTTCAATCAGGTGATAGCCCGCCGGGTACTGCTTGACGCAGCCAATTTTCTCGATCTGTGCTATATCGCTGGGACTTAGGCACTGAAGAAACATAACACCCCATCTGTTGACATTAGCAGCCAGTCTGGTTTAGTCATACGCGGCATTAGCAGTTTGTCCGGTATGCCTTACGACTGGCGTGTTTTGATCAAAGCCCGACAAACTGCTATGTTGGTAAAACATTAACCAAATCAGCGCCAATATTGTCAACACGGAAGTTTATCTCTAATAAAATAGTAGTTATGTTTGTTCAGCGAATCCAAACCAACATTGAGAAATATGCCCTGATGCGTTCGGGCACCCATGTTCTTCTCGGCATTTCAGGGGGGGCGGACTCGATCGCCATGCTGCACGCGCTGGCCACGCTAAGAAAACCGCTGGACATCACGCTCTCCGTTGCCCATCTCAACCACAGCATTCGCCCCGAAGCAGCAGAGGATGCCGAATTTGTGGCCGCACAATCCCGGAAACTTGGATGTGCCTTTTACCTCGGCCACGCTGATGTTCCTGCTCTGGTGGCCAAATCGAACGCATCGCTGGAAATGGCCGCACGCGAAGCACGTTACCGTTTTTTCGCCGAAACCGCAGCAACCTGCGAGGCCGATCGGGTAGCCACAGCCCACACGCGAGACGATCAGGCCGAAACGGTGCTTCTGAAACTGTGCCGAGGGGCGGGATCTAGTGGGCTTCAGGGCATTGCCCGCAAGACCACAATCACGGGACTTCGCGTCGTGCGCCCCCTTCTCGAGTGCTCCCGCGCCAACGTTGAATCCTTTCTTCAGGAATCGAACATCCCATGGCGCGAAGACGCAACCAATGCCGATACACAACTAAAGCGAAACCGCATGCGCCACGCAGTTCTCCCGTATCTTGAGAAACACTTCAACCCCCGCATCAAAGAGGCGCTTGCCAAAACCGCCACCATTCTTTCCGATGAAAATGCCATTCTCGCACAACTCACTGAAACCGCGCTCCATGCCGCCGTCACGGACAATGATGCGCTACAAATCGAAAGCCTATGCACGCTTGATCCCGCCATTCTACGGCGCGTCCTCCAGCAGTGGCTGCTCGAAAGAGGCATAAGCCCCCCGCATATGCATTTTGATCTGATTAGTAGGGCGGCCGCTCTGATCTCATCCTCGTCGGGAACAGAAGAGATCACCGTAACGGCAGATTCCAGCATACGGCGCGAATACAATCTATTACGGTTTGCAAGCCGCACAAATAGTACTCAGATCGTCATTTCTGAAACGCAACTCACCATTCCCGGCAAAACCCACCTGACGGATGCGGGCCTGTGCATCACAACCACATACACAACAGGATTCAACCGTACACCCCCCGGCCTGATAGGAACACTTCCTGCTGAAGCAGAAATTCGATGGAATTCAGCAAGTGATCAACAGCTTCACATCCGTTCGTGGCAACCAGGAGACCGCATTGAACCCTTGGGTATGGCCGGAAGTTGCAAACTGCAGGATATCTTTGTAAATGCGAAGGTCCCGCAGAACCTCCGTTCGCGCATTCCCGTTTTCCTGTGCGGCGATGAGGTCGTTTGGCTTCCTGGCTACCGAATTGGCCGAAATCGGGCTGTTTTAGATGCAAAACAGTGCTCATTGCAGTTGCGCGTTGAACTCGCGTAGGCTAGTATGAGCCGACTTAGAGCGTATACTGAAAATAGAACCAGAACCGGTGCGCCCTACCAGCCCGTGTAGAATCTTTTTTTACACGAGTACGGAGGGGGTGTAGCCGCGTTTTTTGGAAAGGAATAGTTCACTCATGTCTGAACCCTCCACAGGGCAACCTCGACCGACGTCAAAGAAGCCGGGGTCTGCAGGCCCTCCGCAAAATATTCGTACGATCTTACCATGGATCATCATCTTCGGCATATTGTCATCGGCGCTCTTCTTCATGAGCCTCAACGCTGACAAGCCCACAGTCATTCCATACACATCCCCTGATAACCTCAACTTTGTTCAACTTGTCGAAGACGGAAAAGTTGGAAAGTGTGAGATCATACGGGACATGTCTGGCCCGCTCTTTGTCACCGGAGAGCTTAAAGAAGGGGTTACCGAGGAAAAAATTCCCGGCAAGTTCAAGGCATTTTTGGCCACCATTGACAGCGATACCCTGAACTGGCTGCGCGAAAATGGGGTAGAAACGGACATTCCGCCGCAAAATCCGATTCTTTGGCAAATCGTATCAAACGTATTACCCATCGTCATCGTCTTCGGGCTGATCTACTTCCTGTTCATCCGGCAGATGCGTAATGCAGGAAGCGGCGCCATGAGCTTTGGCAAGAGCCGGGCCCGGTTGTTGAACCGCGACAGCAAAAAAGTAACCTTCAAAGATGTTGCCGGGATTGATGAAGCCGAAGAAGAGGTGCAGGAGATTATTGAGTTTCTCAAAGATCCAAAGAAGTTTCAGAAACTCGGCGGACGGATTCCAAAAGGGGTTATGCTCATGGGCCCTCCGGGAACAGGGAAAACACTGCTAGCAAAGGCCATAGCAGGGGAAGCGGACGTTCCGTTCTTCAGCATCAGCGGATCCGATTTTGTGGAAATGTTTGTCGGCGTCGGAGCATCTCGTGTTCGTGACATGTTTGAACAGGGCAAGAAGAATGCCCCTTGCATCATTTTTATTGACGAAATTGATGCCGTCGGGCGCAGTCGTTTTACCGGCATAGGGGGAGGCCATGATGAACGTGAGCAAACGCTCAACGCACTGCTGGTAGAGATGGATGGTTTCGAAACCCAACAGGGCGTCATTATTCTGGCAGCCACAAACCGACCGGATGTTCTCGACCCGGCTTTACTGCGACGCGGACGATTCGATCGCCAAATCGTGATTGATCTTCCCATGATCGACGGTCGCGAAGAAATTATGAAAATTCACTCGCGCAGTATTAAAATCGCTGACGACGTCTCCCTCAGACGCATCGCTCGCGGCACCCCTGGATTTTCGGGAGCCGATCTCGAAAACCTACTCAATGAGGCCGCCCTACTCGCCGCACGCCGGAGCAAAGAAGCGGTTGACCTCACGGATCTTGAAGAAGCACGCGACAAAGTCATGTGGGGCAGCGAGCGGCGCAGCCGGGCTATGGACGACAAAGAAAAGAAGCTAACCGCCTACCACGAAGCCGGACACGCTCTAGTGCAACAACTCATCAAAGACTCTGAACCCGTGCACAAAGTCACCATCATCCCACGAGGTGTTGCCTATTTGGGGGCCACCATGTCGTTGCCCGAAAAGGACAGCTACACCCAGGGCCGGCAGAAACTCTTCGGCGAACTCGCCATCTGTATGGGTGGGCGCGTTGCTGAAGAACTCATCTTTGGGGACATCACGAACGGAGCTGCATCGGACATCAAGCACGCAACTCAGCTTGCCCGCCTGATGGTCTGCAACTGGGGCATGAGTGAAGAGCTTGGGCCCCAGCTATTCGGCAAAAACCAAGAACTCATGTTCCTCGGGCGCGAGGTTTCTCGCGACCAGGACTTCAGCGAGGAAACCGCCCACCGCATTGATTCCGAAATCACACGGCTTCTACAAGAGGCGCACACCCAAGCACTCGAAAGTGTGACGCAACACCGCGACAAGCTCGATCTCATTGCACAACGCCTGCTCGAATACGAAACCATTGATGGCCGCGATATCGTGGAAATTGTCGAAAACCACCGAATACTCTCAACCGAAGAACGCGAGGAAATTGACAAGGAAAAAGAGGCCGAAGAAGCAGCCAAGCAGCCCAAAGTGGAAGCTCCCGTTGCTCCAGAAGATAACGCCGAACCAATTCCCGAAACCCCAGAACCCGAAAACACAGAACCTGAAACCGAGAGCGCATAACCCCGAACCCAGAACCTATAACTCAGAACCCGGAACTCAGATCATGTACTGGCAATGTCGTAATCGCAAATTGGAATGTGATTCCCAGCCCTTAATCATGGGAATACTGAACGTTACACCAGACTCATTTTCTGATGGCGGACGATTTGAGAGCACGGCCGCAGCCATAGCAACCGCACGGCAGATGGTGGGCGAGGGAGCTGATATTATTGATGTGGGCGGAGAGTCAACCCGCCCCGGGGCTGCTGCAGTGGATGCAGCTGAAGAGCTACGCCGAGTTGCCGACGTAATTGAAGCATTGGCCGGTGATACAGATGTGGTGATCTCAGTGGATACAATGAAAGCCGCCGTGGCGCGTGAAGCCATCCAACGCGGGGCACACATCATCAATGATGTATCGGCCATGACGCATGACACAGAAATGGTGGATGTGGCAGGAGAGTTTGGGGCCGGCGTGGTTTTGATGCATATGCAAGAATCACCACGAACCATGCAGCAAAGCCCGCACTATGGAGATGTCGTAGCGGACGTACGGGAGTATCTGGCAAAGCGCATCGCAGACGCAACACGCGCTGGACTTGCCCGGGAAACGCTCGCTATAGATCCCGGTATTGGATTTGGAAAAACAGCAGAACACAATTTGCAGTTGATTGCGCAACTCGAGCAATTCACGGCATTGGGGCAGCCCCTCTTGGTGGGATTGTCGCGGAAACGGTTTTTAGGAACGCTGACAGGAACTCCTGTTGAGGAGCGGTTAGCGGGAAGTTTAGCGGGGCTAGCAGGCTCCGTATTGCATGGGGCAAATATCATGCGAGTACATGACGTCAAAGAATCACTACAGGCGGTACGCATTGCGGCGGCAATCCGTAATCCAAACATATTACGCGCAAGAATGGAGACAACAACGTGTTAGATGGTGTTATTGCCATTGGTTTAGGAGGGCTCTTTGAGATAATAGTCCTAGCCTGCGTCTTCTACTACGTCTTCCTGTTCCTACACGGAACGCGTGGAGCTCAGGTGCTGGTAGGCCTTGCGGTATTGCTCGTTATTCTGCTTGGGGCAACCTATCTCCTGAACCTGGCAGAACTCAACTGGTTGCTACGTAAGGTTTCGGTCTATATCGCCATCGCCCTACTCGTGATCTTTCAACCTGAAATCCGTCGGGCGCTCGCTGAACTGGGACGGCAGCCTGTGTTCACCACCGTCAGCACGGACAAACGAACAGTCATTGACCATGTGGTGCAAACCGTGGTGCATCTTGCAGACCACAAAGTTGGCGCTCTGATTGCCATTGAACGCGAAATTGGAACGCGCGCAATTCAAGAAACCGGCACCAAGATTGATGCTCCCGTGGTACCAGAACTTCTGGGCAGCATCTTCTTTCCACATACGCCCTTGCATGACGGGGGGGTGATTATTCGTGGCAATCGCATCATGGCGGCCGGGTGTGTGTTTCCATTGTCACAAAGGGTAGAACTCCATAAGAGCCTAGGCACGCGCCATCGCGCAGCTATTGGGCTTAGTGAAGAAACCGATGCCGTTGTCATTGCCGTCTCGGAAGAGACCGGAACCATCTCCGTCAGTTACCGTGGCCGCCTAAGCCGCGGGCTGGACGATGAGCGACTCAAGCGCTTTCTTACAGCACTGCTCAAAGGGCAGAAGCCCGAGAGCGCTTGGCGACGTATGCAAGACCAACTCGACCTTACCCCAGAGGGGATCGCAAAGTCAGAACAGCGAATTGAACCGGAGGGATCCAGTGCCAGCTAAGTTCCCACACATCAAAGCATTCTTTGTTGAAAACCGCATCATTAAGCTCTTAGCGCTTTTGCTCGCCATCATGACCGTGTATGCCATTCAGCGCATTACAAATCAGCTCGAGGATTTTGAAGTCCCCATCGTCATCGAGGTAGACAAAGGCATTGCCGTCCTGAAGCAGGATGCCAAGACTGCCTATATCACCTGTAGAGGCTCGCTCGATGACTTACGCAGACTGGATGTTCGACAGCTTAAAATTGTCGTATCCCCAAAAGAAACAGGAGTTTCCGATGGCGAACGTCTTCCCATTGGACCACGCGATATTGAGGGCTGGACCCGCGGCGTTAAAATCGTAAAAGTCCGCCCAGACATTGTCACCGTGAACTTCGACCGCGAAATTGAAAAGCCCGTTGGAGTGGCAAAACCCGAGACGGTCGGAAAGCCCCTACTGGGAAAAGCCGAAGTCGACTTTGAACCCAAGCTTGTCACCATTCGCGGACCTCAAAGTAAACTTATCGATCGCAAGATCCTTCGCACAGAACCTGTTGATGTCGACGGGGCTGTCGATTCCTTCTCCCAGCAACTCAAGATTCTCTCAGAAGGTGAATCCGGTGTCTGGGAGATTGAGCCCGCAGAGGTAACCGTTCACGTCAGCATTGTAACCGAGGCCATCAGCAAAGAGTGGAAGGCGATAAAAGTCGCTGCCCTCGTGGGTTCCGAATGTAAGCGCACCTTCCGATTCTCCCCGGAATATGTCGACGTCAGCCTGTTGGGAAGCCCTCAAGCCGTTAATCGTATCAAACAATCTGACATTAGCATTTTCGTGGATTGCGTTAACATTGCCTCTAATGGCGTCTTCAAGATTCCGGCTGCGGTGCACCTCCCCCCAGGTGTTAACCTAAGCGCAGCCATTGAACCCCCTGTCATAGAGGTCACCATTGTTCAGGAGCCCTCGCCAGCGGCAGCTGATGCCGAGATAAGAACCCGCGACACTGAAAATATCCCCCCGGAAGATGACCCAAAAGCCACACCGGATTCAAACCCATAACAGAGGACGTATGGCAGCAAAAAAGCAACAGGAAGAAACACCTTCAGGAATGCAGATTCTGCTCGGGACCATTTTGCTCCCCATCGCGCTGTTCTCCCTGTTGGGGTTAGTCTCCTACAACTGGAATGATATTTCGTTTCTCACGCTACAATCTCCCCAGTGCCACGCAGCCAGCAATTGGGTTGGACCCGTCGGGGCATGGCTGTCCTGCTTTCTCTTTATGATGATTGGCATCGGGGCCTATGGTGTCCCCATCTGGCTGGCTGCCACCGGGCTCTTCATGATCTTTCGACGCGGCAACATCTGGCCAAAGTCACTATGGACCGCCCTTGCCCTCGTCGCATTCGCTGCCGTTCTCGATCTACACAGTCTTTTCAACGTAAAAGACACGCTAAACATCACAGACAATGGCGGAATCATGGGCTGGCTGATCACACACGGCATTCTGATTCGCTGGCTAAGCCCCATCGGTGCAGGCATTTTGATTTGGTCGCTGTTTTTGTTCGCCTTCACGATGACAGTTGGCATTCCGAACTTTGTCAGACTCTATCACTACACGCTGGCCGCATGCGGCTTGGTGAGTGAACACGTGGCCGCACGACGCGCATCCGGCCATGATCGCAAGCGTTTGATTGAACTTGAAGAACGGCATATCGAAAAGCAACGCCGAAAACTCGAAAAGGAGATGCAGAAACGCGAACGCAAAGAGCAGCTCCGCAAAAAAGCCGAAACGCTTGCAAGCCGTGGTACAGAACACGTTCAAGAGCCGACCCCCGCCAAAAATACACGCAAACCCGTCAAAGCCCCAGCAGAGCCCGAACCCCTTCCTCCTCCCGTGATCGACCCCGACAAAGCCCAATTTCCCGGCTACATGTTGCCGCCCATGAACCTACTGGATGAATTTCCCGCCTCCCACGGCAAAGGGCCGATCGGGGACACTGACGCCATTGCTAAAGCTCTGGTTGACACCCTCAACGAATTCGGTATATCCACCGAAGTCACCAACGTGAAGCAGGGGCCTGTCGTGACACGCTATGAACTGCTACCCGCCCCCGGTATTCGCGTTGAACGCATTGCCGGGCTAGCAAACAACTTGGCGCTGGCTCTCAAGGCAACCAGCTTGCGCGTTCAAGCACCGGTTCCCGGCAAAGGGGTCGTCGGCATTGAGGTTCCAAACGATGTTGCCAAAATAGTGGTGATTCGGGAAATTCTCGAGAGCAAAGAGTGGCGCGCCGGCACCTCGCGCGTCCCCTTGGCCCTTGGCAAGGACGTCGGCGGAAAAGACATGGTTGGAGATCTTGCCAAGATGCCTCACCTCCTGATTGCCGGGGCAACCGGATCGGGAAAATCCGTTTGCATAAACTCCATTCTAGCGGGCCTCCTGATGTCCAAATCTCCCGATGAACTTCGGTTGATTCTCGTCGACCCAAAAATCGTCGAATTTGCCGTCTTCAACAACATTCCCCATCTGGTCGTGCCCGTCATTACCGACCCCCAGAAAGTCTCACTGAGTTTGCGCTGGGCGATCAACGAAATGGAAAAACGCTACAAACTGTTTGCTAAAGCCAAAGTGCGTAACATCGAAAG
The DNA here is from genome assembly GCA_964576795.1 of uncultured Victivallales bacterium. GTDB lineage: Bacteria > Verrucomicrobiota > Kiritimatiellia > UBA8416 > UBA8416 > JABGOW01. The sequence goes on from CAZNWT010000073.1 coordinate 15,979, forward strand.
TTTCAACAACCGCGTCATTACCCAACAGGGCGATCTCTTTTCCGGCGAGAATCCAGACAATCCCCCCCTCGCCCCACCAAAAGATGACCTCCCCTCGTCGGTACCCTATATTGTTATCGTCATTGACGAGCTTGCTGATCTCATGCTCGCCGCTGGGGCCGAAATCGAAAACAGCATTGCTCGGCTGGCGCAACTCTCCCGCGCAGTCGGCATTCACATGATCCTTGCCACCCAACGCCCCTCGGTCAACGTCATTACCGGCACAATCAAAGCAAACTTCCCGGCCCGAATCGGATTCCAAGTAGCACAAAAAGTGGATAGTCGCACGATTCTCGATCAATCCGGTGCCGATCAGCTTGTTGGCCGAGGCGACATGCTCTACCTCCCGCCCGGAAGCAGCAAGTTGATCCGCTCACAAGGCGCAATGGTCACAGACGATGAGATTCAGCGCATCGTCGAATTCATCAAAGCTCAAGCCGAACCCGCCTTTGAAATGGAGATCAAAAACAAACTTGAGCAACCCTCATCCACCTCCATGGATGATGGCAGTGACGACGAAATCCTAACTCAGGCCGTAGACATTATTCGCGAAACGCACCGTTGTTCCACATCTTCGCTTCAGCGCAGACTGCGAATTGGCTACACCCGCGCCGCTCGACTTGTCGATATTCTCGAAGAACGGGGCATCGTCGGACCGCCAAAAGGCTCCGAACCCCGAGAAATCCTTATTGATTTGGATGTCGATATGGCAAATAATGACGAGGTCGTTGACGAGTCGGACACAGATGAGGACGTAACAGAAAGGGTGGTGTAGCACATGGCAATTGGTCCCACACTTCAGGAGGCCCGCCTTAAGAAGCAACTGACGACCTCACAGGTCGCCGAGCTGACGCGGATGAAAATCCAGATTGTCGAAGATCTGGAGCGCGATGATTTTCACCGCATGGCGGCCACCATCTACGGAAAAGGCTTCATTAGACTCTTTGCCGAATGCGTCGGGCTCGATCCCAAACCCCTGGTTGCAGACTACATTCGCCGCGTAGAAGGAGACACCCCTTCATTGATCCCAGAAGACGACGGCAATCCAAGCATGACGCCAACGACAGAGGTTGCCCCTCCTGACATTGAACCCGAAACCAAAATCGCCATGGATACAGAGGCCGTTGACGATTCCCCCGCTGCCGATGCTCCCGTAGACCTCTTCTCGTATGCCAAAAAAAACAAACATCTGGTCCATAATAAAAAGCCCCCTGTGGCTTCAACCGGCATACACGCCCGAAGCGAAAACCCCACTCGTATCAGCGCAATGTTCAAACATAAAGGGAAAGCACTATTCACCACCTGTCGCAGCGGATTAGAGCGAACGGTTGATCGGCTTGCCGATATACCATGGGGAGACGCACCCCTTAAGGTTGTGGGTATCATCATTGGTATTCTGGTCGTGCTGCTGTTTGTGGTTTCAGGCATCAGTCGCTGTTCAGGTCCGCAGTCGGATGCCAAATACAACGATAGCACACTCCAGATTGCGGTCGATCCCCCGGAGCCCTATTTTGACTGATTCCGCCGTGCCTACCCCACTCTCAGTCGGTTTCATCAGCTTGGGATGTGCCAAGAATCTCGTCGATTCACAAATTATGGCCGGTCGGCTTGTAACCGCCAACATCACCTTGGCCCCCACCCCCGAAGAGGCGGATGTCATCATTGTCAACACCTGCTCTTTCATCGAAGAGGCCCGGGAAGAGTCGATGGAGATGATTCTCTCCGCCTGCCAGCTTAAACAGGATGGCGACTGCCAGGCTGTTCTGGTCGCAGGCTGCCTGCCACAACGCTATCGAGATCGCATCCAGGATGCCCTGCCCGATGTCGACGCGTTCATTGGTTTGGACGACCTCGATCGCGTTCCGGAAATTGTCCGCGCATTGGGCAACGGAGAGCGCAACATCATCGCCATCTCCGAACACTCGGAGCGCCTCTTTGATCCTGTCGTTCCCGTCGTCTTCTCCGGAGGGGCTCACGCCTATCTCAAAATCGCCGAAGGCTGCAACCACCGCTGCGCCTTCTGCGCCATTCCCGGCATTCGAGGACGACACCGCTCACGCACACTCGACAACGTCATAACCGAAGCAAAAAGTCTGCTCAGTCAGGGATTTCGTGAGCTCGATATCATTTCGCAGGATGTTATGTTTTATGGTCGCGACCTCAATGATAATAAAACGTCTCTATCTAATCTGCTGCGCAAGCTGAGTGAGTTGGATGGGGATTTCTGGATCCGATTGCTCTACGGCTATCCCTCTCTGGTTTCCGACGAACTGCTTGAGGTCATAGCAACAACGCCCCAAACCTGCCACTACCTCGATGTTCCCATTCAACATAGCCATCCTGACATTTTGCGCGCCATGCAGCGGGGACAAACAGCTCCCCATGTCGCCGATATGGTCACACGCGTGCGGAAAGCCATGCCGGATGCCGTCATCCGAACCACCTGCCTTGTCGGGTTTCCCGGCGAGACTGAAGCGCACTTTCAACACCTGCTCCAATTCTGCCGGGACATGCGCTTCGATCATCTCGGTGCCTTTGTCTTTTCTCCAGAAGAGGGCACAGCCGCATACGACATGGATGCAACGCCTCCTCTAGATGTCGCAGAAGATCGCTATGCCCGAATCATGGAGCAGCAGAAGCAAATTGTTGACGAAAGCAGCAGCGCTTTGGTTGGCAAACGCACACGGATCCTTCTCGAAACCAGGGATGACGCAGATCGTAGCATATGGCGCGGCCGCAGCAGGCACCAGGCACCAGAAGTCGATGGAATTACCTTCGTGGAAAATGTGCCTGAACACCTGGGGCTTGGAGATTTTGTCGACGCCACATTCACCGAACCCTACGATTACGACATGCGAGCCCGTTATGACAATGAAGAAAATTTGTAAGCAGTAGGCCGCACTTGGCAACACGTCAACTCAGCTTATGGAACAAAGGGGCCACTATGGCACAGGATTGGGATATCAGACCGCGCAGCATTCTCTGTTCAGAATGCGAAAAAGCATTTGAAAACAACGAAACCTACTACTCGGCCCTCATTCATGGAGCGGAAGGCTACCAGCGCGGTGATTTCTGCGTCGGATGTTGGGTCGGCAAAGAGGCCGAGCTTCAACCCTACAGCGCCTGGAAAGGCACCTTCGCCATCCCCCCCGAGAAGCCCAATGCGGATCCTCTTAAGAAAGAAACCGCCGAATCCCTGTTGCGGCGCCTCATTGAAGACGAGAATGATGAGAATGCTCCTATCATTTATATCCTAACCATCATGCTGGAGCGCAAAAAGACGCTCGTTGAAAAAGATGTAAAGATTGATGAAGACGGCACCATGCACCGCGTCTACGAACACCGCCAGACCGGAGAAACCTTTATCGTTCTCGACCCCCAACTCAGACTCGACAAACTCGAATCTGTCCAAATTCGCGTTGCCGACATGCTAGGCGGCGCTGAGAAGAAGGCCGGAGACGAAAGTCAGACGTTGGAGGTCGGAGAGCAGGAGACGGAGGCCGGAGAGCAGACGTCGGAAGGCGGAAGTCAGAAGGCAGAGGTCGGAGACTACGACGAGTAACCATTAACCAGAATCAACCTTCCGCTCAGTTTTACATTTCACGGCTTGTTGCCCAAAAGGAGATTCCTCGACTTCGCTCGGAATAACAGTCTCAAAACGCTTGAATTCCAAAAAACTGTCATGCTGAGCTTGCCGAAGCATCTCGCTGAAGGCACTTTTTGATTTGAGTAAGACGCCGTTTCTAATTTCAAATTTTCAGATTTACTCATATGTTTGACATCAAAATCATCAATGGAACCCTCATCGACGGTTCAGGAGCTCCCCCGCAACATGCCGATATTGGTATAGAAAACAGCCGCATCAGCACGCTTGGTAACCTGAGCACCGCCGAAGCCGCACAAACCATTGATGCCAAGGGGCAAGTTGTTTGCCCTGGGTTTATTGATGCTCACACCCACTCTGACACCTACCTGCTAATTGAACCCACCGCGCCCAGTAAACTCCATCAAGGCATCACAACTGAAATCTGCGGTAACTGCGGGGCCTCGGCGGCTCCCGTAACATCATTTGAGCACCTTCCCTCCGACTGGGCGGACAAAACCTATCCGGCCGCTTGGTCAAGCACAGCAGAATATAGGGCACTCATCGAACAACAGGGAATCGGGGTCAACCTTGTAATGCAAGTAGGCCACAACACAATCCGCCGCAGCATTGTAGGCTACGACAACCGCCCCGCATCCCAAGACGAGCTAGCGCAAATGACACACATGGTCGAAGAAGCCTTCGACGCAGGTGCCCATGGTCTGACAACCGGTCTCGTCTACGCACCCGGCAGCTTTGCCCCCCGCGAAGAACTCATCACGCTTGCCGCCGTAGCAGCGCGGCATCATGGACTCTACGCCAGTCATATGCGCAGCGAAGGCGATGCCCTCCTCGAAGCCATCGAAGAAGCCATAGCCATTGGGCGTGAAGTCGGCGCACGCGTCCAGATCTCACACCTAAAAGTCACCGGGCGCAAAAACTGGCATAAACTCGACGCCGCTCTGGAGCTCATCCGAAAGGCACAGGATGCGGGCGAATCCGTAGCCTCCGACCGCTATCCCTATACGGCCAGTGCCACAGACCTCGACGTTGTCTTTCCAGAATGGGCCGCAGCAGGTGGCAGAGTTGCCATCCTTGCGAGGCTAACAGACCCCAGCACCCACGAACGACTCCGCGCAGAGCTCATCGACAGTCGTGATTATGAAGACTGGCGCGGCGTGCTCGTGGGGTCAACAACCCACCCCGATAACAAACATTTTCGAGGCGAATCCCTTATTGCCGTCGCCGAGCAGCTTGAGCTCCCCCACCCTGTAGACGCCATCCTGCATCTTTGCCAAACCGATAAACTCAACACAGGAGCCTTCTTCGCTGGCATGAGCGAAGACAACATGCGCCGCATCCTTCAAGAACCCTACGTCATGCTCGGGAGCGACGCCTCACTGCGCGCACTCACCGGGCCACTAAGTCACGACTACCCCCACCCACGCGCCTACGGCTGCATGCCGCGCTTCCTGCGCATGGTGATGGATGAAGCCCTCATGCCGCTACCCGAAGCCATCCGCAAGATGACATCCCTTCCAGCAACGCACTTCCAAATCAAAAACCGTGGGCTTATCAAACTCGGCTACGCCGCAGATATTACGATCTTTGATTCCGAGACACTACGGGATCACGCCACCTACGGAAATCCGCATGCCCTCTCAAGCGGAATTACCCATGTCATCGTCAACGGCATACCCACTCTGAAGGATGGAAAAGAAACCAGCCAACTCCCGGGACAAATCGTCTAACCATTGCATTCTGAAGCGGTTTAATTAAACTGCATCGGGAGTGTTAAAAGTTTATGAAATGCTATGACCGCTACGAATCGGCGGACGAGAACGGATAACGAGTAGGGAGCATCCCATCGTCCACCGTTCTCGTCGCCCGTTTTCGTTCACCGAAATGAGCCAGAAAATTGAAAAGAAAGATGGAGGTGGGGCGCCCTCGCCCCGCAAGCACAGAGAAAAAAGAGATAAACTATGAAAACATGTATTAAAAGATTCAGTGTTCTACAGACGGGGAAAATTCTATCACTGCTATATGGATTCCTATCAATAATCATACTTCCATTCGTGCTAATTCTCGGTTCCAAAGCAGAAAACGGAAGCTCAATGGTGATGATGTTACTGCTCTACCCCATACTAGGCTTTCTGGGAGGCATGATCATGGCGAGTCTGTATAACCTTTCCGCCAATTGGATCGGGGGTCTTGAAGTCACCATCGAAGAGATCCAAGAAAAAGAGATCCCCTAGTCCAAATTCAGCATGCGAAACTTTTGGTCCCACCACAGGCGGGCAAGCTCCGCCCCCTGAACTATTAACTCTGAACCCAAACCCCAACTCAAGGAGAGAGAATGTTTTGCACTGCAATCAACTGCATGGACGGAAGAATGCAACTTACTGTTATCAACTATCTACAGAAGCGTTTTGACGCAATTCATGTAGACATGATCACCGAGCCTGGCCCAAACAAGATTCTAGCCGAAGGCGCAAATTCTGCCACTGTTGCTTCCATCCAGCGCCGTATTGATATTTCCATCAAAAAGCACAACTCCGTGGGCATTGGCATTGTCGGACACGAAGACTGCGGCGGAAACCCAGCCGGCAAGTCCGAACAGTTTGAGCAACTCAAGGCTGCCCGAAATTTTCTTCAGGAAACCTACCCCACCCTACCCAGCATTGCGCTGTGGGTGACCCTCAAAGGGAATGTTGAAGAACTCGCTTGAGACTGTG
>CAZNWT010000074.1:0-21642 GCA_964576795.1 uncultured Victivallales bacterium
CTCGAACAATCTGAGCTTGTTCATAGGTCGAACTGGATCCCGTGAACGGTTACAGCTATTCAATGCTTACTACCAGCTTCACAGGTACAAGGAATTGATCGAACTCTCCGCGCGCGGCATCCCCGGCCTGGCGGCAGATACGCTGGCTGCGATCCGGGCGGAAGCGTATCTCGATCTGGGCCAACTGCCGCAGGCCGAGGCCGAGGCTAGGAAGGTACCGGCCGGGAGCAAGAACCGACCCCGCGCGTTGTTTACGCTGGCCCAGGCCCTGATCAAGCAGGGCAAACTGGCCGATGCGGTTGTGCCGCTTCAGACAGCTATCAAAGGATTGCAGAATCCACCTGTTCCACCGCCGGCACATCTCGCTCTGGCGGAGTGCCTCCTTGCTGCGGGCAAGAGGGACGCCGCTGAAGCCGCGGTGAAGACGGCGCTTGAGCGGGGCCGCTCGCTACCCGAGGCCCAGGCCAAGTCATTCCGGGGAGAGGCGGCGCTTCTCAAGGTGCGGATCGTTTCCGAGGGTGGCGACAACCGGAAATTCGCAGACGCGGTCGCCGAAGCCCGGCCGCTGATTTCTCGGGAGGAGCTTCCCGAACTCCTCTACGCCCGCCTTTTCGCTCTCCATGCGATGGGCGATGACGCTGCGATCATCGCCGGCATGAAGGAAGACAGCGCGATCTTCCTGGGAAAGAAGCAGGAAGGTCGCGCCGCTATGCTCTACGCCGCATCACTCAAGCGGGTCAAGAAAGGCGACCAGGCCAGGGCCTTGCTCGAAGATTTTGTTCGACGTCACCCCGATGCCGTCGAGGCGCTGCGGGCGCGGGTGGAACTTGCGAATCTTGCGCTTGTGCGCGAGGACTATCCGAGCGCCGCCAAGTTGCTCCAGGTGGTACTGGCCGTTAAGGATGCCGCCGCGAAACTCGGGGCCGAGACTGTGGCGGAGTGCCGTTACAACAGTGCGCTCGCGGTTTCCAAGACGGGCGACACTGCCGCGGCGATCAAGTCTCTTGAGGCCCTGCTCAAAACGAAGCCGGCGGCCGAACTCGGTGCTGCATCCTGCATTCTTCTGGGCCAGGCCTATTCGACTGCTAAGGACCATCGCAACGCGGCGAAGGCCTGGCGGCAAGCCCTAGCCTTCGGCAAAGGTGTGGACGATGCCGATATCCGGGACAGGATCGGTCGTTCGCTACTGGCCGCAGGCGATGCTGCCGGCGCGCGCGCCGAGTATGAAGCGCTGGCGAAGAAACTGGGCGGCGCAGACAAGATGCCACGCGAGGCCCATGAGACCTGGGCCCGAGCCCTCTACGCCGCCGGTGATTTTGCCGGGGCCGCCGCCGCCTACGAGGCGCTCAACGCCCGTTTCAAAGCCGCCGTTTATGCTTATGAGTGTGCCGTGTGCTTGGAGAAAATCAAGAAATGGGCGGATGCGGAGCAGTGGTACGCCCGTGCTGAGAAAGCCAAAAATGATCTTCCGGCTGAGTACGCGAAGCGTCTGGGCGAGAATCTGAACCGGGTCCGGTTCCAGGCTGGCACAGGCGACATGGGGCTCGACCGTTGGCTCGACCGTATCGATCCCAAGCGTCCCGATGCCGAATTCGATTCCGCGCTGGCCGCGCTCTGCCAAATCGCGGAAGCCGGCAAGCCGGATCCCTTGATCCAGGCCAAACTCGAGGGGGCACAGGAAAAGTACAAATTGGCCAGTGTACGGTACTACGGGGTTGGCGCTGTGCGCCTGCATTTCATGGCCGCCGCCGAGGATTTTGCCGGTCTGCGTAGCCTGGGCGGCAAGCTGGACAAGGATTTCGCTGAGCGGGAAGAGACCTTTAAGGCCAAGTCCTGGTCCACCACTGTTGCCCCGGCCATGATCGGTTACTACCGGGGCGAGGGCGAGCGCAGGGCCAAGAATCACGGCGACGCGCTGGCCGCATTCGAGACCGTGTTGGCCGCTTACCCGTATAACGAATGGCCCGACGCGGCGGCCTGCGGCGCTGCCGAATGTTATGTGGCGCTGGGCGACGCCCAGACCGCGATCGTTAAGCTGAAAGAAGTTGTTAAGGCTGCAGCCGCCAACAAGAATACGGCCTCAGCGAAATGGGTGGAACAAGCAAAGAAACGGATAAAGGAACTAACGGAAGGGAAGTAAACTATGAGTTGGATACAGACAGTCTTCGAAATATGTATTAAAGGCGGCATTTTCATGATTCCGCTTTTTGCTGTGGCCATGGTGGGCATCGTGCTGACTATCGAACGCTGCATGTACCTGTACGAGAGCCGCATCGACAGCGATCAGTTTCACTTCGATTTGAAGATCGCGCTCAAGGAGAATGCCATTGATCAAGCCATCGCGCTCACGGCGCGGACCAAGGGCGTGATCGGGCGGGTGCTCCAGGAGGGCTTTCTCCGTATCAAAGCGGGCGAGACGGACATCGGCACGGCTACCGAGAAGGTGATCCTGGCCGAGATGATGGTCATGGAAAAATCACGCGGCTGGATCGTCAACATGTCCCAGATCGCGCCGCTGATCGGTATCCTTGGAACGGTCTGGGGGCTGGTTATCGCCTTTATGACCATTGAGCGAACCGCTTCAACCGATCCACGGTTGCTCGCCGGAGGCATTTATCAGGCGCTCACTACTACAGTGGGCGGCCTCATGATCGCCATCCCTCTCATCATCTTCCAGGAGCACCTGCGCAAGCAGTCCAATCACATCCTCGCCTTGCTCGACCTGTATCTGGTGGAAATCAAAGAGTGGCTGGCCCAGAATAAAAGAGGGGAGAGTGAAGGCCATGCTTAAGCGTCACGAGATCCCCGAAAACACGGCCCTCAACATCACGCCATTACTTGACGTGGTCTTTCAGCTCCTCGTGTTCTTCGTCCTGACGTCCAGCCTCGTGCGCCCGACACAGATCGAGTTGAAGTTGCCCGAGTCCAGCTCCGGCGTGAAGACGCCTGATACCCAGGGCCTGGTCATCAGCTATCGGATGGACGGTGAGAAACCGGCGATCTTGCTCAATGCGGAACCGGTAGCGGATGTAACGTCGCTTGTTGCGGCGCTCCGCGTCCTGCGGGGCGATTCCATGACCCCTCAGGACCGTCTCGATATTCAGATAGACAGGGCAGTTCCCTACCAGGACGTCGTACGACTAATGGACGTTGCGCGCGATACCGGCTTTCCGAAGTTCTCGCTTCAGACTCTGTCTGCGAGCAGAGGTCCATAACGATGAAGAGCGAAGCCCTCCAGAGCGCGCGAGAGCATCCTGCAGGCCGGGTCCAGTTGCGCGGCACGGTGGCCGGCGCTGTGGCCTGTGAGCTGGTAGCCGATCGCGACGAGATCGTCGTTGGCTCCGACTTGGCCTGCGACCTGCCCGTTATGGACCCTGTTATGCCGCCCCGGGCGTTTCGTCTGCACCGGATCAAATACCACGCGACGACGGGAAAGGAATGCCGGTGTCACTGGCTGCTGGAATCGACTTCCCGGGCCCGCATCTACGTCAATCAGCAGATCACCCGCCGCGAACGTCTCCACTATGGTGACATCATCGAGAGCGGCTGTCACCAATTTGAATTCACCCAAGCCGGTTGCGCGACCCGCAACACCCGGTTCCACCAGAATGTGGCCGACCTGTGCGAGCGACTGCTTGCGAAGAATGCCCTGGCGGCCGGATTCATCAAGAATAGCCCGTTTTATGGTCACAAACGCCGCCGCCGCCGGGCCATGTCCATTGCTGGGATCTTTGCGGCGTTGCTCGTGATGCTGGCCCTGCTTATTCCGAGAAAAGAACAGTTCGAATCTGTTATGCCTCCCCTCGAGATCGAGGTGGTTGACACCACCATGGTCTCCCCGGATGCGGTCCGCTCCCTTGATTCAGTCACACGCCAGGAGTTTCAACCCACCGAGGCCCCTCCAGATTCGCCGGAGTTGGCCGAGAATCCCGTGATTCCGCTGCCCGACAAGGAGGTACAACCTCGGCTTCGTGATGTCGCGGAAGTCGAAGCGCCCAAGCTCGAGGAGAAACCTGTGGAACTCGCCCGTCTCGAGCCGCTTCAGCTGCCTATCGAACCGCCAACCGAAACGGAGATAGAGAGAATAGAGACGCAGCTCGAACCCACCGCAGCCCAGCCGCGCCGCGAGATTGCGTCGACAGCGGCGGCCGTTGAGGGCGCGAAGTTGGCAGACTACAAGCCGGCACGTACCGAGGTAGCGGCTGTTCGCAGGGCCCGGCCTATGACTGCTCCCGCCAAGCCGGATATGCCGACCGCATCCAAGGATCCCAAGACCTGGCAACTCCCGATCCTGCCGCCGACCACTGTAAAGACGGCCGATACGACGGTCCAACGTGAAACGGCCAAGCTGTCCGGATCCAGGCCGCCTGTTCGCCGTCTGAGCGTCTCGGAGACCGTCAAAATGGCTGAAGCAGGGAGCATGGCCGCTTTGCGAAAGGTTGTCCGTCGACCCGCGAGCGGACCTGTCACACGCGCTGCGGTGCGCGACGTGCTGGCCACCCTTAAGAAACCGACCGCCGATGGCCTGAAGGGTGATCCATCCAGGGCTTTCGAACAGCTTGCCGCCTACAAGGCCAGTCCTGTCGGGTTCGAATCGTTCCGTGGAATGCGCGTGCCGGTTGTGAGAATGTCAGAGCAGTTGGAACAGATCGCGCCGACCGTCGCGACTGCGGCGATTGCATTGGACGGGACCGTGTCGAAAGACGAGATTGCCATATCTTGGAAGAGCGGACAATTCCATGCCCACGCACCCGGCCAACCGAAAGCAAAGCCGCCAACCTATTGCTACGTCGGCAAGACCAAAATCAACGGGAAGCAATGTCTCTACATTGCCTTTACTTGCGTGGACCCGGATGTCTCCAAAATTCGGACACGGGGCAGGAGCGGGGACTGCCCGTCGCTCATTGGGGAGGATTCAGTTGAAATCTTCCTGGATACAAATGGCGACCGGAAAGACTACTACCAGTTGATCGCCAATGCCAAGGGCGCTTACTGGTCGGGGTACTACCCAAAGCCGGCGTTTGAAGGCAAAATTGCGACTCCTTCACAAGCGTGGAATGCGGGCGCCACGATAAAGACCAGCGTTACGCGCGAGCCGGGGCAGTGGGTCTGCGAGATCGCGATTCCGTTCGATCGACTCGGCGGCGTGCCGGCCAAGGGCTCGCGGTGGGCGGTCAATTTCGCCCGCAATTACCGCGGGCAGAAAGAGGACTGGCAGTTGCAGAGCTGGTTTGCCGTCTACGACAAGGGTCGCAACTTCCATCATCCCAGTCTGTTCGGTATCTTTCAGTGGTAGGCGATAGGATAACTACAAAGCTGGATAAGGTTGGTTGGCAAGATAGAAGACGCTGAGGGATTTTGCCTGTTTTGCCGGGATTTGGGGTGGTTTGTGGTTAAGTAAAATTCCGGATTCAGGTTCATAGCACGGCAGAGGAAGGGGTTGATAGGGTATGACTCGACAGGAGCAAATTACCGAGTTCATTCGAACGGGACGGTCCTATGGCAGGTCGATCATCTCGGCCCAGTTTGAGATGGAGTGGGTGGCACAGAGCCTAGGCAAGGAAAGCGCCGACTGGGAGGACTATCTGCATGTTTCCGAGATGGCTGGCGTCGATAATTTCATAGGACTCTGGAAGGACTATGGTGATTTTCTACCGTCTCTGCGATGGCGTGAAACAGACCGCAAGACCGAGGGGGATGCCGACATGATTTCCCAGAAGCTTGAGACGCCCGTAGGAACTTTGACCCGAGTCATTGAGCAGAAGATAGGCCAGGTCGTATGGGTGCCCGATGCACCGGTTCGTACCGAAACGGATTTTGCCGTGGTGGAGTGGTACGCGCACGAGGTTATGTCCTGTGTTGACGCTGTTGCCGAGGAACTTCGACAAGATATGGCTGTAATCGACGGCCGATTGCCTGCATCGTTTGTCGTTCTGCTCCCGTTCGAGATGTACTACATGATTGGCTACGCGGACATGCCGATGATGTATATCGACTACCCGGAGGCCTACCATCGAGCCATGGACGCCATCCATGACACCAATAAGAGCATGATCAAGGCAGCGCTGAAGGTTGGCGTCCCGCTTGTTTCTATGGGGTCGGCAGGTTATGAGTTGCTTTCGCCGACTATCTTCCGGGAGGCGTTGCTTCCCTATGCCAAAGACATTTGTGCGTTCATCAGGGAAGAAGGGGGGCTGAGCTACTACCACATGTGCGGTCATTCTCTGGAGATAGCCCGGAGCGGGCTCTTTAACGAGATCCACCCGGACGTTCTGGAAACACTATCGCCCCCGCCCTGTGGGGTTGTGACGGATCTGGCCGAAGCAAGATCGTTTATCGATGGCCGGATCTGCACCCGAGGGAATCTCCCTGTGGAGTTGCTGCATACGGGGCCGGTGGACCTTATTGCCGAAGAGGCACGCAAGCTCGCCCGACTGACTCATGGCTGGAAGCACATTTTTGGCGTCTCGGATACGTTGCTTCCCGGTACCCCGCTTGAGCACGTGCGGGCGATGAGCGACGCAGCTCGTTCCGTTGAAGCGTGAGCTATCCGGTTCTGCTGGCGGCACCGTTCCTCCAGTCCGGCATGTTCAGTTAGCCGATGTGCTGCGTCCCTGCTGGAATATCACCAATGCCCCTTTCAACTCCGGCATCTGCTGACCAAATGCGGCCTCAGAGACAGAAAGCACGATGATGGAGCATCGCGCTGTAATAAAACGTTGTAAGACTCATCCTAAAAGCGGTGTACTTTACCCCATAGCAACCGGCAGCTCCATCCAACAACGTTTTATCCCGAATGCTACTCGATCACACTTGTTCTGCTCTGCATCAGTGCTATGCTCGTAGCACTCAAGATAAAACGATAAATGTTAGCTTGAGGTATAAGAAAGACGAAAAGAAATGAATAGAGAACGCAGAATACACCTACTGTATCACTCATCGTGGCTCCTTTCGTGACCATCAAGGCATATGGTTCTGGTCTTGGTGATTTAAGCCAGATTGAATCATGGGACAATCCAGCAAACGGTATCTGGAAAGCGGAACTGGGTGATATGAAGGGGGAGCTTCGCTACACTGACTTGGCAGCGGAAGGCCCTCAGATTGAAACAATCAACAAACTTTCTAAATCGGAATTTCCATTCAAAAGAAGTGGGCTGAGTTATCTGATCACCACGGATCGTAAGATCATGGTTCGGATACCGACGGACAAAGATGAAAAGCTCTATGGGTTTGGTCTTCAGTTCGACGGACTGAAGAAATCTAAGAAGGTATTGACTCTGAATATGGATCATTGGTTGCGCGGTGGTGGCCGAACGCATGCTCCGGTACCATTCTATATTTCCAGTAAAGGCTACGGCGTCTTTTTTAATACGGCACGCTTTCTGAAAATCTATAGTCAAGTTGGTAACCGTAAAGATTCCCCGAACAATCCTGCGCCTGTTGACCGTACTCCGCCCAAAGGTGAAGAAGGTATTGAGAGATGGCAGGCGTTGCCCCTGGGAGATGCTGTAGAAGGACAAATCAGCGCTACCGGTATGGAAATCGTGATCTTTAGTGGCAGCTCTATTTTGGATGTTGTTAGTCGCTACAACCTCTACTGTGGTGGAGGCGCTATGCCTCCGCTGTGGGGACTCGGTTTCTGGCATCGTGTTAGCGCCGAGTTCTCCGCAGATGAGACCGAGCAAGAAGTTGTTCAGTTCAAGGAACGTGACTTCCCGCTCGATGTTATCGGGCTGGAGCCAGGCTGGATGAGCAAATCCTACCCCTGCACTTTTGAATGGCAAAAGAAACGTTTCTCTGCTCCGGCAGCTTTTACAAAGAACCTTTTAGACAAAGGTATTCGACTCAATTTATGGGAGAATCCCTACATTTCGCCGGAAAGTCGAATTTACGAAAAGATGTATCCCTTATCTGGTTCGCACATGGTTTGGCTTGGACTTGTGCCCGACTATACCATGCCGGAAGCCCGAAAGATTCTGATGGACCAGCACTACGAAGATCATTTCAAAATTGGCATCAGTGGATACAAAATTGATGAAGTTGATGGTTACGATCATTGGTTGTGGCCGGACCATGCCACCTTCCCGTCAGGCACTTCCGGCGAGACTATGCGCCAATCCTATGGTCTGCTCATGCAGAGCATGCTCTACAAGGACCTGTTCAAAAAACATAACCAGCGCACGTATAGCAATGTCCGCGCAAGCAATGGCGCCGCGTCTGGCTATCCCTTCGTCATTTACAGTGATTCCTATGATCACTCCCAGTATATCACAGGGATCTCTGCCTCCAGCTTGTGCGGAATACTCTGGACACCGGAAGTACGCTCTGCAGGTAACGACCGCGAGTGGCTCAATCGCATGCAGACCGTTTGTTTTTCACCCATGGCTAATCTGAATGCCTGGTCCTCCGGCAAAAAACCGTGGAGTTATCCCTCTGTTACAGACGCAGTGCGTGACGTGATCAAACTCCGTATGCGCCTGTTGCCATATACCTACAGTGCATTTGCTGATTACCACTTCAACGGGGTGCCGCCGATGCGCGCCATGATACTGGAAGATGGAGGTGACAATAACGACGAACAAATCATCAAAGGCAAGCTGGACAGCGAAAAAGATCCGTATGCTATGGACAAAGTTGTTGAGGTCACAGACCAGTTCATGTTTGGTCCGTCTATCATGGTCTCTCCGTTCTACGAGAAACAGGCCACCAGCCGGATCGTTCAGCTTCCTAAAGGAATCTGGTATGATTTCTACACGGGTGAACTGGTTGGAGGAAAGAAGACCATCACGGTCACAACCAAAGAACTTGGCAACCGGATTCCATTATTCGTGAAAGAGGGCGGGGTTATTCCCATGTTGAGCCAAGCAGTTAATAACACCGAAGATGCATATGGGCACCCACTGGAAGTTCGAGTTTATGGAAATAGCGAAGGCAGCTTTGATATATACGAGGACGATGGAAAATCATTTGACTACGAAAAAGGGAAATATCGCATCAGAAAAATTACGGTAACCAAGGATGAAAACAACAAGTTAGGAGCCTCCGAGCATGTAATACACGATAAATCCCCCGCGATGTTCGGTCCCATCCAAGCCATCAACTTCATGTCGAATGAATAAAAACTATTGAGAAGCTAACAAGACAAATTGTCATGTAGCCGCGTCAAGTCCTCATTTGCAACGTTGGAAACTTGAAGAAGAAATGAATTCGATTGGACTGTGGCCGCAGCGCATAGCGCAACTGGCTGACCAGCGGGAAGCAACGAAGTGGCAATCAATGAGGAAACGTTGAGACTGCTCCAGCAGGAATTGTAACCACCCCAGCCGCGCCTGCAACCCACTGTGGGCAGGATGGAGACTGACGGATCAACGAAGAACTCAGGCAACACGAATCACCGCAATCTAGAGTTGACCTGACCATCAATAACCCTGAGAATTTTCAACAACCTCACACTATCGTGTGCCGCGCAAAACGTGACACATGAAGTATGATCTCAACGTTCGGAGCAAGACTGAAGGAGACTGACAGTGAATAACCGCATCAAAGCAATGAGAAGAGAATATCCCAGTAGGATTCCAATTAGCGCAGGTATTCTGCCAAGCGCCTGGATGAAGCATCGTGAGGCGCTTGACGAGATAGTCCGCAGGCACCCTCTTGTGTTTGGTAAATCAGGAGACCAGAGAGATTACGATGCTGTTGGCGGCACCTATGTTGAAGGCGAACACATCGACGTATGGGGTTGCGTGTGGAGCAATATGAAGACAGGAATGGAAGCCATCGTCACGGGCCACCCCGCACCCACGCGGGAAGACGTCCACTCGCTGGAGATTCCTGACAAAGACGACGACATGCCCCACGGATTCATGTACCTGCGACTTGGCGATATAAGGGGGTTTGAGGAAATTATGATCGATTTCGCCGAAGAGCCACCCGAACTGCAAATGCTGATCGACAAGGTCCTTGAATACAACCTGCGTCAGGCACAAAGGAAACTGGCGGCAATCGATAGCCCAGGGAGGATCGTGTATTTTGGCGATGACTTGGGCATGCAGAACAGCCTTCCCATGAGTCCTGAAAAGTGGCGTAGCTATCTCAAGCCCTGCTTTAGCCAAATCTATGCGCTCATGAAGGATGCCGGCCATTACGTCTACATGCACACGGACGGTCATATTCTGGAGATTATCCCAGACCTTATGGACTGTGGTGTTGATGTTGTGAATCCACAGGTCGGCGCAAATGGATTGGCGAACCTCGCCAACGTGTGCAAGGGAAAGGTGTGCGTAGACCTTGACTTGGACCGTCAACAGTTCCCCTTTTGGAGTCCCGGTGATATTGATGCTCATGTGAAGGAGGCAGTCGAGATACTGGGGTCTCCGGAGGGGGGATTATGGCTCAAGGCTGAGATCGGTGATGATGTTCCTCTCGAGAATGTCGAGGCCATTTGTTCTGCGCTCGAGACATACAGCACCTACTACAGCACCGAACCAAGCGTTCCAGGCGACGCTTGACAGCTCGCCTGAACGCAGACGTTAGGTGAAAGAAAGGATAGATGTGAACACATTTGAAATTGTTGGACATGAGCCGAGTCTCCTTCCGGAGGGTAAGAAATGGGACCTGGTATGGAACGACGAGTTCGACGGAACTGAGCTAGATCGTTCGAAGTGGGAATTCCGCCTGAATTTCTGGGGTCGCCGTTTCAAAACATATACGGATCAAGGCATCGTGCTGGACGGGAAGAGTCACCTGGAGATCCATGTGCTGGAAAAGGACGGGAACTACTGCTCCGCGCAGCTTCAGACCGGAGCTAACTCGTTCGATGCTCCGCACGACACTAAACAAGCAAACCCCTGGGGGCAGCGTGAAATCTGGTCCCTTGGGGAGATCGAAATGCCGAAGTTCATGCACCGCTACGGATACTACGAAGTCAGGTGTAAGTTCCAGCGGCAGCCAGGATGGTGGTCGGCGTTCTGGCTTCAGTCGCCCTCGATTGGAACGGCTTACGAGCCGACCTATTGCGGAATTGAATGCGACATCATGGAGTACTCCAAGAACGGGGACGTCTCGAGCGGAAACATCTTCGGCGGCTATGGCGCGCAGTTCAAGGAAGACGCCAGGATCCGGTACCCGCTTGAAGGCGCGCCGAATGACTGGCATCGCTTCGGCGTCGACTGGAACGACAACGGATATGTATTCTACTGTGACGGCAGGGAGATGACGCGCACCAACAAGTACGTGTCGCGGGTCGAGCAGTTCATACTGCTCACGACCGAGTGCTGCGGATATAGAAGCGGAAACATGGACAAGCCGTCCGATGAGATGAGGTTGGCCGTTCTGCCGGACTGCTTCACGGTCGACTATGTCCGTGTCTTTGATGCCATCGTCTGACGGATTCCTCCTTTCGATGACTGATAGCGCAAGGACAGACTAATCAAGCACATGAAATAGGGCCAAGATGTCTGGACACATACCTTGAAAAGCCACGTTGCGCACGTCTTTCCAAGGATGGTCAGGCACGACGAACAACGCGTCGGACCATATTTCTCACAGCTAGCACTGTGAGAAAATAGTCACCAAAACGTGTACAAAATGGAGATACATGAAGAACTATATTGTTGAGCAAATGGATGAAATCGAATCTACGCAATGCCCTTGCGGAACAACCCGGCGTGCATTCGTGAGCCCCGATAATCCTGTGGCAACGATTCACATGGTTGATATTTCTAAGGACAGTAGAGTTCATTATCATAAGAAACTGAATGAAATATATCTTATTCTGGAGGGCGAAGGTCATATGGAGCTTGATGGCGAATTGGTGCCCGTCAAACCGCTGACGAGCATTTTCATTAAACCTGGCTGTCGACATCGTGCTGTCGGGAAGATGCGTATCATCAATATTCCGGTCCCGTCTTTTGATCCAGAAGACGAATGGTTTGACGATTGAGAGAATCGCCAACATATGAGTGCAGTGCCCTGGGGCGATCTATCACATCACACTGCGTGGCAATTGGCGTCAGAGTATTTTTAAGTGTGATGCTGATCGTGAGCGCTTTCTGTGGCGTCTGGAGGAGAGTGCAAGCACCTACAATGTCAGGGTGTACCTGTTTTGCCTAATGGCCAACCACGCGCACATAGTTGTCGAAACCCCTGGCGGCAATGTCAGTTGGTTCATGCAGAGTTTCACAACCGGCTACACCGTATACTATAATTTAAAGAACAAATGATCGGGGCACCTGTTTCAAGGCAGGTTCGGGGCTAAACTTGTAGAAGGTGATTCCTATCTGCTTGCGCTGTTTCAGCGCGATGTTGCACGCGTTTTGAAATTGACGAGTGGCTCCGCTGTAAGCTGTCAGCCTGCTATGGCGCTCCCGTAGCTTTGCACCTCCTCGTACATGGCAACCAGATTTTCCGGTGGCGTATCGGGCTGCAATGTGTGCGAGGGTGCGAGAATATAACCCTCTGGACCCAACGTGTCGATGCGCGACCGCACCTCGGCGCGTACCTCATTTGGGGTGCCGGTAACCAGGGTCTGTTGGATGTCCATCGCCCCGTGGAAGCAGAGATCGCGCCCGAATGCCTGCTTGAGTCGGGCCGCGTCCATGCCGATGGCGGAGGTTTGGATAGGGTTAAGTACACGTAGTCCCGCATCAATGAGTTGCGGAATCATATCGAAGATCGCGCCACAACTGTGGTGGTAGTTTATGACTCCATGTTGTTTGCCCAGGTCATAATGGCGCTTGAGGCTCGGCATGAAAAACTCGCCGATCATGGCATTGCTCATCAGCAGGCCGTTCTGGGTGCCATAGTCGTCCCCGCTGCCAATAAGGTCGATGGCGCCCGGATACTTGTTAAGGACGATCTCCAGGCATCCGTGCGTAAACTTCTCTGCATTGGCAACGACTGCCTCGACCACGCCCGGGTTCAAAGTCAGGTCGATCATCATCTTTTCCAACCCCAGCATAGCCCACGGGATGCCGAAAGGGCCGATGTAGCCCATCTCCAAAACCACCTTATCGGCTTTCCATGCGGCTAGGTCGAAGCCAGGCGGCAGATCGGGAAACACCACCTCATCCGCTCTTGGCCAGTCATACGCCTCGACGTCGGCGATCGTCTGCGCGTCGGTGAGCGGGTGACGTGTGATTTCGGAGTAGACTACGGAACCTGCCTGGATCATTTCGCGCCGACAGCCCCAGATGTCGACCGTGACGCCCGGTTCATCGGTCCGGTTGCGTGCGGTTCGCTCGGGAAGCTGTGGACTCGCTCCGATCCCGCTCCATAGCGACGTGAAGCGATTGCAGTGAAAGTGGTCGGCAACGGACGCTCCCTCTGGCAGCTGCAGAAAGTCGCGAAAAATGGCATCCGACTCCGCGCGGGCTTCGTAGGTGTAGGGAATTCGCCCGATCGGCGACTCTCGCCGAATGGCGCGCATGAGTTGTTCGCGGTTGTTCATTATATCTCCTGGGTTTAGTGACTGATGTCAGATGGGAAAGGGTCATAGGGCGACGTGAATTGATCGGTGTCGTAGATGCATTCGCCGTGCGCGTTCCAACACGATGAAGAGCCCATAATGTACAAACATTCCGTAACGCGCATTCACAAACCAGGCAGTGCTCAAGGCCACTCGACCTCCTTTTTTTAATAATTCACATAGTATGACAGAGAGAAACCAGTGTCAAACGCCGCTACTTCTACGGACCGGATAAATTTATCGACAACACCTATGCGGAATAGTTTACCACGCCTTGGGTGAGGAGATCCCGAGGGCTACTGAGCCCTTAACAACAAACAAAAGGAAAATAGTATAAACCTGAAATTACCTGTTTGCATCGCTATCATTGCCCTGCTATTTGGCCTGATTGCGGAAGAGCTTCAGGCCGCTACGAAGGCGTGGACTTCTTCATCCAAGCGAGAACCGATCTTGTCCTGTTGCACCTCAAGATCAAAATGGGTTTGTAAGTTCAGCCAGAACTGCGCCGAGGTTCCGAAATATCGACCAAGCCGAAGGGCCGTGTCTGCCGCAATCGCGCGTGTGCCGTGTACAATCTCATTGATCTTGCGTGCAGGGACACTTGCGTCCTTCGCCAAGCGGTACTGCCGGAACCCCATGACTTCCTTACCATAAGATTTGCCTTAATCTTGATGCATACAAGACGAGGGGCTTGTGTGAGGCTATAGATTTTGTAAAACTGCTCACAGAAAGGCAGATGCGTAGGATGGCTATATGAATCCAATTCTTTTTGTTGCGGCGCTGATCGCTTCATTCATCATCGTTCGCATTGGAGCGATTGCTTTCCAGCTCACCGGGCTGGAGTGGTCTCTGGCAAACTCTCCTTCCGATCTCCAAATCCAATCGGGTGACCGATTACTGTGCTTCGGACAACTAAACGACATGCGGCAGGAATTTGAAATTGAACCGCCATCGGCATCCGGCGCGGATGCGGCAAGCGAAAGCGTATGAGTGGATCCCAAAACGGCGGAATGCGGAACTCGAAATATGGAAAATGCTCTGCATTCGCCAGTGCGCATTCCGCATTTCTGTCCAGATCTGTTCTGGGCATAGCCCTTCTTGCAACGCTGGCGCTTCCCTTTCTTCTCCGACCCGATAAGGACGCCAGGAGCGTAGCACAAAACGGTGAAGACCTTCCGTCAGAGAAGCTGATTCTGATTTCGCCGCACTGGGAGGGGGTTAGGAGAGAATTCGGACGGGCATTCTCGGAATGGACGGTCCAGCGACTGGGTCACCGCACGGAGCTGGAGTGGCTTGATATAGGGGGGACGTCGGACGGCATCCGGTACGTGAAGTCCGAGTTTACCCGGTCCCCGCAAGGGATCAATGTGGATCTCTTTTTTGGCGGCGGCGTGGATCCTTTCATGCAGCTTTCAGATGCGGGCCTGCTGGAAATTGTAGGGATTCCCCCGTACGTCCTTGACGCTATTCCTCCCACATTTTCCGGTATTAAAATTTATGATGCTGAGGCGGGGTGGTTTGGCACGGCGCTCGCGGGATTTGGAATTCTCCACAACAAAAAGATCTGCGAGAGGCTGAACCTCTCCATTCCGGTGACCTGGCAGGATTTGGGTCGGCCTGAATTTCTGACGTGGGTAGGGTCGGGAGACCCACGCTCGAGCGGTAGCATTCACATGGCTTATGAGATCATGCTTCAGGCTTACGGCTGGGAAAAGGGATGGGAGATCGTGACGCGCATGTGTGGCAACACGCGCAACTTCTCGCGTTCGGGTAGCCAGGTGCCGAAAGATGCCGCCATCGGCGAAGTCGCCTGTGGAATGAGCATCGATGTCTATGCCTGGAAGCAGGTGGCCGAAGTCGGGGCCGATCGTATGGGATTTATCCTCCCCGAAGGCCTGACGGTCATAAATCCTGACGGCATTGCCATCCTAAAAGGGGCTCCGCATCCGGAGTTGGCCGCACGTTTCATCGAGTTCGTCCTGACAGACCCCGGGCAGAAATTGTGGTGTCTGAAACAAGGGGTACCCGGTGGACCTCGTGACTTTGAATTGGACCGCATGCCCGTGATTCCAGGATTCGCTGCGCGCTTCGGAGAGGATGCCGCGGTAGCGTACGATGCCTACCAGTGGAAAAGCGGGTTCACCTATGACCCCAACAAAGGTTCGCAGCGTTGGACCATTCTGAACGACCTGATTGGGGCCACCATGATCGATACGCATCGGGAACTCGTTGCAGCTTGGCGGCGGGTTTCAGCACTGCCGTCCGATCACGAGCAGGTCAAAGCTCTAACCGCACCCCCTATGGCGGAAGCCGCTCTTCTTCAGCTGGCTAAAACAAACTGGAATGATGCGGAGTTTAGAGCACGAACACGCGCAGCGTGGGCCAATGAGGCCAAGGCACGTTACAGGCGCATAAAGGTGAGGCAAGGCGATGGTAGGGATTAGCATCCGGAACATAACGAAGCGCTTCGGGGATACCGTTGCCGTTGATAACGTATCTCTCGACATCGCCAAGGGGGATCTCTTCTTTCTGCTGGGTCCTTCGGGCTGTGGCAAGACCACTATCCTCCGCATGATTGCGGGCTTCGAAACCCCCAGCAGCGGCGAAATCCTTTTTGACGAGCGACCGATACTCAACGTGCCGGCACACAAGCGCAACACGGGGTTGGTTTTCCAGAACTATGCGCTCTGGCCGCATATGACCGTGGCGCAGAATGTGGCGTATGGTCTCGACGAGCGCCACATCCCGAAGCAAGAGAAGGCGGACCGCGTGGCCGCGGCACTCAAAAGCGTCCACATGGAAAAATACGGAACACGGATGTCAAACCAGCTTTCGGGCGGTCAGCAACAACGCGTGGCATTAGCCCGTGCAATGGTCATCGAACCCGATGTCATCCTGCTTGACGAACCGCTATCCAATCTAGATGCACGGCTGCGGCTACAAATGCGGCACGAAATTCGACGCATCCATGACGAAACGGGTATAACGATGGTCTACGTTACCCACGACCAAAAAGAGTCCCTCTCCATGGCAGACAACGTCGCCGTTATGAGCATGGGGTGCGTCGAGCAGCTAGGGACTCCGCGTGCGATCTATCGCTCGCCGGCAAACCGTTTTGTGGCTGACTTTATCGGCGAGACCAATCTGATTCCCGGAGAGTTACTGGAACTCAGTGATAGAGAAGGCCGTGTAAAAACCCCCCTCGGCATCTTCGCAGGGCGGACAGGCTCCGAGGAAATGAACGTCGGAGACAGCGTGCTTTGCATGATCCGCCCCGAATGCCTAACGATCAATGGCATCCATGATGACGTAAACACGTTCACCGCAAAAATGAAGCAGAGCATGTATCTTGGGGAACTCGAACAGTTTGAACTGGAGACGGACTCGGAGTCCATACAGGCGGTATGCGCAAACCCCGGCGAACGCACGCCTCAAACCGGTGCTCAAGTCAAAGTGAGTTTCGCCACGGCGGACGCCGTGATTCTCAAGCGGTAGGAATTGGCAATGAAACGATTGAATATTATCATGTTGGTGATCATTGCAGGCGTGTTTGCCGCCTTTCTGTTCTATCCGCTTGCCTATGTATTCAAGGAAGCATTCCTCCCGCAGGGCCATTTTTCACTAGTCTTCTTCGCCAACCTGCTGGCGAACCCCCTCATGCGGGAATCGATCTTCAACAGTTTCATACTTGCCGTTATCACAACGATACTGACGGCACTGCTTGCAATCCCGCTGGCCTTCATTACCGTTCGCTATACGTTTCCAGCCAAGGGACTGCTGACGGGGCTATTGCTGGTGCCCATGATTATGCCCCCGTTTGTTGGTGCCATCGGCATGCGACAGATTCTGGCGCGGTTCGGTTCGCTGAATCTGCTGCTGATGGATGCGGGGGCCATTTCTGGCCCCATCGATTGGCTGGGGGCGGCGCGATTCTGGGGTGTCATTATTGTTATCGTGCTGCATCTGTACCCCATCATGTACCTCAACGTTGTCGCCGCGATGGCTAACGTAGACCCTACGCTACAGGAAGCGGGAACAAACTTGGGCTCAAACGGCTGGCGCTTGTTCCGGCGAGTCACACTGCCTCTGATGATGCCGGGGCTCTTTGCCGGTTCTATCATTGTCTTCATATGGGCACTGACCGACTTGGGGACACCGCTTGTTTTTGAATATCGTCGGGTCATACCAGTTCAGATTTTCGATAGGGTGACGGACATGAGCGATAACCCGGAAGGATCCGTACTGGTCGTGTTTGTTTTGGTGCTGACCTTATTACTCTTCCTTGGCAGTAAGCATCTATTTGGATCGAAGGGATACCAGACTCTTGGCAAAGGCGGATCGCGCGGGTCGGAAAAGGATCCGGGCTGGTTCGGAAAAGTCCTCATCATCGCCCTGTTTGCTCTGGTGGTCTTCGTGGCCTCACTCCCGCACCTTGCCGTGATCCTGACGTCGTTGCGCGCAAAGTGGTTTATGACTGTGCTGCCGGAAAGCTACACGTTGCGCTACTATCAAGATGCCCTCGGACATCCCATCACACTGCCGAGCATCCAGAACAGCATCTTCCTCAGTTCAATCAGTACAATGGTGGACGTCGTGCTTGGAGTGGCCATAGCCTATCTACTCGTTCGCAAACGATTTAAGGGGCGTGATGTGCTCGACGCCATTGTGATGTTGCCGCTGGCCGTCCCCGGCCTGGTGCTTGCGTTTGGGTATGTAGGCAGCTTTGCTGGCACGATTCTCGATCCGCGGGATAACCCAATTCCGTTGCTTATCATTGCCTACGCTATGCGGCGGCTGCCCTACATGGTCCGCGCCGCCTACGCGGGCTTCCAGCAGATTAGCGTCACACTGGAAGAGGCCGCCACGAATCTGGGATCGTCCGGGTTTCGCGTTGTGTGCCGCATCACCATGCCGTTGATAAGCGCCAATCTGATCGCCGGCGGAATCCTGGCTTTTTCCTTTGCGATGCTAGAAGTCAGCGATAGCCTGATCCTCGCGATCAAGGAACGCTACTTCCCCCTCACCAAGGCTATCTACCAGCTTCTGGGTCGCATTGAAGACGGGCCCTACATGGCGAGCGCCCTCGGCGTCTGGGCGATGGTCTTCCTGGCACTGTCGTTAATCACAGCAGGTTCATTACTCGGCAAGAAGATGGGACAGCTGTTTCGGGCATAAGTGGCTGAGGATACGTTCATGCCATCGCACAGACCGATCTGAATGACGAGAGTTGACGGGCTTGCTATACGTTTCCCAAGCTGATGTCACCGTGAATCTTGAAGACGGGGCCGTCTCGAGTGATCTTCAGATCTCTCCCGGGAAATGCCTTCGGCAATGCGTCGCGAAGGCGCTCGACGATGAGATTCTCCATTTCCTCAAGTGTGGACTTTGGTACTTTTGAAAGGGTAGCCACTCGTAGGCGTACCATGTAACCGGCACCCTGTTGAGAACCGTAGCCTGCCGAAAACACGGCTCCCAGGTTGAAAAGACCGTCGTGTTCTGGATTGGCGGTTTTGCCGTGCCTAGCACGCGTGGGATGCAAGGGATAGCGGTCACCGTAAGCGGATTCCAACTCGGTGTCTATCTTGTCGAACACCTCACTGAGCTTTCGCTCCCACGCAACTGTTTTTGGATGACGTAAACTCATTCATTCCTCAGAAATCAGCTTAGCCAAAAGCGAATTCGGCTTTGACGGCATGATTGTTCCCGTATTTTCTTCAGACAGATACAACAATCTGATGGCCACGGTATCAGGGGGAAATGCCGAACTCAAGATTGCCCTAAGCAAACTTCTCGTCTTACGTCAGTTCGGTTGCGAGTCCATAGGTCCAGTAGGCCAATGGGACTGAATGATTCCGTCGCTGGTCAAGGAGGTATTCTTCAGGATTGTCACGTCGGCGTCCTTTCCGCGGTGGAAAGTGACATCAACAAGCGCATAGCGCTCAGCCAATGTACGGAGAGCCTTGATAACGTACTTCCGCTTCACCCATTTGTAGTCGTTCGGAGCAATGGTAAGTTCCGTGGCAACCTTGAGAGGGTAAATCAACAAAGCAGGCTCTTCGCTCTCTGCGGCATAGTGCAGCAGAAGCAGATAGATTTCAAACGAGAATTATCAGGTCTGCTGTGCGAAGAAAAGTTGAAGAGTTTTCGGAACATAGGGGTGTTCGTTGCTTCTATATATGTAGGAGGACGAATGTGGAGCGTGCACTGCCAGAGCTCTTGAGGGAGGACTTGTTCACCGCCGTGACCGAATGCCGCCAGAATGCGTCCGGCCGCTACAGCTGCTCTCACTAATGACCTGGTCTTCTTCTTCCTTTTGAAATGTTGGATGTGCAGCCCTGACCCCTAGGGTCCCATCTGGCTCTAAGAAAACCTGTGGTCCGACCCCGTAAACTTGACCCCGTAAACTCATCGAGGGTTGTTGTGGGCGCGTTTGCTCTTGGGTCTTACGGGTTTCGGGGAGTATGCTGAACTGCATTGCCAAAGATGGTTAAGGGAGAAGTATGAGCACATTTATCATTGATACGGATATCCCCGCGGGGAACATTGTTGTGGAACAGGTGACCGGGACCGAGGTGACGCTGCGTCCCGATTTGCGAGACACAGAGGGGCACTGGTTCTACTGGCATTTCCGTGTTGTGGGTGCGGCTGGGCAGACTCTTAGATTCCGGCTCAGCAGTCCCAACACATTAACGGTGGTAGGACCAGCTGTGAGTTTGGACGGCGGGTGGACCTGGGCGTGGCTTGGTGCCGACGCGTGCGACGACTGGTCGTTTGAGTATGCGTTCCCCAACACGGCCGATGATGTCCGGTTCAGCATGGGGATGCCTTACACCGGTCGGCAACTCGATCGTTTCATCGAGCGTTTACCCCCCGATCGGCGCCCAACCGTCCACGAGCTTTGCACCACACGGAAGGGCCGGCGTGCAGAGTACCTTCTGCTTGGACCTCAAGATCGCAATCCATCGTTTCGCGTGCTTCTGACGGCCCGTCATCACTGTTGCGAGATGATGGCAAGTTACACCCTCGAAGGTATGCTCGAAACGATGCTCGGGGACGATACAATCGGTGCCTGGTATCGCGATCACGTTGCCGTGTTGGCCGTTCCGTTTGTCGACAAGGACGGTGTCGAAGATGGGGACCAGGGAAAGAACCGACGACCGCGTGATCATAATCGCGACTACAGCGGAGATTCGGTGCATCGTGAGACCGCTGCCATTCGTGCTCTGGTGCCGGCCTGGGCGGCGGGGCGGCTGGATGCTGACCTTGACCTGCATTGTCCGTGGATTCGTAACGAAGGGAAGGAGTCGATCTACCTCGTCGGCCAGGCGGACGAACGTATCTGGCGTGAGCAGTGCCGCTTCGGCGATGTCCTCGAGGGCTGTTGTACGGGGCCACTGCCGTATTGCGTTGGCGACAATCTGCCGTTCGGCACGAAATGGAACACAGCGAAAAATCGTAACGAAGGGTTACATGCAATTGGGTGGGGCATGACGCAGCCCGGCATCCGCCTTGCGAGTGATATTGAGATTCCGTACGCCGTGGTCGGCAGCTTACTCGTGACGCAATCGTCGGCACGCGCACTTGGTCATGACCTGGCACGGGCACTACAGCAGTATCTGATTGAGGGCTGAGTGTGCCTGGTTTTGGTAGACAGTTAATTCTCCTCGTGACTGAAACGTGGCTTGTTTCCTAAGCTTTCGTGTTAAAAATGCTCATCTATGGTATGTGCATCTCTCCGAGATTCTCTCCGCGTACAGCGCGGCCCGGCCAAAGACCGAGGGGGCTACACCACAGAGTTGGGGATCCCGATTAGGGACCGTCGGGAACGTGTGCCTACTTGGTTGTTTTTATGACGGTTATCGGTCCCAGCTCTGGCCCTGTCGTGCTTTCGCCCGCAGGGGTCGGCGACTACAGCGGTAACTGGCTGATCACCAACGGTATATCACTGCGAGCGATGGTGGACTACGTGCTGGACACGGGTACGACCACTGTGAATGACTATTATCGTGTCGAATGCACATTCGTTACGCAGAGACCGGGCAACACGCTCCAGAGCACTGCGCCAGAAACAGAAGCAACTCTTTGAAATGTTGGATGTGAAGCCCTGACCCCTATGGTCCCCTTCAACGCTTTCTCTCGCAACCCAATTTTGTCGCCGAGCAGTTCACCGGTATTCC
>CAZNWT010000075.1:0-21632 GCA_964576795.1 uncultured Victivallales bacterium
CGCCAAGAAACCGTATTTCGATGCCATCGTTGCCAATCCACCCTTTAGCTACCGCTGGGAGCCCACCGATGCCATGGGCGACGACGTGCGCTTCAAAACCCACGGCCTCGCCCCAAAATCCGCCGCCGATTTTGCATTCCTCCTCCACGGATTCCACTTTCTGAAAGACGAGGGCGTCATGGCTATCATCCTGCCCCACGGAGTGCTCTTCCGAGGCGGTGCCGAAGCACGTATCCGCACCAAGCTACTCAAAGACGGCCATATTGATACCGTCATCGGTCTGCCCGCGAACCTCTTCTACTCCACTGGCATTCCCGTTTGCATCCTCGTCCTCAAAAAATGCAAGAAGCCCGACGACGTGCTCTTCATCAATGCCGCCGAGCACTTCGAGAAGGGCAAACGACAGAATCAGCTCAGCAAGGAACACATCGCCAAGATCATTGAGACCTATCAGTTCCGGAAAGAAGAGGATCGTTATTCCAAGCGCATCTCAATGGAAAGAATCGCCGAGGAGGGGTATAACCTGAACATCTCGCGCTACATCAGCACAGCGGTTCCGGAACCGGAGATAGTGTTGAAGGATACCCATGCGGATCTTGTCAGAATCGAGGACGACATCCAGAACGCGACGATCAAGCACAATGACTTCCTGAAACAGTTAGGCTTGCCTCCACTTCCATAGCTGGGTGTTTAATGACGACGATCGGTTGGTGAAGGCCGACAATTACTTCGAAGAAAACGACAGAACATCAAGTCCGGGGCCAAGGGAGTTGTGTTGTTCATATAATTACAAGGCGGTCATGTTGCTCAAGGAAAAAGGCCACACACCCTATCCCGTCCACCCAACGATCTCGTCGATCAAAGGTATTTCTGCGTTCATTTCAGTCTTCTCTGTTTTGCTTTCGATAACACCCTTTTGCGAGGCCGTGAGCATGGGGGATACGAAAGAATCCGTACTCAAGGAGATGGGCAAGCCGACAGGAATAGTCTCCGGGGGAGGATTTGAGATCCTGCGGTACGCAAATGGAGAGGTCGAAATCCAGAACGGGAGCGTGATAGATACGACGCTCCCGCCCCCCCCTCCCCCTGCAAGCAGCAACATCGCGCCAGAGCGAACGTCCCCTCGTGGTGTGCCCGCGCAACATGCAGAACAGCCGGAAGCGCCTCCACATAGAGAGGTCGTCGCACCCGCGTCGGACGACCTGCCGTTGCCATCCCATGCGCCTGTAGCCAATACAAATTCTGCCAAAACGACCCTCTTTGACTCTGCAAGACTCGGCGATTCCGCTGCTGTGGCAGCGTTGTTGGCGAAAGGTGCCGATGTAGATTCGAAAGACACATATGGCAACACGGTCTTGATGTACGCGGCAAGCAATGGACACCTCAATATCGTAAAGATTTTACTGGCCAAAGGCGCTGATGTCCGCGCGAAGAACGAAGATGGGGCCCCCGCGTTGATGGATGCAGCAAAAGCGGGGAATCTGGAAATTGTGAATACGCTTTTGGCCAAGGGCGCCAAGCTGAACAGTAGAGACGACTTTGGCTGGACGGCTTTGATGGAAGCGGTGCGAGATGGCCGCACCGAAACGGTAAAGGCCTTAATGGCTAAGGGTGCTCGCGTGAATACGAGAGCGTTGAATGATTGGACATCGTTGCTGGATGCAGCAGAGAAGGGCCGTACCCCCATTGTAGAAATCCTGCTTGCCGGGGGAGCTCACGTAGAAACGAAGGACGATTCCGGCGAAACTGCCTTGGTGGTGGCGGTTCGCGAGGACCACACAGAGACGGTCAAGGCTTTGCTGGCTGCACGCGCTAACGCAAATGCGCGATCCAGTCATGGCGAACCGGTTCTGACGATGGCGGCGGCGTATGGTCCGATTGAAATCGTGGCAGCATTGTTGGCCAACGGCGCTGACGTGCATGCCATAGACGATGATTGCGGAACAGCATTGGAGAATGCCACACGGAAAGACCGTTCTGAGATCGTGAGCCTGCTGAAGCAGGCTGGGGCCGAAGACGTACAGGGGAAGAAACTCAAGCGCCCTCAGTATGTACGACAACTGCTCAGCAGACTACGCAGCTCAGATATGGAAACACGCTTAACCGTCGCCGAGGTATTGGGCGACATCGCGGATCCAGCCGCTATCAAACCTCTCTTGAGCCTCATGGTCTACCTGGATGACGATCTCCGCATGACCGCGGCGGAAGGAATCGGCAAGATCGGTGATCTGAGAACAGCAGGGGTATTGATCGCATACCTGAACGCCAATCCCAGAGACGAAGATGCCTACGAGCCGCTAGTTAGCCTCGGAGAGATGGGAGGGAACAGGGCCCGCAGAGCGATCGAGCACCGCGTTGAAAAATCGTCCCCCGACAGCCTGACTCGCTACCATGGTACGAAAGCACTCGCAAAGATCAGCGAGGCCGGTACATCTAAAGCGGAGGTGTCGGCAAGGAAAACAGCGCTATGGCACTTTTGCTGTTGGATCGGTTTCCTTGGCCGCTGGTTGGTGATTGTCATCGCACGGCTTCGCAACATGATGGATCCCAGCCGGTCCACTGAAGACCAGATAGGCAGAACCCCCCTGTGGTTCGAACGTTTTCTCCTGTTTCTGTTTTCTGGGCTATGCGTCATTCGCCTCCTGTACGTGCTCGTCTTCCATATGAATCCCGGAGTGTTGAAGCTTGCGCTATACGCAGGCATGCCCCTGGGCCGGTACGTCCTGTGTGCCGTGATGGACCCATTGGTCTTGCTCCTGACCGTGCGCGGCATTTTACGTCGTAAGCGTTGGGGATGGCCTCTTCTGTTCGCATATATCCCGGCAGCCATTTTGCTGGGTCGCTATGACTATGGCTATTGGACAATCGTGATGATCGTAAGCGCTGGCTGGGGCGCACTTTCGTTCGGAGCCTGGGTTCTGGCCCGTCGGCTGCCGGGTCGTCCCTCCAACACCAGCGTTGAACCCGGATGCAAGGTAACCACACGTTCCTGCCTCACAAAATCCCTGCTAACCGCGCTCGTTTCTCTGAACGCAATGCGTCTGCTTTCCGGAGTCGCGATATCCGTGGCCTTTCTGAAGTTCTTCATGGCTTGGGGGTGGGACGCATTGAGCGTGGTGCTCGGGTTCATCGCTGCAGCTATTGGCGGCGTGGTCGATGCTGCCATCATGTACCTCGTTAATAGGTGGGTGTTGAAGCTTGTCGGTCGCAATCGGGAGCCGTCTGCGTGGCTTCAAAATCTCATTGATACGCTGACCGCACTGATTCTCGGGGGGCTTTGCCTCCTCGCATGTGGTTTCATCGTCTACAACGCAATCGACGAGGAAGGAAGCATCGCGCAGGCTCTGGGCCAAACGGGAATCCCACTGCTTCTGATCGCAGGGCTCAGCGCCTATCCGACCATACAAGTCTGGAAGAACGGCGAGCAACGAATCCTCCGCTACTTCGTCATCGCGACAATTATGGCCTACCTTGCCGCACAACCTCTCGCTCTGGTGTGGCGATGAGAAATAGAGATATCGAGGGCCGGTTTCAGAGTTCATTAACGAACTTGAGGATACTGTCAAACAGGCCGGAGCAGAACGAAGGAGGATCGCATGAATACCGTACCCGACGATACGCAACGCAGCCCATTGGTTTCTAGATTGATTGTAGGCCTTCTTGGCAGCTTCTTACTGGCTCTCTTAGCCACAGGAGGGTGCGGACTGGCATGGGGTGACGGGATGGCCGATGACAACACTGTCAATCTGATCTATGCTATTAGTCTGTTTACAGTAATCGTCATTCTTCTGTACACGGTGATAGTCACCGTTCAGTTAAAACGGACGGCTCAAGTTTGTCGCAACGTTCCGGAAACGCAAGGACCCCAAAAGTCAATTGAGGTCTCGATATGCCCTGCCTGTGGCAGCAAGCTGATCCAGACCCTTGATGGAAATGTTACTCTTGATGTGTGCCGCGCCTGCGGTGGGATCTGGTTTGATAATTACGAACTGCATCAGGTTTCCGAATCCGAACGCACCCCTGATCCGAATCCGGCAATTGCCGACGGCCCTCTAAGGCAAGTTGATCCAGCAATAAAGCGTGCTTGCCCGAGATGCAATGGGATCCACATGCTCAAGCATTTCTTCAGTGACACCTGTCGCATTGAGATCGACGAATGCCCAGGCTGTGGCGGAATCTGGCTGGACCACGGCGAATTTGAGAGTATCCAAGCATCGCTTGATCGTGCCCCGCAAGATGGCCAGACCGTGTCACTCGACCCCGAAACCGCCATGCTGATGGCCGGGGTGGAATCTGAAATGAAACAATCCCAAAAGCACACGCAGTCACGCCATGATTTGTGCTCTTTTCTCGGACGCCGTTACAGTAACCGGTTACTGTAGTCTCGAATGATTGAGAATCTGTTTCGATGACGGAAAGCCAATCCGCCTGGGGTGATGCTTTTTTAACCTTAAAATGCAGTCAAATCCATTATCTATGCTCTCGCGCGAGAGCATAGATAATGGATTGTGGCGGCACAAACCACGCGAGCGAGAATCAATGATGCCCCCTTACTCAGTCTGATACTGCCTGTTTACAAAGCTGTAGGAGTCGTTCCGACTCTCCAACCCGCACCTCAATAGCTGGCGGCATCAGAGAAGCGGAAGGGCTCTCCAAGCGTGGCGTGTCCTGTCTCTGCCTGGAATTGGACTACGGCCCACTGGTTTTCCCCCGAGCGATGCAGAATCAGAGCACGGCCATACGCGGCGTGCTCAGCTAGGATCTTTGGCAATTCCTTGCGAAGTTCAAATGCATATTTCGTGTCGCTAAGAAGCACTCCGTCCTCCGTTGGTCGGTCCTTGATGCCGATAATGAAGTCGGGAAAGAAGCCGCGCCCATCCCCGAGGAGAACACGTATGGACCATGGCTTGTTCACGGGGTTACGATGCCACCACAGAACCGTCTGGCTGGTATCGCGATCAAGCAGGTCGGCAAACGCACGCTCCCAGCCATTCAATCCCACAGGAATGACACCATACGCATTTCGCGACGACGAGGGCAGCGGCTGCTCGGTTTCAAAAAACTCTGGCCACGCTTCTGCCGTTTCCGTTTCCGTGTAAGTAGCCAATGCTGCCCGTTGCGCGGTCCGTAGCAAGTCGGGATGGGTCACCAAAATAACGTCGAGAAAATTCTCAATTCGCGCGCGATTTTCTGGTTCCTCCAGCCCCTCCTCCCGAACAATCTGCTGTAGACGGTCGACCAGGGCTTCGCGCAGCTCTTTTGCGTGAAAAACACGCGAACGCGTCAGAATGTGTTCCGCCTGTCCGGCCACTTGTTCTGGAGCGAACGACATGCCGACATCCTCAAAGGTCATCTGCTGACTGAAGACTTCAATCGTCTTCTTCTGCACTTTCACTCGGCCAAACATAGCGGTGAGCAGATCACGGGCAGAAACCATAAACTTTCGTGCACAGTCCGTCTCTGCCGCCTCGAAGTCGGCGGGAAGCACCTGTGATTTGAACCGTCGAGGGACCCCATCTCTGAGGGAATAGCGCAAACGCCCCGGCAGTTGGGGCGCGTCTGGGGGGGCATCGCCGGATGCACGTTTCCGGTTGGCGCCCACAGCCGTTGCCGCCTGTGTGGCACTATCCAGCAGCAGTTCAAGCGCGAAACTGGGGCTGGTCGGATCGGCAATCTTCGCCCGCGTCGCGTCTTCTATCTCATAGACTGTTGGTGAATGTTCGGGTTCCGAGAAGAGCGCCGTTTGACCGCCCGGCCCCAGAACCTGAACTTCGGTGCGTTCGCCCACGCGAACGATAGCCGTTGTGGGGCTGGCTTTTGCGTACTCGGTCTGGACTTGGTTGATCCGTTGTCCGGCAATATCCATTGCCGTCTGCGATTCAGGGTCCGCGAGAAAGACATAACCATACCGCAGCAGCTCAGGAAGCTTCTTTCCCTGCAACCGACGATGCACGCGGAGAATCCGGCCCACAATCTGAACACCAAAGTCCGGATCGCGTAGGGCACGCATCGAGACGAGAATTGATGCCCGTGGCGCGTCAAATCCAAGGGCTACCGCCATTTTAAATATGAGGACTTCACGCTCTTCGTCATTCGCGAGCGCCAACAGATCCGGATCGGGCTCATCCGCCGTGTGTACCGCAATCTGCTGTTCAGTAAAGCCACTCTTCATCAATCGGGCCTTAACGCGCTCAACGCTATCCGTACTCGAGTCAACCTGCACAAGCATCAAAGGGATCACCGAGGATCCGAAAGCAGCTAGTGTCTCCTTCAGTTTACGGTGCAGCATGGCACCATCTCGAAGCGCTGCACCCTCGAAATCAACAAGGCCCTTTTTGTCCGGGTCAGCAAAATAGGCGATACACTTGATACCTTCTTTGATCAAACCTGCTTCCGTCGCGTCCTGCCGCCCAATTCTTGTGCGGTGTAGCTCTGCGATGCCAAGCCGTTTCTCAAATGCTTTGATATCTGCATCATCAGGAGTGGCCGTCACCAAGATCGTGTATTCAGGATCGAGAACTTCATGGAAGAACTTCGCCGCCAGAGTACTCGCATGAAAACCGTGGTGTGCCTCGTCCACAACCACACCTATTCGCAACCCCTGCTGCCGCAGACCTTTAATGAAGCCATCAACGGAGGGGTTCATCTCTCCATCTTTTCTCACGTTGCGCCTGTCTTTCACGCGTGTAGCCACAGACTGCCAGGTTGTCACGAATACGTCGCCGCTGCGGCTGCCCTCCGCGCTACGGTCATCCTGCATTTCTCGCAGTCTCACTCCGGCAAATTGCTCCCGTAGATAACCGGCTGATTGATCCACTACACCCTTGAAAGGAGCAAACCAGAACCAGACAACATCTTCCATTTGCGAGAACCGCTCCACAATGTGTCCGGCCATGAGGGTCTTGCCTGCGCCCGTCGGTGCCTCCAGCAATAAGTAACCGTTGTGATTGATGGTGTGCGTCCGGCTCGCAGAATCATTAGGCGCAGAATCGAGCTGCTCCTTGGCGCTGGTGAAAATCTCGACGCCGCGAGAGATCGCGGTTTCCTGAAATGCTTTCAGTACAAGCAAGCTCACGGCTTCATCCTTTCATCCTAAACCGCCGGGACAGACCGTCCGGGAGATGCTCGAATTGGACATGCTCAACTCGAGCATGCTGGCGGATCAGTTCCGACTGCCACGAATAAAGAATCACCGATGCGCTCTGGCTGAGTTGCTTGCGCAATGCCTTGGCATCCGACTGGCGAAAACGCGGCACATACATGACCGCCTTCTCGTCATCACCGGCCCACTGCCAACGCTCCTCGCTGTAGGGTGCAACGGACTCACGGTGGATCAACTGGATCAACGTCCAGACCTCCGCATGGTCAAGCTGCGTCAGACGCCCGCTCTCAATGCATCGGTAACGCGCATAGGCAAAGTCGCCGCCCGTGGGTTCATTGTTCGCAAACCCCTCGATCACGGCCTTGACGCGTGGCTGACAAACATCCCGACATACGTTCTTGTCGGGCTCCTTTTCCGTGGCTTCAGTTGAAGAAACAAGAATGAACTTCCGAGTTCCGCCATCGGCAGCATTTTGATCGAGAACAGCTTGCGCAGTGGTACCAGATCCACCAAAGAAGTCCAGAACGATGCTATCCTTATCGGTCGCTTGCTCCACCAACTGCCGTAGAAGAGAAGGTGGTTTAGGGTAATTGAACATGTTTTGTCCGAAGATCGCCTGCAAAACCCCCGTCCCCTCACCGGCCTCTCTTGACCGCAGCGTTGCCGTCTCCTCTTCATCGACCTTCTCGTTCAAGCGGGCAATCCAACTACTGACAGGACTGACGTGACTTCGCAGGTCTTTCCAGTGCTTCTTGAAACCGGGTCGCCCAAAGCCAACCGACTTCCCCACCCAGAATTCTAAATCCGGCGTGTCACGGGTAAGCAATGGAATCTTCTTCTTGGGCGTTACCGGAATATCCTTGGCGTCAATGGCGGCAAGCAATTCATCTAAGCTTTGCCATACAACAACACGCTCGGATTTGGGGTCAGGAAATATGATCTTCTCTCGACGAATCCACTCCTCCATCGTTTCCGTTCGCAATGTTGTAGGGTCTGCGATGATCCTCTCGCTGGCGTAGGCCCACACACGATTCGAATCGCAGGGATACCAGTTCCCAGTCGTGGGGTTTTGTATGGGGTAAAACAAATTTGGGCGCTCAAGCCTACTGAAGGCCAAAGTTAGTGGATCAAGGTTCCAAGGTCCTCTCGGATCATTATCGGGATTCTTGTACTTCTTCTGGGTCTTCGCACGCCCGTGAAATGCAAAACCCGGTCTCGCGTAGACCAGAATATGTTCATGCACATCACTGAAATTACGCCCTTTTGCGCTCGTTGAGTCACGCGTTCTCCATACGAGACTACCCATGCGCATGCCGGGCAGGACTTTGTCTAAAAGTAATTCCAACTTTGCGCGATTGTCATCGTTGATGAAGCACATCAACACACCGTCCTCACTCAACAAATCGCGCGCCAGAACCAGCCGTTGATAGAGAAACTCTATCCACTTTGAGAAGCGCCACAAATCATTCTTATCCACGAAGCTGTCGTTGTAGATAAAATCCTTGTTGCCCGTGTTGTAAGGCGGATCAATCAGAATACATTTCACCCGACCCGCGAAAGCCATACGAAGAGCACGCAACGCGTCAAAATTATCGCCCTCAACAATCAGGTTTCGCCAGGGCGCTTCGCCAACACACAGTTCCGGCACGAGATCAAGTGCGACGAAATCTGCATTCAGGGCTTTTTCGCGTTCGATTTCGTTGGCCTCCCAAACGAGGCCGAACCGTGTCGCGTCCCGTCGATCACGAGCAGCCAACAACCGGACCAGCTCTTTGCGGGACAAGTCCTCATATTTTTGTTCGCCATTCGCCATTGTTGGGTGCACCACAATTCTATTTATTTATTCGAAATCAGCCCGCAGGATAGCGCTTCCCGGTCAACTTCTCAAACCGTTTAATTTCGCGCCGCGACTGGCGCGGTTCGCCGCAAGCAATCCAGTCGATGAGAACTCCCTGGCGAGACTCCGTCCACTCAAGAAGTTCGTTCTCCAACCAGTCGTTGACGAGCTGTAGGGGTAGCACATTCTTAACGTCATATTGCTGCTTCAAGAAATCTACAAGATTAGCGTCTGTGGAGCTGATCAAGTAGCCGAGAGTAATGGCGCAGGCGGCGATCTCGATGTCACAACGACTGAGACCAAAAGCCCTGCCGGTTCGACTGTTGCGCTGCGTCTGCTCTGTGAGTCGTGCTGCACGAAGTGTCAGATCATACTCAGGGGTGGTGATTTTGTTCACTGGAGTGGAGCGAATATGTTTAGCGTATTCCTTGCGCCATGGGTATTTGGTCTTGAATTTCTGTGTCTGGGTAAACTCTTCCCAAACCTGCCTGACGGTAGCACACCGGTAGCGCTCGTCCGTGAACATATTGGGCGCGATGCGAAGCAGCATCAGGATGCTACAGGTGTCGCACAAGATGTGCATGCTTCGCCCCTCCCGCGTCGCCCGAGCTCATTGAGTAATTCCTGGGCGTCCAGCATGCTGGGAAACTCTAACAATTCCGCCAGTTTTCGTGCCGAAATAGCGTCGGCATTCTGTACTAGCACATCGAACAGGATTGGAGAGAATGAGCGAAGCCGTGCCAAGTAATCGACAGGCGTATCCGCGCCGTGGAACAGCACGTCGGCAAGCGTCGGATATCGCTTCCGTAAATTACCATCGGCCCCGTGAACCGAACGTGCCGGTAAGTTGAGTTTTCCACACGTCTCCTCAATCGCTTTCACAAGTCCATAGACGGTATGGTGATGCATGGCAGCCAGCGACTTGAGAAGCGTCACTTTACCCGCTGCCGGTGACCTCCGCATAGATGCATGCGCCTCCTCGGCATATTGCCGGGGAAATTGTGCCGCCCCTGCGACTTGGTCACAGAAGCGTTCTTCATTTTCATCGTACCCCTCTGGTGGCGGCGTCACTTCGTCGCGTACAGCGTGAACGGCCTCGTGGAGCAAGGGAAAGATGAGATCGAGCACATTGTTTTTCACGTTGACGAAAACAACGCGGTGATCTGCAATGCGTGTATAAAAGGCATAGTCCTTAAGGTCATCGGGAAAGGCGCGAAACACCACACAGATACCTAACGCGGACAGCAGGGCAAAGGCATGTTCGTAGTCCATCGGGTTAGCCGAGCCTACAAGACCGGCCATCTCACGAAAAGACGCGCCAAGCGGGGCGACAGACGCTGCATCAGCCACGCGCACCACTGGCTGAACCACAGGCTGCCGGACGCCTTCGTAGAGATCCTCATACTCACGTGCCAAGCCAACCGCGAGCTCCTGTCGCGCCGGATTCACACGAGCTCGTCCACGAGTCCGGTGCGATGGCACCAGTATGCGAGGTACAATCTGCTGAAAAAGCGACTCGGGTTCGACATGAAACTCACGGCAGAGATCCAGAAGGTGATTGCCTTTGGGGACCTGCCCTTCAAACCAGTCATAGACTGTCCGTCGGGAAACGCCCAGCTTCCCTGCAAGAGCCGAGATTGGAATCTGCCGCGACTCGCTCAGTCTCTTTAGATGTTGTCCTGCCCACTTCATAACAATCTCCCCGCTTCTGTGTGTAAAGATATCTTCACACATCGACCAACATCCGGTCAAGGCTGGATTCTCGTTTCGTGAACTTCCCCATCTACTAACTCGCCATAACTCTGCCGAGATGTTCCAGAACTTTCTGAACTTCAGGATTGCACACCTAGGACATGATTTTCTTTATAGTGAACTCATCGCTGAAATACAGGTTCGAGCTCGAGTCTCAGCGAAACATCTAAGCAATCTTCAACTCCTCAGGTCACAGCATGGTTTGGATAAAGGGTATATTCAGTTCGTATAGGGCACGGTTCCAGTCTCATTAACAGGATAGCCCCATTTCTCGATATACTCCATCCCAGGCAGGAATTCATCATGCTGCGCTTTGAGCTTTTGCGTGAGAACCCGATCCAGTTCATTCCGAATCGCATCGATTCCAGGATGATGAACAAGATTCTGCTTTTGGAACGGATCCACATCGTTGTCATAAAGCAACCAGGGCCCTTGCCTGTCATGAACGTATGTGTACCGCCTCGTGCGGAGGCCCCGGTATTCTTTCCCGCCTTGGTCCATTGAGTTCCATTGGCCAAAAGGGTGCGGGCTCATGAGCAATGCGGCTCCATCAGAGTGGGCATCACCACCCGCGACATAATCCGAGAAGTCCAGTCCCTCAACACAGTCAGCGGCAGGGATATCGCAGAGCCCCAGAAGCGTGGGCATGATGTCTTCGGCGGCGATAGAGGGGCGTCCGTTTCTCGGGGCTGCCAACCCGGAAGGTCTGGATAGATAAGGAGGGACGGAATTCGAATAGACTCATCCCAGAGACGCTGTTTCTTCGTCTGTCCTTGCGATCCGAGCATATCGCCGTGATCAGACGTGAAGACGAAAATTGTGTTGTCGGCAACGCTTGCACCGTTGGGTTGCAAATAGACATCGTTCACGAACACCCCATGCGTCAAGGGGCGTTGGCCTGTGAGCAAGCTCGCCCGATATGGCGAGCAGACCGGGCATTCGGAAATCGCATGAGTAAAGTTGATAGACGCTTCTGCCAGCGCGTCGAGATTCGGAGTCTTCACATTGGGACTCTTTATTATCTTCTCTTCTGCTTTATGTCTCTGAGCGACAGCATATTGACAATCCACTTCTTATGGCACGCCTTTTCGCGCTCTACCGCAAGGCCGCAATGCAAGACTACCCCCCTGCCCATCACTGGCAAGGCGAGTCGGCAAGCGGGGTCAAACCGCGAAAATAGAAATCAGGTATTCGCAAGCCTCTATTTCAGACCGTTTTAGTTTCTTCACAAGCAACCTGTCCGTCTCCATCATTTTTCTCAGGCGGAGGCGTTGCTTGGCAACAGAGCCATTACCACGACCCCCAAAGTGTTCACCAACAGCTCGCTGACTTTTTCCTGAATTGAGGCAACAAAACTCAAGTACAACATCAACCCTCGCGGCTGACATTAAAGCTATTTTTTCTTTTCTCAGTCTGAGCCTGACGCCCCCACCAGCATAAACTCGGCATCCACCCGGCGGCTTGCTTCCAGTACAAACTGTCCGGGTTCGAGAATGCGTTTGCCGTCGTTGTCGGGGTAGCTCAGATGGGTCATGGGATTAATAGAAAGCGTAACCTCCTTCGACTCACCCGAAGCGAGATCGACCTTTTCAAAGGCGATGAGCTTGCGTTTCGGTTGGGTAATGGCGGCTTCGGGGTCTCGGAGAGTCCAGAGAACCGTTTCGGATCCGTCTCGATCACCAGTATTGCGAACGGTAACGGTGGCGGTGAGCATATCGCTAGCCTTCATATCTGAGGTGGAAAGGATAAGAGGGCTGTATTCATAGGTGGTGTAACTCAACCCGTGCCCAAACTCATACAGGGCCGAGGGGGGGGCATCAATGTACGCTCCCGCGTTTCCTTTGCGGGCACGGTTGTGCTCGCAGTAGTAGGTGGGTATATGCCCGGTGGTGCGTGGAAAGGTTACAGCAAGACGTCCAGAGGGATTGGTCACTCCCAATAGGGCGTCGGTGATGGCGTACCCCCCCATGGTGCCGGGTTGCCATGCCGCAAGGATTGCATCCACTTTGGGTGCAACGGTTTCCAGGCCGAGAGGGCGACCATGGGTGAGTACCAGGACGATCGGTTTGTCGGTAGCTTTGATCGCATCCAGCAGCCTCTCCTGGATGGGGGGGAGTTCGATACTTGAGCGAGACTGGTTTTCACCCGACCAGTTACCTTCTTCCCCAAGACAGAGGACGACAACATCAGAGGAGCGGGCTGCTGCAACCGCTTCGGAAAAACCGCTTTCATCGGTACTGTCAAAGGACAGTTCACATCCCAGTGCCGTAGTGATGGTGCCCTCAAACCGTTCGGTGAGACCCGCCTGGATAGTGATGGTGTCTTCGGCTTTAGCGCAGCCGGTCCAGCTTCCGTTGAGGCAGGTGCAACTATTAGCTGTGGGGCCAATGAGGGCAATACTGGAAGCGCGCAATGGGAGAAGGGATCCCTCGTTCTTGAGCAGCACCAGCGTCTCGGCCGCCAGGGCTTCTGCCGCAGCCTTTGTCTCGGGCTGAAGGAGAGCGGTTTCTGCTGCGGATTCATCGAAGTAGGGGGTTTCGAAAAGCCCTAGGCGGAACTTGACTCGCAACACCCTACGGACCGACTCGTCTACAACAGCAAGATCCAGTTCGCCAGAACCGACCAACTGCGGAATATTGAGGAAAACCTGATCCGCCATATCCATATCGTTACCTGCTTCCAGGCACAGCTTTGTCATCCGTTTCGGGTCACGGGTCATTCCCTGAAAGGCCAGTTGATTAACGGCTCCCCAGTCGGACACCACAAAGCCGTCAAAGCCCCATTGGTTGCGGAGCACCTCGGTAAGGGTGTAGCGGTTGGCTACGGCAGGCGTGCCGGAAATATCGTTAAAGGAGCTCATAATGGTGGCAGCCCCAGCTTCGACTCCCATTTTGTAGGGGGGGAGACAGCTTTCCCAGAGGGTACGGGAAGATATGTCGGTGTATGCGTAGTCCCGTGCTCCTTCACTCCAACCGTATCCAACGAAATGCTTAAGGCAGGCGGCTATTGATTGGGGTGCCGACAAGTCCTTGCCCTGGTACCCCCGAACCGTGGCGGCAC
The DNA here is from genome assembly GCA_964576795.1 of uncultured Victivallales bacterium. GTDB lineage: Bacteria > Verrucomicrobiota > Kiritimatiellia > UBA8416 > UBA8416 > JABGOW01. The sequence goes on from CAZNWT010000075.1 coordinate 13,752, forward strand.
CGAAAATGCCGTTGACATAAGCGTCTTCTCCGTATCCCTCAACCACCCGTCCCCAGCGAGGGTCGCGAGCCACGTCAATCATGGGGGAGAAGGTCCAGTGGTAGCCCATGGCAACCGTTTCGCGAGCCGAGAGCCTCGCGCAGGCCTCTACCAATTCGGGACGAAAGGAGCAGGCCTGACCGAGGGCGTGGGGATAGAGGGTGACGCAGCCGTGAATGATATCCTGACCGAAGATGAAGGGAATTCCGAGCCGGGACTCCTCCATAGCAGCACGCTGAAACGCATTGTGGACCTTCGCCCCCCCCATGCTGTTGAGCAACGACCCCACGGTGGGGCGGAACTGTGCCTCCCCCATATTGTTGGGGTTGGTGTCCCTTCCTAAAGGAACCTGGATGAGTTGGTCGGTCTTTTCTTCAAGCGTCATCTGAGCCAGAAGATCGTTTACCCGTTCTTCCAGGGGTAGTGAAGGGTCGTGAAAACGTGGTTGAGTCATAAGAGTCCAAGGTTTATTTACACATACTATTAGATTAAATATGCAAGTTTACGGCAGAAAATTCCCCAAGGCCGACATGCCGTTTGATCATGCCCCTGGGGTCAATGGTGCCCCCCAACCGCAAAGAAAAAGAACACCGAAATGAAAGTGACGCAAGTTGCAGAGGTAATCAAGTATGAACAGGTTATGGACGTAAGCGTGGATGTGCACAAGGAGGATCTATATTCGCTGGCACAGATGCCCGGCAAGAAATATGCGGCAACATTCAAGAAAAGGACGCCGCAGATCCAGAAGGTCGTCGAGGTGTACCAGAAGATTGCCCAGGAACACGAATGTAAGCATAGGGACAATGAGTACACAATGATTGTCCCTATTCTCTTTTCGGTTGGAGATTCCTTGTTGGCTATTGGATATTGAGATGACGCGCAATGTCCCGTGGGAGCCGGTAGACGCGGCATTCGGGACAGAACTTAAGACAGAAAACATTCTTAACCTCCACCCCATTACCCCCTCCACCCCGTTTCCGGAGAGATCGTCTCCGATCAGGGATTCGGTTCGGAACTCAGCCACGGATCGGCATCTACTGCGCCAGCGGTCTGTCCGGCGACCACGGGGTCGGCATCGGCGCCCCACCAGTTTTCCTGAGCTACAATACTACTGACTCCGTTATTGCTGAAGTCGGGGTTTCCGTTTCCATAGAAGGAGCTCTGACCCAGGCTGCCGAGGACACCGCCGCCAAAGTCGATAACAGCACCTGCCGCGTCAGTTATCACCGACACACCGTTCCCGGTGTTGCCGGTGGATGTGAGGCTTTCACCCACAATCTCCACGGAGCCATTGAAGGCTTCATCCACATAGATGCCGGTGGCGCCGTTGCCTTGGGTGGTGATGTCTTCTAGGCCAACCAGCGCTTCCTCACCGAGTCCTGTTCCTGCCAGGCTCAGGCGGATACCGAGGCTATCGTTGTCGCTGGCTTCGGTGTTCATGATGCTCGTGTAGATGGAGCTATTGACAGCCGTTAGGTTCAGTAGGAGCCCCGCGTCTCCGCCGTTGTCATTAGCCTCGTTGCCATCCATGCTGACCCAGACATTGCCGTTGGCGCTGGTGAGATCCGCCATTAGACCGACATTCGCATTGTGGCTGAAGACGTTGACGTCCTGAGTGATTTCGCTACCGAAGAGGTCGAAAAGATCCCCGGCCAAGCCACCGGAATAGTTGGACTCAAACAGATCCAGAGCATGATCACCAGCGAGCAGAACCACATTGTCTCCAGCATCTGCGATAATCCGTGCGCCCTGTCCGTTATTGCCTTCAAACCAGGCATCAGAAATGCAGGCAACGGCATCGTCGGCCGTTGTCAAGTCAAGATGCAATCCGGTACCACCATTTCCATAGGCATCTACCCCGTCGGCCATCAGGAACAAGGCATCGCCGTTTGCGGCGGTTTGTTCGATATGGAATCCCTGGTCGCCGTTGCCCCTGGAGTCGGTCTGGATCAAGGCGCTGATGGCATCATCGAATGCCGTGAGAGTCAGTTCCGTTCCCCGGGTGACGTTGTCGTCGGTATCGGCATTCACGAGGATGGCCACGGCATCGGAATTGACGGAAGTAATATCCGCATAAATGCCCTGAGCGCCGTTAAGATCGGCATCGATGCCCGCAAGAATGCTGTAGGCATCACCATCTGCGAACTGAGTGAGGACGACACCAGCTCCGGTATTGCCCGAGGCCGAGACCCGACCGATTGGGTCATAGGAGATGGGGGGGGTCACCAGGTCTCCGAGAACGTTGTAGAGCAGGTCGCTCGAGAGAATCGCAGAAATAGCGGTTCCATTGTCAGAATTGAGAGCCAAATTGATGCCATTGCCACCGTTGCTATCAGTCTGGGTGTCCAGCAAAGCGGTCAGCGCCATGTCATTGCCATCCACAATCGCCATGATGCCATCGCCGGCATTGCCGGAAGCCACAACCGGGCCATAGGCGGAACCGGGGATTTCAATCGGCGCGCCGATAAGCATGTCTCCCAGCAACGCGCCCAGAGGGCGGATGGCATCGGTGGAGAGAGTGAGCAGGGCCGCAATGCCGTCTGAGCTACCAGTGTCAGTGAGGATGCCGCTACCGCCATTATTGGAGGCGGTCAGGTCAGCCAGAATGCCAATGGCCACATCTGCGCCAATGGTTTTTGAGAAAAGTCCGTCGCTCATATTGCCGCTGAGATTGGCATGCGCCAGCGCACTGACGCTGATGCCATCCGAGACGTTGTACATTACGGCACCGGATCCAACATTCCCTATGGCTTCCAGCCCGGCAAAGGCAGAAATGGAGGCATCATCACCCCTGGTCACGATTCTCATCCCCATATCGCCGTTGTTGTTCAACTGCATCTGGCCGTCGCCTGTGATGGAGAGGGGCAGGTCTACGCCGAATGCCGGATCAACCACATCATCCACCAATTGGAGGATGTCCGACCAGTTCTGTGACGAACCTCCGATGCTGGCTGCGATGCCGTCAATGTTGATGACCTCCGCCGTAAGACCGTCATTCGCATTGCCAGTAGCGGTGATATCGAAAAAGGCGCCCAGGGACAGCCCAAAGCGCGAACCATTAAGAGAGCAGACGCCAGTATCCCCATTGTTGTTGGCTGTGACCGGACCTTCCGCGCTGAGCAGCGTGGCCACATCTGGAGGCAGAGACAGGCCAAACTCGTCTGTCAGGGCGCTTACGCTACTCCCAAGACCTTCGGGAAGGCCGATGATGCCGATGGAGATTTCGTCTGAAATTTGTCCGAGGAAGATGCCCTCGGTACCATTGTTATTGGCTGTGCTGCCGGAAATATTGGCCAGGGACACTTCACCAAAACGTTGGGCGATGCCCAAGCCCATTCCCAGATTGTCGCTGCCGGTACTGCCGGACACCGTAGCAATGGTCAGGTCTGTGTTAAACTGGTCGATGGAGAGACCATCGCTGTTCGCGTTAAACTGGCTATTCAACACCTGAATGATGGAGGTATCATAGGTGTCACCAATGATGTTGGCGCCATCGCCGCCGTTGTTCTGGAAGAGGCTGTTTTGCAGCAGCACGTTGAATGTTCCACTGGCACCGGTTGCGTTCACCTCCAAGCCACTCAGGTCATTGTCCTGCACCAGATTGTCGATGAAGGTCATATTGAAGTCGCCCTGACGGGTCAAGAGGGCACCAACATAATTGCCGGCTAATGTGTTATCAGTGATCGTCAGATCGGCGGCATCATTCCCGAGGATACCGATACGGCTGATATCGGTGGCACCCAGAGAGGGCAGGACGTCCATAATTACGCTACCACCAGTATCGGTGTTTTTGATAGTGAAGCCCTTGACCGTAGTGAGGTTGGCCATCGTGATGGAGGGGCCCATGCTCATGCCGTCTACTACCGGCGCGACGCCCGAACCGAAGAACTGGCCGTTGAAGGCGGGCATCAGAACACCACTGCCCCAAAGGGTGGTGCCGTCAGGCAGGACCACGTTTTCGGCGTAGGCACTGGTGGCGTCGAATACATAGACGTTGCGGTTGCCAGAGACATTATCGGCACCTTCCTGAATGGTGGCGAAGGGCCGTTCGCCGCTGCCGTCACCAGAGGTCTCAACATCGCCGTCCACAAACTGGATGTCGTCCATCACCGTTAAGTATTCGCTCTGGGTCGATCTGGAGCTGGTGGTGGTCTGCTCTTCGAGAGTCGCGTTTGCAATGAACTTGGAGGTGTCGAGGCGGACCTGTGGATCGCGCATTACCATTTCGGTCAAACGGGCAGACAGATCGCGGGTGTCGGCATTCCCTCGGGATTTGGAAGTGGCGAAGGGATTACTGCAGAGGGGCACACTCAGACGAAAGCCGGCGAACCAGTCACTACCAGTAAGGTCGTCGTTTTCGTACAGGCCGGCTTCGAGGAAGATCGAAGATAACACGCGCAACTCAGCGCGGGCTTTCCAACCTTTGGCTTCACCATCGAAGTCGTTGTCGAAGTCGTAATAACCGGCGAAGATGCGGGGCTCTAGGGATTCTAACTTCGTGGGCAAGGGCAAGCGAACGCCGACTTCCCAGTCATAGCCGCCGAGGGCTTGCTCGAACTGCTCGTAGGTGTGCGTGGTGGTGAGGGTGGTGAGGGTGTGAGTGCGGGTGTAGTCCTGCGCGATGGAACTGCCGGTGACGTAGGGAGCGGTCCAGCTCTCGTCTATCCGAGAGGTCGTGCGAGATTCGGACTCGGTCTGACTGCTGACGAGAACCAGCTTGTCGTCGGGCTCGTAATAGTTGGCGCGAAAATCGACCCAGGGGCTGAGCAACTCGACGCCGACACCCCACTGGTCGTAGTGGCTGTAGCCGGTGTCGCGATAGTCGTAGTAAGCATTGGCGCCAAAGATGATATTGTACTTTTCGCAAAGCTGTCGATAGCCCACGCCGAGGTTGCCTTCCTCTCCATCATGATCGGTGATAGCGGTGCGAGGATTAACGAACAACAAACCCGTGCCGCCAGGGTTCCAGACGGGAATCAGCAAATCGCCGGTGCCCTCGGTTTCGGAATCGCGGGCCTGAAGGCCGAAAGTGAGTTCGGCGTCGGACCACGGGGATGCAGGGGCCTCCTCGACGACCGCGGGCGTGGCCTCATTTGGGTTAGCGGCCGAGGCCGGGAGCAGGGAGAAACAGACCAACAGGATCGTGACAAACCAACCTATGCAAACCAACCGAACATTCATTGCAACCTCCTTATAATGCCCCATAAAAAACACCCAATCCAATTACCACCGGCACAAAGATTTCACCAGTTCACTTGCGTCTACACATTATTCATTCCAGCAATTAAACACAAATCCAAATAATCAACTCCGCAAAAGACAACAATTTAACGATGCTCTCGCCATCTGACTCGCATGGGGACTCAACGTGGCTCTCAGGAAATCACTATATCGTGGAACATCGTAAAGTCCACGGCCAATACGTCTAATTTTTTCTTTTTTAACAACCGAAAGAACGCTTGTTCTAAAGCATTACCACTGCCTATCAGCCTGTATGCATAAGACAGAAGCGACGGGATCGAGAAAAACCGCAAACTCAATCAATCGCGTAGTTTGTCGAAGACCGACAGGCTACTAACTCCATAAAGTCCTTTTGGAAAAAACACCAGTCAGCCTCATGCTTTCCGATCTCCTCCAGAACTATATTTGCTATAGATGTCATACGCTATCCGACAAACATGGTCATTTCGTTTCTAGATGGCGGTATCCGTTTTTTGTTCGTCATGGCTCTCGCTTTTCGTTAGCCTCGACGACTCTTTCATTGGATTGCGGAAATGGGAAGGGGATCGTGAGTCGGAACAAAGCGGGTACGGAAAGCCACCAAAGGGAGCGCTCACCTATTGTACAAGAGCGGACGTCCTCCATAACAACACATTTCAGGAGTACCTAATGGTTTCTATCTGGATGATCTTCGTCGTTGTAATATATCTCTTTGTAATCGGATATCTGGGGGTTCGCGGTTATCGGGGCACCCGAACAGCCACCGATTACATGCTCGGCGGCCGTAAGGTTCACCCGTATGTCATGGCTATGTCCTATGGCGCAACCTTCATCAGCACATCGGCCATCATCGGATTCGGTGGTGCCGCAGGTGTCTTTGGAATGAGTCTGCTCTGGCTGCCCTTTCTCAACATCTTCCTTGGCATTTTTATCGCCTTCTGGCTATTCGGTAGGCGTACCCGTCGCATGGGGTTGCGGCTGGACGCACACACGTTCCCTGAGTTCCTCGGTCGCCGCTTCCGGTCTCGCTTTATCCAGGGGACTGCCGCCATGATTATCCTGCTGTTCGTTCCCATGTACGCCTCCGCCGTTCTCACCGGAGCCGCCAAATATCTCGCCCACCAGTTCTCGATCCACTACACCACAGCTCTGTTTGTCTTCGCGGTCATCATCGCACTATACGTGGTCATGGGAGGCATTAAGGGGGTCATGTATACGGATGCCCTACAGGCCACCATCATGCTAGTCGGACTCGGCACACTCCTTTGCCTTACCTATCACCGACTGGGCGGCGTGATAGAAGCGCATCAAGCACTGACGGATATGGCTTCAATGGTACCCGCCAAACTACAGGCAGCAGGCCACCAAGGCTGGACCACAATGCCCAGGTTTGGAACGCCGCTGTGGTGGGTCACGGTCAGCACCATCATTATGGGGGTGGGTATTGGGGTGCTGGCGCAGCCGCAGCTTGCTGTTCGCTATATGACCGTCAAGAGCGGAAGAGAACTTAACCGCGCCATCCCGATCGGCGGGATCTTTATTCTGCTCACAGCGGGCGTTGCCTACATTGCCGGCTCGCTTTCCAATGTCTTCTTCAACCAAACGGTCGGAAAGATCTCCATCACAATGGCAGAGGGTGACGTGGAACGGATCATCCCTATGTATCTGCAGCAAGCGACACCGGAATGGTTCAATCTTCTCTTCATGCTAACACTGATGTCGGCGGCCATGAGTACACTCAGCAGTCAATTCCATATTATGGGAACCTCCCTGGGGCGCGATTTGGTTGAAGAATCGCTGCAGGTAACCAAAAAGGGCCACGGTGTTCTCGCCACCCGTTTTGGTGTCCTGATAGGCATTCTGGTCTCCGTATATCTGAGCTATGCCATCGAAATGCAGTTTGGAAAAACAGGTACCGCTATTGTGGCACGCGGCACTGCAATTTTCTTCGGACTCTGTGCCGGGGCATTTCTTCCCATCTATGTTGGCGCCCTCTGGAGCCGGGGCATCACTAAAGCCGGCGCCATTGCCGGCATGCTCACCGGTGCCTTTTCCAGTCTCTTGTGGATGACGTTCGTTCTTGAAAAATCATCCACAGTCCTTCTGCTATGCGAAAAGGGGTTCGGCACTCGCTCACTGACCATCTCGCTGCTGAATGGCGAAGAGGTCTTCGCAAAGAGCGGCCCCATCGTCTGGGCGTTTGTCGACCCTATTGTAATCAGCCTACCGCTTGCAATTGGTGCCACGGTCTTGGTTTCACTGTTCACAAAGAAGCTGTCGCATGCACATCTGGAACGCTGCATGGGACCGGCAACCTAAAACATAAGGAGATGGTATATGCTTGGTATCGCAGACCCATGGGTCGCTGCACCGTACATTCTCTCTCTGCTCAGCACACTGCTCTGCGTCGTATGGGGAGTCCTCAAGTGGAATAAGGGGGAAAACGAGGAACCCGAGGAAGAGATTCAACATTGGGCAGAAGAAGAGAATCGCGTAGAAGACGAACTGTAATTGTATTTTTAGCCACCCCCTCCTCAGTACGTTTAAGTGTGTGCGGCACGTTTCTTACTCTTACTGTTATGTAGCCCCGTCAAGACACTTTACTACCTCAGATCGACATTC